>CAZXUA010000039.1:0-27990 GCA_964643755.1 uncultured Desulfatiglans sp. | reverse complement strand
TATTTTGTAACGCTTATTTGGAGCCAGATAGACCAACAATTCACCATCTTTTTTACTCAACAACCACCATCTAAAGATGGTGGGTTGAATATAAGGACTGAAAGTCCGGTTACGGGTCGGCATACAGACCCGTCATGACTCAGTCTTAAAATCATCGTCGTCCTTTTTGGGCTCAAAATGATGTTCCAGATATGTCTTTATCATCTCATCCGTCACATTCCCTGATGTCGCACAAAAATAGCCTCGCGCCCAAAAATGACGCCCCCAAAACCTCTTACGTAGGTGCGGAAACTCCTCAAACAATTTGCTCGATGTCCGCCCTTTTATTCGACGCATTATTTCACTAGGTGCCATAGTCGGAGGGGCTGATACAAAAACATGTACATGGTCTTTACTCACAACACCTTTCATGATTTGTATCTCAAACGACTCACACGTCTGGCGTACAAGATCACGTACTCTTAATGCCACTTCTCCGGTCAATACTTCATAACGATACTTCGTCACCCATACAAAATGATACTCAATATTAAATACTGTATGACTCCCATATCTATATTCCATTGCCGCCTCCTTTTTTAGGCGACACTATACACCAATTGGAATTGATAAATCTACCCGCCTAAAGGCGGGGGTTTTAACCTTCTTTGAGACCAATAAAATATAAAAACCTTTCGTGTTTTTTCGTGTATTTAGTGGCTAAATAAAAGGATTTTAAAAATGAAATTATAATTCAAACAACAACCCTATCAAGCCGATGCCGCCATGGCAGTTGTCCGCTGTTTTGAAGGCCAGTCAAAGGGTTCAAGAAAAGAAACCATTGGGCGAACAGGGTTTATTGCCCATGAGATATTTTCAAATAAAAAGATAGAGCTTACTGAAGAGGATATCCTTAAAAATGTAAAGGAGATACAAAAGGAACAGGGGTTAAAGCCAAGCAGCCAATTGGATGGGCTAAATTTTACAATAGAAATGGAGACTGGTACTGGCAAGACCTATGTTTATACAAAAACAATGTATGAGCTGAACAGACATTATGGCTGGAGCAAGTTTATTATAATGGTGCCATCTGTTGCCATACGTGAAGGCGTGCATAAATCCCTGGAAATCACAGCAGAGCACTTTCAGGAGATATATGGCAAAAAAATCCGGTTTTCTATCTACAACACGCAAAACAAATCAAACCTTATAAACATAAAAAGTTTTGCCAATACCTCCAATATTGAAGTTATTATTATGAATTACCAGGCATTTGCCACATCAAGTAAGGAATCCAGAAAAATCTATCAGAAGCTGGATGCCATACAATCAGAAAGGCCTATAGATATTATTAAACGCGCAAGACCCATATTGATAATTGATGAACCACAGCGGTTTGGTGAAAAGGCGGAAAATATCTTCACAGACAGGGACTTTAACCAGCTTTTTACCCTCAGGTATTCGGCTACCCACAAAAAGGATTTTAATAAAATTTACAGACTTGATGCCATAGATGCATACAACCATAAGCTGGTCAAAAAGATAAACGTAAAGGGCATAGAGGTGGTTGGTAACAGCGGCACAAACAGCTACCTGTTTCTTGATAGCATCAGGATCAGCACAAAGCATTACCCGGTTGCCTACATAGAGCTTGAGGTTAAACAACAAAATGGCATAACGAAGAAGATTAAAAGGGTAGAAGAAAAAGATGATCTGTTTGTACATTCAAACGAATTGCAGGAGTATAAAGATGGTTTTGTAGTAAAGGAGATAAACGGGCTCAAGAATACCGTCACCTTTACCAATGGCATTGAAATACATGTGGGCCAGACTGTAGGAGATGTCGACGAAGAGCATGTAAGACGTATTCAGATACGTGAGACAATAAGATCACACATTGAAAAGGAAAGGGTCATGTTCCCTATAGGCATAAAGGTGCTTTCTCTGTTTTTTATAGATGAGGTAGCCAAATACCGCCTTTATGATAAAAACAATAATCAGCTTAAGGGTCAGTATGCAGAGATATTTGAACAGGAATATAATGATGCTATAGGCCAATTAACCCTTTTTGATGAAGAATATAATAAATACCTATTAAGGCATCCTGCTGAAAAGGTCCACCAGGGGTATTTTTCTATTGATAAGACAGGCAGGTTCATCGATTCCAAAGAAAAACGTGCTGAAGGCGGCAGCGACGATGAAAACGCATATGACCTGATCATGAAAAACAAAGAAAGGTTATTGAGTTTTAGCGAACCCACCAGGTTTATTTTTTCACATTCGGCACTCAGGGAGGGCTGGGATAACCCCAATGTATTCCAGATATGTACACTAAAACACAGCCAGTCTTCAATAAGTAAAAGACAGGAGATAGGCCGTGGTTTACGTATATGTGTCAATGAACATGGCGAAAGGATGGATGAATCAGTACTTGAAAATGATTTTTTCAATGTGAATAAATTGACTGTTGTTGCAAGCGAATCATACGACATCTTTGCCCGTGACCTCCAGCGGGAGATTGTGGAATCTCTTTCAGAACGCCCTGTTAAACTTACAACTGATGTACTGGTTGACCGGGTTCTCACAAATGAAAAAGGTGATAAATTTGTTTTTGATAGTCAGGCAGCAATGGATTTGATCTTTGATCTTAAAATGAAGGGCTATGTTGATAAAGACTATCTGATAACAGATGAACTTATACAGGATATCGAAAACAAAAAATTCAAGGTGCCTGAAACGTTCAGCGGCTTCCAATCACCCATAGAAAATCTACTACAAAACATCTATACCACTGCTAATTACAGGGCCGCTGAAAATGAAAAGGCTGACAATATCAATGATGCAGTACTTAAACCGAACGAGAATTTTGCAAAAAAGGAATTTCAGGAACTCTGGAAAAAGATAAAGGTGAAAACAGTATATGAGGTGGATTTTGACAGTAATGAACTTATCAAAAAATGTGTTGAGGCTATTGAAGAAAAATTAACAGTAAAAAAGGTAATAATAAATATATCTGATGGCGAACAGAAAGACAGGATAGACGTGGAGAGCCTTAGATCAGGTGAGAGCATGCAGAAGCATAAAAACATAACTGAAAAGGCAGATTCCCTGCTTGGGGCTTTAAAATTTGATCTGATAGGCGAGATAGCCAAAGAGACAAGGCTTACAAGAAAAACCATAGCAGCCATATTGATGGGGTTGAGAGAAAAAACCTTCTATAATTTTAAGGTAAACCCTGAAAGCTTTATAAAAGGGGTTTCAAACCTTATTAATGCGGAAAAGGCAGCAACACTCATCAATAATATTACCTACTCAAAGATAGATAAAACCTATGATGACAACATCTTTACTATAAATAATTTTAAAGGGTCATTAAAGGAGAACATCCTAGAGGTAAAAAAGCATATTTACGACTACCTTAAAACAGATTCAGACAAGGAGAGGAAGTTTGCCGGGGATTTGGAATGTGAAGAGGTGCTTGTTTACGCCAAGCTCCCATCAGGTTTTAAAATTCCCACACCCATAGGTAATTATAACCCGGACTGGGCGATTGTGTTTGATACAAACAAATTCAAGTATGTCTATTTTATTGCAGAGACCAAAGGGAGCATGGAATCCCTGCAATTAAAGGAAATAGAAAAGAAAAAAATAAGCTATGCAAGAAAACATTTTGAGGCGCTGGGCCATAAAGATATTAAGTACGACATTATTGATTCATACGCTTCTTTAAAAGATAAGATTATGGCGTAGGGAAGCAATTGGGGCTACACAATTGACAGGATTGACTTCTATAAAACATCAATTGAGCTGAATTAAAGCTAACAGGTTAAAAACTAGATTCATAGGTCATAAAAGGTATAAAGAGAGGCTGGTAATATGGAGCATTTAGCTCTGATGGACAGAGGTTAGTAAAATGGCAAAAAAAAAGAAAATAAAAATTGGGGATTTGGATCCTTTATACTCATTTACTATCAACCCATATCCTGATCAACGGTTTTCATCTTGTCCTTCCTGTGGGAAAAGAACCGGGCAACTGAAACGTCCTTTGCTTATTTATGTTGAGCCGAGGCATTCGATATGTCTAAATTATACCTGTCGATACTGTAAGCATTGTGATTTGCTTATTGCCCATAAACATGATGTCGAACATATATTGACAAATATGTTTATGCAATTAGACCCGGATGCTATAGGGAATCAGTACCTGATTATCGGGACGGTTGAGAAAAAGGCCTGGCGTGAAAATATGAAAAATCCAAAAGGCCCAGACGCTATACTTGCACAATTACATGATTTTAAAAATGTTTTATCGGAGATACGGATGACTCAGCCGGGCTGGTATGCACCTGGACAGAAGCCACAGATTTGGGAACCTCCGCAATCATGTGAATGGATTAAATAATAGAAAGCCGTCAGCCCGTAACAAATTGTAACCGACTGAAATTGAAAATGATAACATTTTAATTATCCCAGAACAAAACGTGCTTTTTCTTTTCGGAGCATTTCATATGGTGTCATACATTTTATCTTCAACCCGATGCATGCATTAGGGATTTTTACCTTTCTAAGGCCATCACTCGGAATTTCATGTGTTACAACTACATGTGAATGTCCAAATGCGTGTGCGACAAGATAATAATCAGCTATTTGAAAAAATGTACTTACAGCGGCAGATGTATATTGTTGATCCATCACCCATTCACTTACTTGCTGCAATGCCTGCAATACTTTATTATCAGGGGGTAAGAAGAATGTGTTGCCTTTTTGAGTAGCCCTGATGCAAGTTCATCATCACCTGCTACAAGTTCATCTGCTACTTTTTCAATGCTGAAAACCTGTCCTGCTTCATTTTGTTTTGTTAACCAAGCCCAAAAAGCTGGGCAGAAATCCATGCCATAATGTAGATTCTTTGCTTGTATAAATACATTGGCATCCAGCAGGTAAGCCATTAAAGTATCACTCCAATTCGTGCACCAAATTCTTCAAAGGTTTTTCTTTTTTTTATACCAAGCAATTGAAAGGCATCACGAAATAAAGTCTGACCTTCCAGTGTGCTTACAACAAGTGCCTGGACGAATCTTCGACTGGCTCTCACCTCTTGTGTTAAATAAAAATCTCCTCCACCGGATTTAGGTCGGTTGATGAGGATATTGAGTTCCCTATCATAAGCATCCTGAAAGATATTTTTCGTAATATATCCAGCGTCCAGAATACGGCGAAGGATAACAAGTGTACTTACTTTAAATTTCCTGGCAAGGTCATAAACTGCATCCAGCGGATGCTCTCTGTTGGCTAAATATTCTTTCAAGGCTGTGATGGGAACAAGAAATTCTGCAGCCACCTTATTACACCATATTTCTATTTTTTGTGAAGGTTGAGATGTCAGACTTGTATCAGAGAGTGCGCTTTCTCCCAGCCATATATGGGCCAGTTCATGGGCAAGTGTAAAAATCTGGGCCGCTTTTGTATCAGAACCATTAATAAATATTAGAGGAGCATACTTATCAGCTAGAGCAAATCCTCTGAATTCATGGGGATTGAGTTTTCTTCTATTATTTGTGCCTACCACACCACTTACCATTACGAGTATGCCAGATGCCTCGATTTTTTCAGTAAATTTGCGAAATGTTTCAGCCCATGTTGCACATGAACTCTGCATTTCTAAACTAAAATTAAGATATTGCCTTATTGTTAACGCTGCTTTATCAATAGGATCGCTTAAATTCATAGAGCCAACAAATTCATGTGGTTCCTCAGAAATAGCTTTTACATAGGTATGGTACCAGTGTTGCCGACGCTGGCAAATATGTATTACATCTAGTAAATCCGGCCCAAGCATGGTAGGTAGTTTTCCGCCCATTGTTCGTTGATCCGGTATCGGCATCTTTTCTTCAGGCGGTTTTGTAAGAAATAAATACCCGATAGGTATAAAAACCGCTTTAGCAAAGGCTTCAAGTTGTTTCAGGGTTGGCATACTTTCCCCAAATTCCCATAGATCAAGTTTTGGAAAACGTTTTCTTAGGTCATCATATTCTAAACCCGCCCGTTTACGAGCCCATGTAAGGATTTCAGGTTTTATGTTAACGCAAGTCATATGGGATACCTAATCTTGTTATATGCAGAGGATATTTAATTTAATGAATTTGGGTAGCCAAATTATTTAATTACCTTATTGATCAGATAGTTAAAATAATTACAGAACAGATTATAAACTACATATTATGAAAGCTATATTATAGATATTAATTGGTCAAGTCAAAGGATAAGCAAAGATATATTTTACAATTTTTTAACATATAAAGGTTTGAATTTAGCCGAATAGTATAGTAAGTATACTATACAGTATGTGAATTATTATTTGTTTTAAGGAGAGTTTGTTTTGCAGAATGATTTGGTTAGTAAGGTTGTTGCTGATCTGTTTTCCATTCCAACTTTTTCATCAAGGATTATCAGAAGCAAGTTTACAAAGGTAGCACTGGCAAATATCGAGGTCAGCCTGACCCCTCTTCACTGCGAGATATTGAAGCTGCTTGCTGATGAAGGAAGTCTCCCGGTCTTTGAGATCGGTAAACGGCTGGTGCTGGCAAAGGCACACATGACCCAGCTTGTGGATAAGCTTGTTGAAAAGGAGATGGTTATCCGTGAACCCGACCCAAATGACAGGAGGGTAATAAGGATTACCCTTTCTGAAACAGGAAGACAGGGGCTTGATTCGCTGCATAACATTATAAGTGGTGCGCTTGAAGAGGCAGTCGCATCATTAAGTGAAAATGACCTTATGGAGCTGTCTGCATCACTGGATAAAATCAGGAATATCCTACCCAAGATGATGAAGGCATAAGGCCAGAATAATCGAATATTACAGATATTTTTAGAAAGGTTTAAGGTATTAATATTTATGAAGAAGATTGATAAAAACTCACTTGACAACGACCATGTTGGCCGTTTGCTGTTTATATTCACTATGCCCGCCTTTTTTGCAATGGCGGTACATACACTTTACAATGTTGTAGATACCATTTTTATAGGTCAGTATGTAGGCCCTTTTGCTATAGCAGGGCTATCTCTGGTGTTCCCCGTTCAGATACTTTCTATCGGAATAGGGCACATGGCAGGCATGGGTGGCGCTTCACTGATATCAAGGTCACTTGGCGCTGGTAAAATAACACTCGCTGAAAAGGCGCTCGGTAACTCCATAATGATAACAGCCGTATTATCTATTCTTGTTACCATACCAGGGCTCATTAATGTACCACTGTTATGCAGGTTGTTAGGGGCCACAGATAATACAATTGTATATGCCTCTGACTATCTCTTTGTAATACTAATAGGCATGCTATTTATGACATTCGGCATGACCTTAAGCACCCTGATAAGGGCTGGCGGAAATGCCAGGGTACCGATGATTGGCATGGTAAGCAGCGCTGCATTGAATATTGTCCTTGATGCCATATTTATAATCCCGCTTGGATGGGGCGTAAAAGGTGCTGCCTGGGCAACAGTCATATCTCAGATTTTAATCACGATCTACTTTTTAGGATATTATTTCTGGGGCAAGCCGGAATTGAGTTTCAGGCTGGCTAACCTTAAACCGGACTGGAAAATCATAAAGGAGATCTTTGCAATCGGTGTTTCTGCCCTGGGAATGACACTTGCCGGAAGCTTTTCAGCGATAATCGTTAACCGTACAATAGTTTCCTTTGGCGGGGACATGGCCATGTCTGCATACGGGATCGTAAACAGGGTCATGATGTTTGCCATAATGCCTTCAATAGTTGTGGCGCAGGGACTTCAACCGATCATCGGTTTCAACTATGGTGCAGGTCGGTTTGACAGGGTAATAAGGAGCATAAAGATAGGGACCTTTGCAACCACATTGATCGGTGTTCTTGTATACCTCTATGTATTTTTCAAACCAGAATCCGTTGTGATGATATTTACTAACGACAGGGAACTTATAGCACTCTCATCCTATGCGGTTAAACGTGTTTTCTGTGTGATGTATTTAATAGGTCTTATAAATGTGGGCGCAACAGTTTTCCAGTCAATAGGCAAGGCAGTGCAGTCATTTTTATCCACTGTAACAAGATCCATACTTTTTCTGCTTCCCGCTATTATGATAATGCCAGGGTTCATGGGGCTTGACGGTGTGTGGTGGGCCTTTCCTATAGCAGACTTTTTAACCTTTTCACTGGTATTATTTATGCTGGCCCCCCAGTGGTTTGAATTAAAAAGATTGAATTCCACGGTAAAAACATCATCAGGTGATGCCCTGATATCAGAGGGCATGGAAGCCCCTTCCCATGTTGTTGCCTGATTTTTAAAACAGCTTTAATATGCAGTGGTGTCACATTATCACCACTGCATATTTATCTGTATAAACCTTTTACGGCCCAAACAGCCTGCTTCTGAAAAGAAAAAAGACTGCGCCCATTAGGCATACGCCTGCCCAGAGGTAATCCATAGTCACCTTTTCTTTTAAAAAGAATATGGAGAACGGGACAAATATAAACAGGGTGATTACCTCCTGGATTATCTTAAGCTGTCCGACGCTAAGCACTGAATGGCCTATCCTGTTTGCAGGTACCTGTAAAAGGTATTCAAACAGGGCAATGCCCCAGCTTGCAAGGGCTGCGACAAGCAATGGTTTATGGTTAAGGTTTTTAAGATGGCCATACCAGGCAAATGTCATAAATATATTGCTGCAGCAGAGAAGGATTATAGTAACAATAATGCGATTCATATATACTCACTTAAAAAGGTTAAAATTAATATTACAGCCTACCATTTTTCCCAGGGGTATTTGTCCGCCTTTACAGATGCCCAGTACAGTTCACCGGAATACCGCCACGGGTCAAGCACAATCCCTTCAAAAAAATCCTTTCCTTTTGCCGTTACCACAATAGTATTGTGTTCACGGAATTTTTTTCCTTTATGTGCTACAGCCTCATAAAGGTTAAATGTCTTAAGGTCAAGGGTTTTAAACTGCTTCATGAGGTCTTCTGCCCACTGAAAGCATAAGCCTCTCTTTTTTAATCCCAAATTCACCAGAATATTATGCAAATGGGGTTGCTTTATAACCCTGTATTCATCCGCTAGAAATAGCGAATAAACAACGCTTGTTTCTGCAAGTCTTCTTGCCTCACCAGGGTCTGTGCTTTTATCAAGAACAATAAGATCATGCTGAAGTAAATCAATTTTTTTTACTGTATCACGGGGGAGCTCTTTTAGATTACCTTTAAGCGCCTCATTAATTCCCGTATGTGAGGTTGCACAGGAGCTTAAAAAAAGAAGTAATAAAAAGAAAATGTTTGTGAACGGATTTCCTGCCTTGTTGCCTTTTAAAAATAAAATCATTTTAAATCCCTGATTATCGCCTTGACCGCCAATCTGCCTGAACTCAGCGCAAAACTGCTTGCAGATCCCTCTGCCAGGAGGTCATATGTGCTGTCATAAAGCCCGC
The DNA here is from genome assembly GCA_964643755.1 of uncultured Desulfatiglans sp. Taxonomy (GTDB): domain Bacteria; phylum Desulfobacterota; class DSM-4660; order Desulfatiglandales; family HGW-15; genus JAAZBV01. The sequence continues at coordinate 18,548 of CAZXUA010000039.1, read as the reverse complement.
CCATGTCCTGTCCTGTAATATAGAGATGAGGTATTGGCTCATCATTTGTATCAATGGCCTGCATCTCCCTGTTTACCTTTACACCACCAAGGGTCAGAAAAAATGCCCTGATGCCTTTCAATGCATAATATGGCCCGCAAGCTGTGTCAAATTTCATAAGGTGCTCAGGTTTTCTATTAAACTCAGGGTCTGATTTCAAGTCTGAATATGAATTAATCCTATCAATGGTTGCCTTAAGTTTTTCAGGCCTTATATGGATCTTTTTTGCAAGCTCGTAAATACTATCTGCCCTGTATGCAAAACCTGCCTCAATACCCTTTTGTATGCCTTCATCAAGGGCATCCATTTTATTGCCAGGGACTATGATGGCATTAAAGGGTATAAGGGGGCCATTTTCTATCATTGATTGCTTCATCTTTTCATCAAAGACAGACCACATGATGCCACCGTTTGAGGTCATTGCATTATATACATCACTGAAGATAGAGCCCAATGATTCATTGTAAAACCTCTCCCCATCTTTATTGACCCACAGGAATGGCTGTATCAGGGCGCATCGGGTCTGTTTCAGATAATCAGGCCCCCTGAACTGCATTATAGCCGGTTCATAATCCAGATATGGGCTGTTGCCTGCAATAGTCCCCATGCCTGAAACCTGGGCATTCACCCTTAAGGCCATGTTAATGCCATCACCCATGCGGCCATCTATCTCAGGGCCGCGGTACATGAGCCTTGCCATGCCTGGCAAATTAACATCGGGCACATATTTCTTAAGCATCTGCCTGTTGCTTGCAAAACCTCCGGTAGAAAGGATTACCGCATTTGCTTTAATCTCTATCCTTTTACCCTCTTTTGTTTCTGCAATTATGCCTTTGATTTCTCCGAAATCATCAAGGAATAATTCCTTTGCCGGTGTTTCTGTAAGTATAGTACCACCAATTTTTTTTATTTTATCGGACAATATTTTAACTACCCTTGCGCCCCCTCCCTTGAAGATATGCCACACATTGAGACTTTTTTCAGGAGGAAACAGTGTCTTTATCCCCTCAATCCTGACGCCGTTCTCCATTAACCAGTCTATGGTTCGCCCGGATTCATTTAACAGCTCTCTTATAACCTGTGCATTGCAGCGCCAGTGATGAAACTCCATGACCCTTGAAAAGAGATCATCTACTGTTGTTTCTATGCCTTTTTTTTTCTGGTAACCGGAACCTGTACCGAGTGAACCCTCCGGAAACAGACCTGCGCCCCCGATAAATTTCATCTTTTCAAGTACAGTCACTGTTAAGCCATGTTCAATTGCTGTCAGTGCAGCAGCAAGGCCGCTCAATCCCGCACCTGCAATAATAATATCAGCCCTTATAATTTCAGACTTATTTTTGGATTGGAGGACAATCATATCTGTAATATATAAATATTATTAATGAATTAAGAAAATGCAGGATTCTGTTTTTTCCTGTCACCTTTTGATTTTAGTCTATTAATACAATTATTCCTTTTTCTATTTATTCTATGGTTTTCTTCTGAGAAAAAAATATATCAGGCGCCCTGTTATATGACAAGATTAAAAAATCCTCTTTCTTAACGTTTAAAGTTACAATTATATTCAGCCATACCGGTTCTTACTCTCCTCTCTTGTTACTGATGAAACGGGCATGGTAATAGGGAGATGTTTCTTAAGATAGATGATTTTATTAACCATGAACTCTATTAGGGTAGTAAATAAAAAAGCGGCCGGGAGGAGGGTTATTCTCCCGGCCTTTCTTTTTAAATGGAATTAATTCTAAGCTAAAACATTGGTTTGATATCTACAGAATCAGCATTTAAATGTCAATAATTTTCAGCTCAAAATATTGTAAATAAATTGTAAAAATTCTCTATTATCAAGGTTTAATTAATGGTTTGAATTTGAATTTCTGACCACCAACCGATACCTCGATCATTAGTCCGCCTTTACTGTGAACAAAGATAGCCATGCCTTTAAAATAAGTGGTTTCAGCCTGCACCAGGGTTTCCGGGTTTTTACTGGCTCCTGCACTGCTTCCCCCGTATGTGCCGGCATGTGCCTCCACGCCTGCTGTAATAGCTACAGCCTGTGCAGTGGCATCAAATTCAAATGAGCCGTTTGTAAATTCATCATAGGCCCGTTTGTCTTCAAAGAAAATGATTTCACTGAATTTCTTGCCGCCTGCCTGAAAACCGATTGAACCCTCTATTACTGTAACCCTTCCGGTAAATTCTCCCTGCCTGAAAACCTTCCCATTGCCATATGATCCGCCAAGGATGAATCCTCCCTTTCCAATTGATGGAAAGATCGCATAACCATAACAATCATCAAAAAAATTTTTTGATATATTTGATTCCCTGAATATTTTTATGGCGTTTGCATAATCTTCATCTTCTCCTGCAAGGGAAAGCTGGGAGAGAGCAATCAACATCATAATGGATAATAGTAAAATGTATTTCACCCTTTTCATTTTTATCTCCTTTTTATTTTGATGCGTTATACAGTATAAATATATAAATTCATAGGAGTAAATAAAAATAAAATGCAAATCGATCAAAAAATATTATCAGGTGTCTAATGAACCATTATTGCCAGGTTTTATTGCAGTGCGTTTATATTTAATGATTTAAAACCACTTCAGAAAAGGAGAAACATCTTGAAGAGCTTGATTATGCTAGTTTTATCATTACTGGTTATGACCGGAAATATATATGGTCAGACAAATCAACCACCCCCTGTTCCATCTGAGGAAACCCCGGAGGTTCAGACACGAGGACCTCTAAACGAGGGGTTTGCGCAACCTGTAACGATTGAAGAAAACAGCAATTTTACAGTGCCCAAAGCACCGCCTGCGGACATTAATGAGATACCCCCGGCTGAAAGGCCTGTGGGTGATCAGTTTACATGGATACCAGGTTACTGGGCCTGGGATTCAGAAAGAAACGAGCATATCTGGGTGAGCGGATGCTGGAGAGCAGTGCCTCCTGGTAAATACTGGGTTCCGGGTTACTGGGCAAAGACAGAGGGGGGGTACAGATGGGTACCCGGGTTCTGGGCATCCAATAGCGAAAGGGAGATAGAATATCTGCCTCCGCCGCCAGCGATTACCTATATTGAACCTGAGGATGCAGATAGACCTGACATGATTTGGGTACCGGCATGCTGGTACTGGTCTAATGGTCGCTATACGCTGAGGTCAGGCTACTGGCTTCAGGCAAGGGAAGACTGGGTATGGATACCTTCACATTATGTATGGACCCCTCGAGGTTATATTTTTGTGAGAGGGCACTGGGACTATCCGCTTGTCCGCCGCGGTGTACTCTTTGCTCCAGTCCATTTTCGCGGTAACATATATGGTGGTCACAGATTATCCTATTCCTTAAGCATTGTGCTTGATCTGGGTAACTTTGAGTTTGGTCTTTTTACCAGACCGGGTTACAGACATTATTATTTTGGTGATTATTATGACGACTTCTATATAGGTATAGGAATTTTCCCCTGGTTTGAATGCGTTAGCAGGCGTACATGGTATGACCCTATATATCTGCATAACCGCTGGAATCATAGAAGGCATAATCATGACTGGTGGCAGCATGAAATACGCGAATATGAACGCCGCAGGGCAGATAAAGATCTGCGTCCTCCAAGGACGTACCATGAGATGGAGCGTAGAATAAAAGGTATGCCTGAAACGCGGAAAAGAAATTTCGAGGTGGCTGCTCCGATGCAAAGGGTAATTGAAAACAAGAACAGCTATTTCAGGTACCGGAAGGATAAACCTGAAGAACACAGGCAGATCTTGAGACGGGCTGATGATGTTCAGAAATACAGCATGGAGAGAAACAGGCGGGAATCACAGGATAATAAAGAGATAAATAACCGTTATTTAATGGATAATGGCACCAATTATTCACGGGAACGCATAAGAATGCAGCTCCCTGACAATAATAAGAGGCGTGATTTACCACCATTTGAAGATAAAAAATCTGATGTGCCTTTTGAAAAAAAGGAGAGTGATTCAGGGTCATATAACGGCAGGATAATGCAGAAACCATTAGAGCAGGGGAATATGGACCAGCAACCATTTGAAAGAGGTGAAACAAAGAGGCCTGCCATTAGAAATATCCCTGATGAGAACCTTCAGAAAGAGGAGAGGACATCATACCCGAGGCCTGTACGTCAGAAAGAAAATAAGGGCTCTTCATATAATACGCCTGTTCAGAAGAATACTACAGAGAATTTAAAACCTGGAGAACTCCGTAATAATTCAGAAAATTTAAGCAGGCCATCATTAAAGATAGATGACAGGCACAGGGATGAATTTATTCAAAAACGGGCGTCATCCCAGCAGGATGAAGAAGGAGAGGTTAGAAAGGCAAGACCTCGTATAGAAAAAATAAAGAGGTAGCTCAAAGACCTTCAGGTAATTAGCCAGATAAGGGCCATTGCGAATGCAATGGCCCTTTCATATGGATCTATATGAAAATCTGTGGTGTGGCTGGTAGTAGAATCACCATGAAAAAAATCTTCTGTACTCCTCACTGATCTCTTTTGATAAGAAATAACTATATATTTTTTACCCTTATGCGCTTATGCCGCAAAGGGCCTTCAAGATTCTGAAACGTTTATCTGACTGTTCCTGAAGAATTTTTATTTCAGTATCGCCAAGGTGCTTAAACTTGCCTATAAGCTTCAGCATCTCATTTATCGGTTTTGGTTTAGCTACAGGTTGAGTGATTCTGTATGCTCCATTCTCAACTTCCCAGAGCGGAAAATAGTTGGTTTGAACGGCTGAGCGGCAGACTGCAATGGATGAGTCAGGCTGAACCTTCCAGCCTACTGTACAGGGGCAGAATACATGCAGGTATACAAACCCCTGTTTTACCATCTCCTTTGCCTTTGTGAGTTTCTTTGCGTAATCCTCCAGATGGCTTAAGGTTGCTGTTGCAACATAGGGGATATCATGCATGGCCATGATCATGGGCATATTTTTTGAGTTGGTTGTCTTTCCTATGCTTTTGGCCCCAACCGGTGTGGTGCTTGTGGCAGCGCCATAGGGGGTAGCGCTGCTTCTCTGAACACCTGTGTTCATATATCCTTCATTATCATAGCAGATATAGATAACATTTTCATTGCGCTCCGCTGCACCGCTTATGGTCTGTATGCCAATATCCTGGGCGCAGCCGTCCCCTGTATGGCAGACGATGGTGGCGTCAATCCCAGCCTTTTTATAATAACGAGCGATCCCCGTTGCGCTTGAGGCCACACCTGTCATAACACAGGCATAATAGGAGTGCTTGTGCCATGCCCTGTCATTCTGGCCATGTATTGTTGGTGCACTGCATCCGGGTGTGCCTAAGAGGATAGTATCTTTGCCCATGATCTTTGAAACCAGGCGGAGATTCAGCTCCATTATACAGCCGGGGCAGCATGCATTCCCCGGTGAAAACTGATCTTCATCACAATAGTACTCTGTTACCTTTGGTAATTTGTTTAATTTCTCAGCCATTATACATTTCTCCTGACCTATGGTAACCAGGTAAGTTCCTGGTAAGGTTTACCCTGGGATGCCCTGTACATCTCATCAATCATGCCAGCGATATGCTCCTTTGTGATATCCATGTTGGCAAGGCCATCAATAAAGCTTAGCATGGGCATAATGCCGATATGCCGTGTAAGCGCACACACCTCCTGGAACAGAGGTCCGCAATTCCAGCCAAAACAGATGCTGCGGTCAAGAACACCAACCGCCTTTTTACCCTTTAATACCTGGCTTAATTTTTCAACAGGGAATGGCCTGAAAAAGCGCACCTTGACCAGTCCGACCTTAATACCCTGTTCACGTTTGGCATCAATTACTGTCCTTGCCGTACCGACAGCGCTTCCTGTAGTTACGAGAACTATATCAGCATCATCACATTGGTATGACTCGATCTGTCCATAGTAGCCGCGTCCGAATGCCTTTTTGAAATCTTCATCGACCTTGTCCCAAAGCTCTTTGGAGCGTTCCATTGCAGCCATGTGTTTCTTGCGGTATTCCACAAACCCCATACCAATACCGTGGCTTCCGCAACCGGTGCCTTCTCCTGCCACTAATTTCATCCTGGGTGGCTGCTCTTTCAAAGGGGCAAGAAAGCGGTCAACATCCTCCTGTTCAGGGATATCCACGCTCTCAGCCAGAAAGGATAAATAATAACCATCGTAGTTAACCATAACAGGGAGCTGGATATCATGATCTTCAGCCAGCCGGTAGGACATTATGATGGTGTCAAGGATCTCCTGACAATTTTCAACCACAATCTGAATCCAGCCTGAATCCCTTGTGCATATCATATCCTGCTGACCTGAATAAACAGCATGAATTCCAGGAGGCTCTCGGTTTACATTCACCATAACCAGTGGAGCCCTGTAACCGGATGTCTGGAGCAGGGTATCATACATATAAACAAGGCCGTATGAAGAGGTGGCTGTAAATGCCCTTCCTCCGGCAATTACAGCAGCGCATGCCACATTCTGAGCAGAGTTTTCACCTTCAACCGCAACATATTCACAGTCAAGTGTGCCATCCGCATGAAATTTGGCCAGTTGCTCCACGAGCTCACTCTGTGGAGTAATAGGATAGGCAGACACCACATCAGGACGACAAAGGAGCACTGCATATGCAGCCGCAGTATTACCGGTAATAACCTTTATATTTTTAGACCTTGCATTCATCAGCATAATCTCCTTCCGGTTGCATATTGATTGCTTTTCTGGGACATTCCTTTACGCATATGCCGCAACCCTTGCAGAAACTCAGGTTAATAACAAACTCATCATCCTTTTGGGTAATGCATTGCGGGGGGCAAAAGGTCATGCATATGCCGCAACCATTGCATATCTCATTGTTAATTACAGGACGGGAGGTCCTCCAGTCACCTGTGTTAAGACACAGAAGAGGGTTATTGCCGTCAGACCAGCATGCCTCATATTTATACAAATATTTTTCCTCTTTTTTTAATCCCATGAAATAACCTCCACTTCATTGTATCCCCTTTGGGCATTCCGTATATTTCTCTCAAGCATATCGCCTTCAAGATAATCACCAAACCCTTTGATAATGGATTCCAGCGTGACCCATCCTGTTACGGCTGCAAGCGCCCCGATCAGGCAGGTATTAGGGATATCCCTGCCTATCTCGCACAGGGCAACCTGTGTAGCATTAACAACCCCTGCCTTGCCCAAGTTTAGAGAAGGTCTCGCCTTAAATGGTTTAGGAGTGTTAAGTATCAATACTCCCCCAGGTTTCAAGCCTTCATACAGGTTTCCTATTTCAAGTAGGGTAGGGTCAATAACCATCAGACAGTCAGGTGTATAGATCTGTGTCTTCTCCCGGATAGGCTCTGTATCAAAACGGGTAAAGGCAACTACAGGCATGCCCCTTCGTTCAAACCCGTACATGGGGAAACTTGCCACATATTTCCCCTCATAGGCACAGGCAGAGGCAAGCATCCTGGCTGCCAGTACTGCCCCCTGACCGCCACGGCCATGAAATCTTATCTCTTTAGCTGGCATTAAAGTATTACTCCTTTCTATGGTTTCGGTACTTCGTCTGATAACCTTTTCTCTATGTCTGTACGCAATGCCTTTTTATCCAGTTTCCCTGCATTTGTCATGGGCATATTTTTGATAAAAATGATCCGTTCAGGAAACTGAAGCACAGAGGCGTTCTGTGATTTTAAAAAATCGATGATCCCTTCAAATGTCAGGGAGGCGCCATTTTTTGTTTCTATGCAGGCGCAGACCCTCTCACCCATAAGCTTGTCAGGTATGGGGATGACCCCCACAAGGGCAACATCAGGATGAAGAATGATCAGTTTTTCTATATCAGTGGCGCTTATACTCTCGCCACCCCTGTTGATCATCTCCTTGATCCTTCCGCAAAGGGTAATGTATCCCTTTTCATTTATTGTGGCGAGATCGCCTGTTTTAAAAAAACCGTTTTCATCAAAGATCTTGGCGTTTTCTTCAGGATTGTTATAATACCCTGAAAAAACAGACGGACCCTTTACCATCAACTCACCGGGCATATTGTATGGCAACTCTGCGCCTTTTGAATCAAAAACCTTATAGATGTCATACGGGAATGTGGGTCTCCCCACTGTACTGCAAATAGTCTCATGACTGTCTGTGGCGCGTGTAATGCAGGTCATCCCCTCTGTTGCGCCATATCCATTGTAATAGCGGAGATTTAAACGGGCAGTGATCTCCTTTATCATCTCACTATGGCTTGCGCCTCCGCCTGAGTGCATCTTTTTGAGTGAACTCAAGTCATATTTACCGATATCTTCATATTGAAGCAACCTTTGTGCGAGAGTGGGAACCCAGATAATGGATGTGACTTTCTCCTTTTCTATTGTCCTGCATATATCAGCATTATCTGTCGATTTTTGAAAAACAAGTGTTCCCTGTGTGATTATGCTCCCAAGGAGGCCTTTTGAGAATGAAAGATCATGCCCTACAGGCCCTACAATCATGTTGATATCTTCACAGTGCTGATCCCATGACCTTGAACAGTATTCAACAGCACAGGCAAGGCTGTTGTGGGTTCGGGGCACTATCTTTGGTTCACCGGTTGTCCCGCCTGTTGGCCCCATGTGGGCAACCTGCCTTGGGTCAGGTCTGCGGTTTGCCAGTAATATACGATTATTTTTTGTCAACGGGTTATCATGGATCATATCTTCCATGCATTTATAAACCGCTCCTCCGATCCTTCCGCGTACAGTGATCACATTTTTAATTTCAGGATGATCTTTAAGCACGCTCGTTACAAGTGGTGCATAATCAAATTTACTGGTTTTTGCTGCTACGATCCAATATTTTGCCCCGGTTAGTTTTATAAGTCTGCCTATATCAAATTGCCGGTACCTGTCGATCAAAAGCACAGGGATTGCGCCAATCTTCTGGCACGCAAAATAGGTAAAAATAAATTCATTCCAGTTAGGGAGCTGTATAAGGACACGATCAAGGGGTTGAATGCCAAGGTTAATCATGGCAACCCCTAACCGGTCAGCCTTTTCGCGCGCTTCACCATAGGTATATTTGCTTACCCTGTCAATAAATGCCTCTTTATCAGGATGGATATCCGCAGCCAGATCAAGATAATCACCAAGTGTAAAACCTCGCCACCAGCCCCGTTCAATATACATCTCTTCATCTTCTGATTTGTATGGGACAACACCTTCAAGCAATTGAAACATATGTGACCTCCATATGTGTTTATATCTCACATCCGACTTTTGCCCCGTCTTTCATAGCATCTACTATCAGACCCGGCTCCCTGCAGCTTCCTATTAGATAGATTTCAGGCGCAAGCTCTTTAAACCTTTCTGCAATATTATTGTTTGGCTCCCAGTCCTGGGTGCTGATTATATTTTTCCCCCTGAGGTTATATCTGCGTTTATCTTTCAGGCTTATCGTTAGCCCTTTATCGGAGATGCTCCTGTATTCAACATCAGACCATATGGATACATTGTTCTGCTTAAGCCATGGCCACAGACTGACCATGTCATCAATGGTCATGCGGTCACCAAGCTCTTTTTCAGGGCCGTTGTGTACCATTGTCACCCTGCGTCTGCGTTTAACAAGATATTCCGCAAGTTCGCACCCGTGCAGTGTGCCACCCATAATTACAACACTCTTTCCAACTGGCATCCAGAGCTTTGACAGTTTTTCAAGCTGGGCTGATGTGAAAAATTTCAGCATAAACCTGAGCATGCCATGAAGTTTTTCAGTGTTGATGACTTTTGGGTTATCAGCCCCCGGGACATTGATCTTGCCATGGGCTGCGCCTGCTGCAATTATGAGCACATCAGGCCGTTCAAGCTGGATAATCCGGGATGTTACTTCAGTCTTTAATCTTACCTTTACACCCTCCTTTTTAACCTGTGTGGCAAGATATCTCACAAACATGGTCATGTCCTCGGTCTCAAGCTCCTTTACAATCGCTGCAAGGGGGATCAATCCGCCAAGGTAACTGTTTTTTTCATAAAGGGTTACATCATGACCGCGCTGCGCAGTAACCCTGGCTGCCTCCATTCCTGATGGGCCACCGCCAATAACAAGCACCTTTTTTTTCTTTTTAGCAGGCCTTATCTGAAATTCAGGGAGATGTTCTCTGCCCAAGTACGGATTTGTCCTGCATGCAAGCAACTGGTTACGGTTACGGCAGTCAAAGCAGTAAAGACAGCCGTTACACCAGCGGATATCATTAATCCGACCCTCCTTTGCCTTATTGGGTAGATCCGGGTCAGCTAGAAGACGCCTTGTCATGCCAACGAAATCAAGACTCCCCTTTTGCAGATACTCTTCACCAAGCATCGGATCAAGGCGGCAGGCAGTCCAAACAGGGATCTTTACACCTGCTCTCTTTACCGCCTCAACAAGAGGAACAGAGGCGCCGCGGCCATTCCTGCTCCAGTCATAATCTTTTGGCAGGTCATCAGGAGGGGCAGGGTATAATATGCGGTCAGGCTGTATAAGTCCTCCACGGTGCCCATAACGTTCACCGCGCAGGTTAAGGCCGTCAGCCACTTCTGCCACACATTTTGCTAGCTCCACACCCTCTTCAAGGGTAGTTGCCCTCGGATGGTTGTACTCCACAGCGTTCATTATAACATGGATAGCAAATCCAGGCCCTGTGCGTCTGCGCGCCTCTTCAATACAGCGCCTCAGAAAGCGTGTGCGGTTTTCATAACTCTGAGGACCATACTCATCAGTGCGTTTATTCCATATCCTTGAGAGGAAGGTATTTCCCTGATGCGCAGTGCCATGGTTGAATTCACAGGCATCAAATCCTGCCCTGTATGCTCGCTCAGCAGCCCCTGCCCAGAGGTTAATCTGCTCCTCCAGTTCATCCCTTGTCATCTCCCTGCTTGGCAGAAAGTCAGGCCCGGGCAGCTCCTCCTCGGTCATGGCAGATGCGCATTTTATGTCCCTAATCTTGGGGTCTCTGGGTAAAAGCCCGGTAGGGTTCCATGGACCTGCATGCTGGAATTGGATAGAGGCCTTGCAGTCATGTTTATGTATTGCATCGGTCAGTCGCTTAAAACCGGGTATCAGACGGTCATCATCCATATGAAGCTGCACCCCTTCATAGTTCCCTTCCGCATCATAATGTACATGCTGGATGCCGAGTGGATACTCTGTGCCGCAGGACTCGACAACCAGCAGCCCAACGCCTCCTTTAGCAAGCCTCTCATAATAGGTGATCATACGCTCGCCGACATTCTGGTCAGTGTCAACAAAGGAGGTGCCATTGGCTGTTTTTATAATACGGTTTTTAACCTTCATAGGCCCGATCATGCCCGGCTCAAACAATTTTTGAAAGCTGTAGCCCATAAATATCTCTCCAATATGAAAAAAGCCAGTTTTCTAAATTAATTGTATGCGAATATTAAAGTTTTTCATCCACAATCCTTGCTGCGGTTTTAAGTGTTGAAACGGTCTTTTTTACCCCTTCAACCTCGTCAGGGGCGAGCTTGTATTCCTTTATCTCCAGTACCCCTGTTTTAGCAAGCCTTACAGGGACAGACATGCTGATCCCATTCACACCGTACTCACCATCAAGCATGACAGAGCATGGAAAAATCTCTTTGGTGTCCTCAACGATAGCCCTTACAATCTTTTCAAGACCAATGGCGCATGTCCAGCCCGCTGTCCTTCCTGACTGGAGCTCTTCAAGCCTCTTTAATATATTAGGTATTTCTGAACGGATCTTTGTCTTGATCTCTTCACTTACATTTATCTCTTTCCCATCGATTTTGGCGGTGCTGAAGAGATAAACCTGTGTTGATCCATGCTCCCCAATAACAAGCCCATCCACCTGACTAACCCTGACATTGTATGCCTTTGCAAGCATCTCCCTGAAGCGGAAGGAGTCATTAATGGAGTAGCCGATGATTTTTTTTCGATCAAACCCGCCTGAGAGCCAGGTAGCATAGTTTAAGGGGTCTACAGGATTGGTAGCTGTAATTACAATAGCGTCCGGGCAGTACTGTTTTATTTTTTTTGAGATCTGTTTGATTAAATCAATGTTTTTAGGGAGCATCTCCATCCGGTCAGAAATTAAACCCTGCGGGACACCGGCAGCATTGATAACTATGTCGCTGCCCGACATATCGCTGTAATCACCTGTCCGGATGATTATATCCCTTGAGGAGACCGCTGTGCTGATATCTAGGGCATGCTGCTGGAGGAGATTTTGTCTTGTCCCGCCGATCATTACGAACTCATTGGCCAGACTGTTTGCAGCAAGATAAAAGACTGCCGGGGCTCCGACACTCCCGGCGGCACCTATTACTGTGATCTTCATATATCCTCCAAGGCAAATGATTTAAAGTGCCTGAAAATATATAAAACTTAATTATTTTACAGCTTAAAATTATATCTATCATGAGACTGTACATGATTCCAGATATTTCTGATGAAAAATAGAAATAATTTCATTAAGGTAAACCTCCGGCTATGCCGGAGGTCATTACTGGAAAAAGCCCCAAAAAAAAGAGCTATTGCAATATTCACAGGGAATAAAACTGTGTCACTGAATGGTTAGATATTGTGAGAATCTTCAATGCTCATAATTATCTCAATACCCTTTTTCCCTCCTGGTGGCAACTCAAGAGGTAATCTAAAGAGCAGGCTTGAGCCCTGATAGGTGTGCTCAAATCCCTCTTCTGATTTTGATACGGTCATGATAGGATAAAACCACACTGTTACAGGAAGAGAGAAATCATACTTAACTATGAGCCCATCCGTATTATTAATGAGGGTGAATTCCCTGATATTGTTTTCTTCACCGGTCTCATGTATCTCTCGTTTTTTACCTGTTTCAGGCAGAAGATAGTACTTTGCAGGGTCCTGGTCAGAATAAAGATTGATATTAAACTCACACCCAAATATTCTTGAGATATAGTCCATCCCATTATTGTGAAAAGAATAGGTGAAAACCATTTTAGAACCTAGTGATATATTAATAGCTTTTGATAAACAAGGTGTTACTGTTAATAGCTCAAGTTCTACCTTAATATTATCTTCTTTTGAAATCATGTTTTTAAGGTTATATATTTTACAAGAAAGGTCTTCATCAGGATGATACTGTGCCCTTGAATAATTTTCCAGAGAGGTCTCATTTGAAAAATAATGATCAAGCAGAGATATCCTTGGATAATGGTCATAGATGAGTAGTGACTCTATATTTTCTAATACTTTATCCTGGATATCATGTATTGATGCAATGCCATCACCAGAGGAAGTAGCCTCATTATGTACACTGATACTGTTATGGTATGCCTCTTTCCTTCTGGTCAGGGTGTCGGTAAGGTTATAAGCCTTTCTGAAAAAGGAGATATCAAAGATACCGCCTCCGAAAGCAGGGGATATGCCAATGCCTATTTTACTGTTCTCAACAATTATCTCATTATGACCATCTTTATCGATATCAATAAACAGATACCCAGGCTCGTTTGGCCTGTCTTTACAGAGCATCTCCTGGGCCCTGATAAGATTTTCCTGTATTGCCCGTCTTAAATGACCGAGATATAGACCTCCAAAAACCCCATGCCAGTAAGCGCAATTACACTGGGCACGCCAGATATATATCTGTGCAGCTTTATTTTCCGATGCCTTTTCACTTAGGAAAAGCATTTTCTTATGCATACGATTAGTTTCATAATATTTTACAAGAAAATTATCCCATATGCCTCCACGGACAAAAGGCCTGTAATTGTCCCAAAGGTTTTCATTCTTGAGACGTTTTATGATGTTTTCAAGTGCATAGGACTGGTCTGGCGGCAGCGCCCATTCAGTCATCTCCTCATATGATGCCTGAGGGAGGTAAATCCTGCCAAGCGGCGGGTATGTGGCAATGTAATCACTGGGGAGCATTGTTTTAAGCCATTCACCATTGTTTTCTATTGCGCTGAAGAATTTTTCAAGCCATCCCTTTTTTATTACCCATTCATGGGTGCCGGGCCATAGTCCGAATTTTTCACCATCATCTCCATAGACTGCAATATTTCTGCCCAGGCTTTCTTCATGTCGCAGATGCCCGATCACATCCTCAACCATCCTGAAAGGGATCAGATAACGCATCACCATTGGCGTTGCCAGAATCTTAAGGGTGTGACCCTCCTTTTCAGTAATATAGCTGCCATAGGTCTGTTCGGGTTTTAAACCGGAATAGTACATATGGGTATCATCAACAATTGTGTATGATAGCCCCGAGTCTTTCAATACCAGGGGAAGGGTCGAATCCCACACCCTCTCAGTGAGCCAGAAGCCCTTTGGCTGTTTCCCAAATCTTTCAGATAGATATGCATTCATCAGATTGACCTGGCCAATTGCATCACGGGCTGGGATTTCAGCTAGCAGTGGTTCAAAAAAACCGCCTGACAGCATCTCAACCTGCTTTCTTTTAACCATTTCGCTTATAAGACAGATATATTCGTTACGGTTTCTGTCTATCCATTCAAGTAAAGGCCCTGAAAAATGGATGCCTGTTTTTATGCCAGGATGGCTGTACAGGATATCCAGAAGAGGCCGGTAGCATTTATCCATAGCCATACTGAATACATGATCAAAATTTCCAACAGGTTGGTGACAATGAAGTGCCATTACCAGGTTAAGCATATTAATTACCCCCTGCAAACCCCAGCATCCTCTCAATCTGCCGGAATAATGATAAAGTGTCCTTATCCATTCTTTTCATAAAATCCATATCACTCCCCAGGTCATAAAACAGATTCTGAAATTGCCATAAATCAGGATGTATATTATATCTCTGAATAAATTCAACTGTCTTTATAATATTAATTAAGCAAAGTTTTATGTTTTCATAACCGATTGATGATATTTGCCCTGTAAGAAAACATTCAATCGATTTGCTTATTCGTTGCTGCTTCAAGAGATCGACAGGGTTAAACACTGTACTGTCAACAGGGTCTGCTGCCTCCTCATCAGGCTCTCTTTCAAACAGGCTTAAAAAATATGTAACTTCATTATAATCAATCGGTGCATTGCCTGAGGACTTGAATTGTTTTAAAAAAAGATCGTTAGTTATGGATTGAATTGCATTAACCAAGTAATCCGGTATATTTTTATCCTGTGATGAAAGGTATCTGATGTAGTTATACATTTCATATGGTTGAGTATATATTGTTCCGAAAAATTTATGCTCTAATGCTCCTGAAAGGATATCTGTAATCTCTGATTTTACATCAGGCATCATGTCATCAAAGGTAAGGATCTCAAAATCAGAAAGGTATTTGGTAAATATTTCAAGGTCAAGTACCTGCTTTTCCCCATTCAGGACCCTATCAATAATTTCCGTTATAGGTTTATGATTATCCTGACTCATCTTTCCTGAAATGCATTTGAGTTCATTTTCAGCGGTTTTAATAGAGATACTGCATATTTTAAGGCCTGGGCCCAATGCCTCAGGGGCATCTGTTTCCGAATAAAAAATCCTGTTTTCACCTGCCATGCCCGTTTTTACATTTGCAGGATTAACAATATTTTTTAGCCATTCCAGCCTGTGATCGGGATCCGTGACGTATAGCAGTGAATAATTGGCACAGAGAGAGATAATATTGTATTTCAGGGGAAGAACCTTTTTATTGTATACCTCAAGGCCGTTACCATATCTTTGGTCGTTTGATATTGCCTTTTTAAGATAATCCATAAGCCCCTTTTCAAGTTCTTCATTTGAGAATGGTTCGCATAATTCAATGGCCTTTTTTGCGTACATGAGCACCTGAATTGCCTCTATCCCGGAGATATCATCAAAGAACCAGCCACAGCTTGTAAACATGTATAGAGAGAACTTTTGAGATTCAAGGAGCCTGAATACCAGATTCTTTTCCTCTTTAGTAAGGGATTTTACTGAGTGCCTGAGGATAAATCTGTTTTTTTCTTTTTCATCAGACGTCAGTAAAACTGATATATAATCATTACGGGTGTTCTGGCTATCTTTTAAAAGCCCTTTTGTCTTATTTTCGAAAATCGTTGATAGGCGCATGTTAAGCCAGTCAAGCCCATCCCTTAAGGGTCTTCTCCATGACTGTGTCCATCCAGGGTGCTGACTCACACTGCACCCGCAGTTTGAACGCCATCTCTCAACCCCATGTGCACAGCTCCAGGCGCTGTTTTCAATGATCATCACCTCTTTTTCAGGGGGGCACTTTTCAAGAAATTCACCATAATTTGTGAGTGCAATATCATCTTTTTGTTTTACTGTATCAAGCACCCAGGTGAGTGCCATTTCACCGAACTTGAAATGGTGACCATAGCTCTCCCCATCTGTTGCCATGCTGACAAGGGCAGGGGCACTTGTTTCTGGCGGATATGCCTCTATGATTTTTTTTAGAAAAATTTCACCTGATCCAAGCAGTTTTTCATATGCAATTGCCTTTGATAGAGAGCCATTATAAAAGAAAATATCAATATAAAGAGACCTGTCATCTGACAGAAAGCACCTGTATGGCCGAGTGTAATCCACTCTTCCGCCTGAAACATCCTGCCATTCTGATTTACCAGGGTTAATGTTTCTTATCATATGGGCCTGAAAAGGGGAAAGTATGGTAAACCTGATACCTTCACGGGCCATTACCCTCAGGGTATCTCTGTTTACAGCTGTTTCAGCAAGCCACATACCCTCTGCCTCTCTGTTAAACCTGTGGTAGAAGTCAGCAAGCCCCCATTTTACCTGGGTTATCTTATCTTTTTCAGATGCGAGCGGCATGATTATATGGTTATAAATCTGTGCTATTGCATTTCCATGACCGCTGAATGTATCGCAGCTTTTTTTATCCGCCTCAATAATCTGTGAATATATCCAGGGATTTTCTTTTTCCAGCCATGATAAAAGGGTGGGGCCGAAATTGAAGCTTATCTGTTCATAATTATTAACCAGTTTTTTAATGAATCCATTCTCACCATGAAGTCTGCTTCTGGTATTAGGGCCATAACATTCGCGGGTTATCCTTTTGTTCCAGTCATGATATGGATAAGCAGATTTTTGTATATGGATGGTTCCTGTCCATGGGTTTTCTCTTGGTGGCTGATAAAAATGGCCGTGAATGCAAAGGAATCGATTGGTTTTTTTCTTCATGGTACTCTCTATCCGATCAGGTTAATGTAGATTTTCAGATTATTTCCACCCTGTTATTTTGATTTTGTAATAATATCCTTTTATTAATTTAAATGCACATTTTAAAATTTAAAATGATTCAGGTAAATAAAAATTTATGCTATTGTGCAACACTAATATTAGCTGTCTACACATGAATAGATGTTAATCTACTAAGGAGGATATCAAGATGATATCAACAGACAAACTGAATAAGTACGGGGATATACTGCTATGGGGGCTTAAAAAGGCCAGGACAAAAAAATACAAACATAATGAGAATGTCCTGATAAGGTTTGATCTATCAGCTATCAGGCTTGCTGAAATACTTCAGGCAAAGATACTGGATATGGGTATGAACCCTATACTTCGCATGAGCAGCACACCCCAGATGGAAAAGAATTTTTTCGAAAGGGCAAATAACACTCAACTGGGATTTCAGCCAACCGGCGAAAAGGAGTTTAATGAGAATCTGCATGGAGTTATCAGCCTTCTTGCACCAGAATCGATTACCCATCTCAGGCATATTGACCCCAGGAAAATAGGCAAGGCTGCCCTTGCTCGAAAACCCCTCAGGGATATCTTGTGGAAAAGAGAGGAAAAAGGTGATTTCGGGTGGACATTATGTATGGTTCCTACAGAGGGTGCTGCGAAAACTGCTGGACTCTCCATGAAACAATATACTGCACAGGTTATTAAGGCATGTTATCTTGATATGAAAGATCCTGTTAAGGGATGGGAAGAGACCTTCAATAATGCAATGATTATCAAAAAATGGATCAACCGTATAAAGGTAGCCTATTATCATATTGAATCTGAAAACATGGACTTAAAGATAACACCTGGAGAAAAGAGAAGATGGATAGGTATATCAGGTCATAATATTCCTAGTTTTGAATTATTCATGTCACCTGACTGGCGAGGCACAGAGGGTGTATATTATGCCAATCTCCCTTCTTACAGGGATGGAAATTATGTAGAAGGGATCAGGCTTGAGTTCAGGAATGGCGAAGTAGTAAAAAGCAGTGCAAAAAAGGGAAAAGAGTTTGTCGCAAAACAGATATCTATGGATAAAGGCGCCAGAAGGGTAGGGGAGTTTTCGCTTACTGACAGGAGATTCTCCAAGATAGACAGGTTTATGGCAAATACCCTGTTTGATGAAAATTACGGGGGTAAATTTGGCAACTGCCACCTTGCACTGGGCATGTCATATTCAGACACATTTAATGGCGACCCTTCAAGGCTTACAAAAGAGATTAAGGAAAATTTGGGCTTTAATGACTCTGCCCTTCACTGGGATATAATAAACACTGAAGATAAGGTTGAGATCGGAAGAGCGTCGTGTAGGGAAAGAGTGTAGGTTAGGGTGTAGTGGGG
>CAZXUA010000038.1:25265-28097 GCA_964643755.1 uncultured Desulfatiglans sp. | reverse complement strand
GTAAAAGCCCAATAAGAAACTGGGTTAACGCTCCATCAAAATCAGGGCGTGGAGAGGCTACAGCCATTATTTTTTTTGCATTGTCATTTATGCTTTGAGTAATTTCCCATGGCGCTATTTTAATAATTGAACCATCAGCACAGCGCACGGGAATCCATTTATTTACAATCAAATTCATAATCTGCCTCCATTGAAATTTGCAACCCTGTTACAGGAGAATAGAAAACATACACTTCCTCATCGTTTATATTTATTGCATACCCTCTCCATAGACCTTCTTTTATCTTTTCAAGAGGGATGATAACGACATATTTACCTTCATCCTTCATGGTTTTTCTTACTGCTTCTATCTCAGTCTGCCAATGTTTACTCTCTCCTTTTATTAATCGATAGGCTACTGATAACTCAGACAGAGCCCATTCCATACCTGTATGAGTTTCTGCCCATGGTTTAAGTCCGGCTTCAGTAATCGTGGCTAATCTTACTCTGACTGTCTTTTCCCCTAAACGTGTGGGGGCATTATCTTCTTCCAGCCATCTAATACCTGTTGGGTCATAACCTGTATCAAAATTCAATGAGTTAAAATCAGCCATTGCCTGGCCACCCAACCTTGCTCCTTCTGCATCTTGCATTGATTTTAAAAGGTCTTTAGGCACTTCAGACTCAGATATACCGGAGTAAACATATTCAATCATATCTCGTGCTTGTTCAGGCATCTGAAAATACCTTTTCTTTTTTAACCAGTTTGCTGTCAGCCAGAGTTTACCATGATCAGGGTAAACATATCTTGCTTTTGGAAAAAGTTCTGAATACCAGCTTGCTTTTGCATTTTCCACAGGATCAGGCATGAAAACATTAAGGCAAGCTTTACCTCTTTCATCTTTTCCTGTAATTCGATTTCCTGTAATGTCTCGGGTATGCCTTTGTAAACGTCCGGCTCGCTGTATAATGAGATCAATTGGCGCAAGGTCTGTTATCATATCATCAAAATCAACATCCAGTGACTGTTCAACTACCTGAGTAGCTATAACAACTCTTCCCTCTCTTGAAAACCTGCTGCTCTTATTTCCAAAAGCACTTTCTATATCTTTACCAATCCTCAATCGGTCAACCAACGCAAAGCGTGCATGATAGAGCATAGCGTTATTGTTTTTGGAAATACTATTCCATTTTTTTAAGGCATCTAGCGCATCGGATACGGTGTTTCGAATCCAGACAATGCAACGTTTATGGTTTACTGCGTTATGGATATATTCATATACCGATTTTTCATCAAAAACCGGATTAACTGTAACAGTTCTTGACACTTCACAACGAGCCGAAATCGGTTGTTCAATTAATCCATTTGGTGAAAAATGGCTGGCAAGAGGGTATGCAGTCTTTGAAGTTCCAATGTGATTGCTTTTTATTCCAGCGGCAAAAGCATTAATATAAGTTTCCCTTTGAGATTGCGGTAAAGTTGCGGATAGTAATATAGCAGATCCTCCCATTGCTGCATGGAAGTGTAATAATACTCTTAAAAGTTCTCCCATATATCCATCACATGCATGCACCTCATCCATAATAAGGACTTTTGAGGAAAGACCAAGGAGGCGTAATGACTGATGCTTTGCGGATAATATTGAAAGAAACGCCTGGTCAATAGTACCGACACCAAAATCAGCAAGTAATGCTTTTTTCCTGTTATCTGATAACCATGCAGTGCATTGTCTTGAGGCAGTCTCTGTTTCGTTCGCACCATATGGTGCATCCAGACGATTTACTTCCTCAAGTGCAAATCTCAAGCGCTCTGCTGAATGAGCAAGTGATAGAGAAATTTTGTCATCTTGAAAGAGCCTTTTATAACGCCCATTTATTCGAAGCCTGTCAAACATCCCATCTGCTGTCGCCATTGTTGGAAGGGCTATATATACACCTCTGCCCTGGTTCTTCTCCATCAGGCGAGATGCTAACACAATCGCCGCTTCGGTTTTACCGCTGCCAGTAAGTTCTTCTAGAATAAAAAGTTGTGGGTTTTCAAAAACAGTCACTTTTTCTGCCCATGATTGCAAATGTGTAGGTTGCTCAATATATTCAAAAAGTTCAGACACACCATTAAAAGCTGCTGATTGGACACCTGCCAGCCCACTCTCATTGACTGCTTTTTTTGCTTGTGGCAATGCAATTTTATTCCAGTAATCTGAAAGGTTCATTTGCCCAGATAAAGAAACAAAAGGGAACCATAATGTATTTGAACCAAGCCAATCCGCTGCCACTGCCAGCCCTGCAACAAGCCATGAGACCTGCTTATATTTTTCAATCAGACCTTTTTCATTTATAGGTATGGGACATCCTTCAGCGAGAAATAATTTACCGATTTCAATTACAAATGCTTTAATGTCTTCCAATACTTCAGGGGGGAAATTATCGCGAAATAGCAATGCACTATTTACATCATTACGCGGAGGTCGGCCATGATGCCCTGTAATAGATGAAATCCATAATCTAAGGCAGGAACCACCTCTTTCCTTTAGATCACTTCTATTCAGCCAGTCAGCCAAATATGCCCTTAACAATTCATAACCAACTGAATCATGTCTAATTGTCTGCGGAATATTTGACATATGGCCATTTAATATTTTTTGAAGCTCTGGTATCAGGCCTTGAAAACCCTCACCGAATTTCCCAAGATCATGGATTGAATAAAGAAATGTTAACCAGTTTATAATTTGGGTATCAGTTAGGCCTGAAAGGTCTCTAAGTTTTACCAATAAATCGGTTCGTTTTGAAAGCAATACTTGTGCGCAAGCCGCCACATCCAGACAATGGTAAGGCAACAAATGGTATTTCGAC
>CAZXUA010000038.1:0-25255 GCA_964643755.1 uncultured Desulfatiglans sp. | reverse complement strand
CTTTGCCCCAATATTTAAAATAAGAAGGGTATTGGGTCATAATACTAACCACGCAACTTTATCTTTATAGAGAATATAAATGGGACTCATATATTTCCTTGTTTGAAACACAGCAATCATAAATATAATGCCCTCCAAATTCAGACAATTATTGAAATAATTATAAATAAATAAACAGGCTGCATTTTAGTATTTGTGAAATGCCAGAACTGGCAAATTCCCCAAATAGCATACACATAGGAAAATATTTTCTTATTTCTAATCCATTTAGCGGAAATGCCAGTATTGGCAAAATCGCTGAATGGCATAATAAAAAGTCAAAACAATGGCTTTTGTGTTTTATTTGGTCAGGCTTTTAGATTTGTATTACCACTAAAATCATGAAACATGCAAAATGTTTTTTGTGTAAAGATGCAGGATTTAGATTTATCCGTGTTCCGAAGCAGTTAACTTTTTAAACACGAAAGCTGAAAACCGGAATATCAATGCCTGAGTGCATTATCAGCAAACCCCGGCTTCATTTTAATACTTCTGTCTTTAGCTGCTATTGAGTTATGAAAGGATTACATCGCTCCAGTCCTTCAGATTATTCATAAAGGTCTGAGAGCGTTTCTGCAATTCCTTTACCCTTCTCCACTTATTTGAGATCTGAAGTATTATGCCGCTCGCTAGAAAGCCTGCCATTACCCCCTGGTAATAATCCAGCCAGGTTATATCCCCAATATTGATTGAGCAGCTTACATAGGTGCTGAAAATGGTGACTATTATTACAAGTATTAATGCCAGCATGTCATGACTCCTTTCTTCTCTTTTTGACTGTGAAATCTATAAAAAAATATACGATAAACTTTATTGTGTATTTTATTTTAAACTCTGTTTCCTTTTTCACCTTTCACTGATCTGCAAGGTTATACTTTTTATTAATAATTTACATATCTTAAGGGATAACTCCTTAATCATTAACAAATCTGTATATTATTATTGCAAAATAGATACCAACAGATAGGACAATGGACACATAATGTCACATATTTGATTCTTTGAAAATACTACCCTCTTTTTTTCTGATAAATGCGGACAGCCCTGTTATGTTCTGCAAGCTCTTTTGAAAAATGGTGAGAGCCGTTATTTTTAGAGACAAAATAGAGAAACTCTGTATCTGCCGGGAACAGCACTGCCTTTATGGAATGATACCCAGGGTTTGCTATTGGGCCTGGCGGGAGCCCTTTTATTACATATGTGTTATATGGGCTGTAGGCTGTAAGGTCATTTTTCCTGATATTGCCTGAATAATCCTTCATGCCGTAAATTACAGTCGGGTCGCTGTCAAGCCTCATACCTTTTTTAAGCCGGTTCAGAAAAACGCTCGCAATGAGCGGCCTCTCATCAGGGTTGCCTGTCTCCTTTTCAACGATTGATGCAAGTGTTACAACCTCATGAAGGCCCATTCCGCTTTCAAGTATGCGGCTTTCAAGGGGCGCTAATATTGTCCTGAACCGCATGATCATGGCATCAACTATGGCCTTTGCATTTAGCCCGCGCACAAAGCGGTATGTATCAGGGAAAAGATACCCTTCAAGCCCAGGCCCTTTAACGTCGTACATCCTCTCTATTCCATCCTGGTTCACATATTGAAGAAATTCACCTTTAGTGATCAGGCTGTATGATGAAAGTACATCTGCAATCTGCTCTAATGTAAAACCCTCCGGTATAGTCACATTGTATGCAACAACCTCACCCCTTGTAATCATCTCCATGATTCTTTCAGGCCTCATTGAAGGATTAAGGCTGTATTCCCCTGCCTTTATCATGCGGCCAATGCCTTTTAACCTTGCCCTGATCATGAATGCAAGGCTGCTTCTTATAATGCCCTCCTTTTCAAGAAAGTCAGAGACAGTTCTCAGATTCATGCCATTCTGTATGATAAATACCCTGTTCTCCCCATGTTCAGCCTTTGGAGCAGTAAGATAAAACCCTGTTCCTGTAATGATGCCAGCGGCAGCCAAAAATAGAATAGAAACTGATATGATCAAAACTTTCTTTATTTTAAATACCGGCATGGGTCACCCTTTTTTATATATAAAATCCATGTAACTTATTATCTTTCCCATCCGTTAAGGGGGCATTCATCACATTGAGGGGTCTTTCTGCAATAGAGTTTTGCTGTCCTTACAATAAGGGCATGAAATTCATTAAAGAGCTCATGATCCGGTTCAAGGTTTGACATGAACAGCTCCTGTATCTCATCATATGAAGCCTGATCATCTGCCATATTATGGCGATTCAGTATCCTGTAGGTGTATGCATCTATAACAAAGAGTGGCCTTTTCGCTGCATAGAGTATGATGCTGTCCGCTGTCTCAGGTCCTATGCCCTTGACTGATAATAGCCATTCGCGCTGAAGATCTGTATCCTCATCAAACAGCCTTACGATATCGCCCTCATACCTTTCCATAAGCATGCTTACAAGATTTTTTAGCCTGGTCGCCTTGATATTGAAATAACCTGCCGGCCTTATAACCTCTGCGAGTTTTTCCTTTGAGACCTCATGCATGGCTTTAACCGTAAGCAGATCCATTCTCTTCAGGTTATTAATGGCCTTTTCCACATTTGTCCAGCTCGTATTCTGGGTAAGGAGCGCCCCAACCATCATCTCAAAAGGCCCGTCACCGGGCCACCAGTGCTGTGGCCCAAGCCTTTCAAGCATCAGGTTGTACATTTCCATGAGTCTGTTTTTCATATAATCTGACAAAATTCATCCTTAATAAATAAACCGTAATTACCTTGACAGGCAGGGAAGGATACCTTAAATTTACGCCTCGTGTCAAACGGTGAGGATAAAGCTTTCGCCATACAGATATAAGCTGCCAGCCAGAGCCAGGGCTTGGTTTTGAATGACTTTTGCTGAAGTCCAATGGCTGACTGCTTTCATACAGAAGTAAAAGTTTTATATGAACAAAAATTTATAATAACTATTTTTTTACAAGAGAAATTTATATATGGCCCCGGTTCCAAAACTTACATATACGAGAAACATAGGCATTATTGCCCATATTGATGCAGGCAAAACAACTACAACCGAGAGGATTCTCTATTACACCGGCAAGGTGCATAAGATGGGTGAGGTGCATGATGGCGAGGCCACAATGGACTGGATGCTTGAAGAGAGGGAAAGGGGTATTACCATCACATCTGCTGTTACATCCTGCAACTGGAGCAACCATGTTATAAATATAATAGATACACCCGGCCATGTTGATTTCACCATTGAGGTAGAAAGGTCATTAAGGGTGCTTGACGGGGCCATAGGCGTTTTCTGCGCTGTGGGCGGTGTTGAGCCCCAGTCTGAGACAGTATGGCACCAGGCCAACCACTATCACGTACCCAAAATTGCATTTATAAACAAGATGGACAGGGTCGGCGCAGACTTCTTCAGGGTTATTGAGATGATGAAAGAGCGTCTCGGTGTAAAACCACTTATACTTCAACTGCCCTGGGGCGAGGGAGAAAATTTCAATGGGGTTATTGACCTCTTAAAGATGAAGGCTATTACATGGGATGAAGAGTCCCTTGGCATGGAATATAGCGAGATCCCAATCCCTGAAGAGCTGATGGATGAGGCGCAAATCTATCGTGATCATATACTTGAGATATTATCAGAATGCAATGACGCCATAATGGAAAAATACCTGGCCGAAGAGGAGATCGATATCGCTGATATAAGAAAGGCAATCCGCACCTCCACAATAAAACTTGAATGCGTGCCTATATTGTGCGGAAGCTCTCTTAGAAACAAGGGTGTTCAGCCACTTCTCGATGCAATAGTCAATTATCTGCCATCACCCATTGATGTGCCTGCTATTAAAGGACACCTTCCCGTAAGCGGTGAAGAGGAGACAAGGACATCAGACCCTAAAGGCCCCTTTGCAGCCCTTGTATTCAAAGTGATGATGGATCAGGGTAGAAAAATGACATTTATCAGGGTCTATTCAGGCACCATAAATGTCGGCGACACGGTCTACAACCCGGGCAAAGGGGTTAAAGAAAAACTCTCAAGACTCCTAAAGATGCACTCCAACAAGCGTGAGCGCATAGAGACAGCATCTGCAGGGGATATTGTCGCTGCAATGGGTTTAAAGATCTCAAGCACCGGCGATACACTCTGCATTGAAGATAAACCCATCCTGCTTGAGGCGATAAATGTATATGAGCCGGTTATCTCTGTGGCGGTTGAACCCAAAAAGATACAGGATCAGGACAAGCTTCTTGATGTGCTTGCCAAGCTTTCTGACGAAGACCCTACATTCAAATACCGGATAGATGATGAAACAGGGCAGATAATTATCTCTGGCATGGGTGAACTTCACCTGGAGATCATCATTGGCAAGATAAAAAGGGAATACCAGGTAGATACAAACCAGGGCAAGCAGCAGGTTGTATTCAGGGAGACTATATCAAAGGATGTGGAGCATGAGGAGACATTTGAAAGAGAACTTGCCGGGCAGAAACATTTTGCCGGCGTAAAGATAAAGATATCTTCACTTCCAAGGGGCAGTGGAAACCAGTTTGTAAACAGATGCGATAATCCTGCGCTCAAACAGGAGTTCATTGATGCCATAAAAGAGGGCGTTAATGAGGCTGCATCAGGCGGCATCATGATGGGTTACCCTGTAATCGATGTGGAAACAGCGCTCATTGATGTTAAGATAGATGAATCCTTTTCTGACGTAATGGCATTTAAAGTGGCTGCAACAATGGCCTTTAACAATGCCTGTGTCAATGGTGAGCCTCAGCTTCTTGAACCCATCATGAAGGTTGAGGTGCTGGTGCCTGATGAATTCATGGGGGATGTGATAGGGAGTCTCAATTCAAGGGGCGGAAAGATTGAGGGGATCACGGCAAAAGGGCCTGTTCAGGTGATAGATGCAAGCGTGCCGCTGTCAAAGATGTTTGGCTACTCCACCTCGCTCAGATCAGAGACACAGGGCAGGGCAACCTACAGCATGCAGTTCAGCCATTATGACAAGGTATAATAAGAAGGCTTGAGGTATGTGGATAAGTGTTCAATAAAAACTTATACTTTTTATTGACACAAACCAAATCACATTGTAAATACTTACTGTTTTCTTCAATGATATATATTAGTTAAGTTGAATATTATTTATTTTTTAAACGTGACTTTCATGCTCGGGAAAAAATATGTTTAAAAATAAAAAACAGGCGCTGATCGTTGTCCATAACGACAACCTGTTTTTTATCTCCTATGACCATCATAAAAGACAGCAAATCCTGGATAGTTATTCCATTTCAACTCTTCTTGATACAGACACAGTAATTGAACTCCCGGCAAATATTTTTCAGGATTATGATTTTCCGCTCCTAATTGTACCCGATTTCTGGCTGGGCAGCAGGACATATGCTTTTCAATCAACCGATAAGGCAGCAATAGAGTCTTTTATCGCGAGAAAGTTAAAGGTTGAATTTCCCCAGAACCAGGGGATACAAAACCTCTTTTCCTATGATGTTATAAGAAAAACAAAAGGGAACCAGGAGATTGTCTCCCTTTTTATGCAGGAACCAAAGGCAGGAGAACTTTTAGAGCGCCTGGCAGCAAACAGGATCAGACCTGTACGTATTGCATCACCAGGCCTGATCTGGAATGTACGATTAAAAAAGGCAGTCGACTCATTTGAAAAACAGAGCATTGGCCTTGTGTATCTCATGAACCGGGAGTGTTTTCTCCTCTTTTTTTATCAGGGTAATTTTCTATTCTCAAGAACAATACCTTTGCCTGAGCCATCAGGAGATGATTCATCCAGGGTTGACACAATAACATATGAAATAAACCAGTCTGCCTACCATTTATCCCAGCGCACAAAGGCTCAGCTTGACCGGATTTTTCTGGTATCAAGGGCTCAAGACAATAGTGACCGTCTCAGAGAAAAGATAGGGAGAAATCTCACTGTTCTTGATGAAAAAACAGCAGGCGCCCGGGATGACCGCAGATTGTCAGAAGAGATTGGTCTTGCAGCAGATTTTACCCATGAAGAATTAACACCTCCTGACAATGTGCCTGGCGTATCTGACCGTCTTCTGATAAAGGAGATAGAAACAAACAGGATACAGATAGCTGGTATCATTACAGGTCTGATCCTGCTTGTTATCCTTTGTGCCGAATTACTCTTCTTGTTCAATGTCTCACACAGGGAATCAAAAGTTGTTATATCAGGGGTGGAGGACCCAAAAGCGATTATTGAACATTACAATAATACACTCGATTCTCTTCTCTCTGATACAGAAAGAGAAAAACCCCTCTCTGTGCTTGGCAGGCTTGCAGCCTCTTTACCGCAGAATATATCAGCAGAATCAATTGAGATTGAACAGGAGCCATCCCCATCCATCTATTTCAGGGGTCAGGCAGTTGCCGAGGACATAAATGACTTCAGCTCAACATTGAAGAGCCTTGTAGATAATATAAATGCCAACCTGAATATCTCCAGCCAGATAACCATTGACAATGTTGACATAGAGATGAAGGAAAAACAGCCAGGAACAACCAGGCTTATTTACCAAATCGCATTCAGGCTGGATCTGATATGACAAAAGAAATTAAATTCAAATGGTTTCTGCTTGCGGCTGTCTGGGCCGGCTGTTTTGTTATCTGTTATATGAATACAAATATCATCAATAATATACTTGATGCCAGGGAAAGAAAGGAGATTCTTAAAAAGGACACAGCCTTTTGGAGAGAAAATGCAGAGAATATCAATATTGTTATGGAACAGGAAAGGCTTCTTACCCACGGCACAGAATCACTTAAGCTTGGCGCTGTATTTATTAATGATCTATTCAGCAGGCTTGGGGTTGATCATAATCTTGCAGAACTAAAGATGGAAATGGATGCCAACCAGTCCACCGGCGACAGGCTTCCTGTAAGGCTGACCTTTAAATGCACATTCAAGGATGGCCTGGATGTGATTAAAATTCTCCAGACTAAATATACATTTCTGTTCTTTAAACGGATAAAACTGGAACAGGGTCTTGCGGGTAAACCTGCAGAGTGTGAAATACTGATGGACTACAGATATCATATTATAGATATAGACTCTTCTGATAATACAGGGGCAAACACATAAGAAAGGTGTTACAATTGATTGAAACAATAAGCAGGATAAAAATAGTAACAGGCATCTTTTCTCTGGTGGCCTTGCTTTTGCTCTGGTACAGCGGCGCAAAGCTGTTGCTCCTTTATGACACCCCGCTTGTCGGGGTCTCATATGAATCAAGGCTGGCCAAACAGAAATGGAATAATCTTGAGGGGTTTATAAAAGAGAGGGCAAAAAGGGACTGGAGCAAATCCATTGATGCGCTTATTAAAGTGATGCCTGTTCTAAAACCTGAAAACACTCCCGGCCCCTCAATATCTTCTCAAGAAAATCAAGAGGTTGTCCGATATGAAGTAAAAGAGACCCCTCCGGCTATTATGGGGATTATAATACCATCGGACACCCTTAATAAACAGAAAGCTTTAGTGTTGATTAATGGGATTAACTATTCTGTAAATGATGAGGTATCAGGATACATGATAGAAAAAATAACAAAAGAGGGTGTCTCCTTTAAAAAAAACGGGCGGCGTTTTTTTATTGATGCCCCGGAGATCCTCTATTCAGTAGATCAGGGGGACTGATGAAAAAATTACTCTTTATAGTATCGGTTATAATAATGATGGCTGCAACAGGCTCCTGTTCAACCCCCGTGAAAAACAACCCGCAGGTTTTTTCTCCGGTTGAAAATATGCGGCCAGGGGAGATACTGAGACAGCAGAAAAAGGCTGCTGAGCCCGGGCCTCCGCCTTTTACCGAAGAGCTTACCCCTGTTACAAAAGGGCTTGATACAGAACAGAAAATATTCTCCATGACATTTGAAAATGCCCCGATCGGGAGCATAATAAATGCCCTCATGAAAGATAGTCATATGAATTTGACTGTTGAAAGCGCTGTTGATCTCACAAAGCCTGTAACCATAACCCTCAAAAATGCAACCCTTGAAGAGGTCCTTGAAATGGCGGTTGTGAGGGGCGCAGGTTTCGCATGGTCTATAAAGGATAATTGCCTTAATATACAGAGGTTTCAGGAACGCATATACCACTTTGACTACCTCGATATTTCCAATGAAACAGATATAGAGATCGGCGGGGATATGCTTGCATCAGGGGTTGAAGGGGCTGGTGTAAGCGGCAAGATACAATTGAAGGCAAAGAGATCAGCCGAAAATACTGACGTATGGGCCAGCATACAGGCGGCCCTTGAAGGGCTCAAATCAGAAGAGGGCACCCTGCGTATAAACAGGAATGCCGGGGTTATATATATGTCCGATACACCGAAAAAGATATCGGTCATGGTGAACTTTCTGGATTCACTTTCTGACTCTTTGCACAGGCAGGTATTCCTTGAGGCGAAGATAGTTGAGGTAAGTCTGAATAGAGATAACAAATACGGGATAGACTGGTCAAAATTCGATGCATATTTTAAGAGCAGTGACCTGACAGATGAATTTGAGATCAATTTCAATAGCGGAGGGACTATCCTTAAGGCCGATTATTCACGCTTCAGCACAGTCCTGGATTTTCTGCTTACGCAGGGAGATGTATCTACACTCTCCAACCCCCACGTTGCTGTCATGAATGGTCAGTCTGCAATCATGACCGTGGGGTATCAGTTCCCATATGGTGATATTGAGGGTGTAGAAAGGGATCTTGAATCAGGGACAGTTACTGTTGACGCAAGTATAAAGAGGGCAATCCTCGGTCTCCAGTTAGGCATTACCGCTAGAATATCCAATACCGGCATGGTTACACTCAATATAGTGCCCACTATCACACGCATTCAGCGTGAAGAGAACGTTGAACTCCCAACATCAGGAGAAACAGCTCAGGCCATATCAAACCCTATAATAGACCTTCAGGAACTGGCCACAACTGTAAGGGTAGAGGAAGGGCGCTCCATTGTTATAGCAGGGCTGATCAGCCAGATCAGCCAGCTTGATGAAAACGGGTTACCAGGCTTGAGAAGGATACCCCTTCTGGGTTCACTTTTTAAACATATGGAAGAAAAAAAGGAAAACAGGGAGCTGGTAATATTTATTACCCCCCATATAATGAAATAAAAGAAGAAGAATGATAATTAACCTGACATAGAAAGGAGATTATAATGTTTAAAACTTCATGTAAAAATCAGAAGGGCTTTACGCTTATTGAAATCGCAATCGTTCTGGTAATAATCGGGCTGTTAATTGGCGGTGTGCTCAAAGGGCAGTCCATGATCCAGAATGCAAAGGTAAAAAGACTGGTAAATGATGTTGAAGGGCTTAAGGCCGCAGCACTTACCTTTCAGGATCGTTATGGTATGTTGCCGGGAGATGAAAACAGCACAACCGCACCTACAGGCGACGCTAATAACGGCAATAACAATGGTTATTTCAATGAAAACACAGGCTGGGTCATGGAAGACCTGCGACTCACTCAGCTCTTATCAGGCAGTGGCACGACATTACCCACACACTCATTTGGCGGGACTTTATCATTGCAGTATAACAACATAGGCGGCAGTGGAAACAGAAACCATGTTATAGCAACAAATGTACCTGCCGAGGTATGCCAGGAGATAGACACCAAGTATGATGACGGGGTATACAATACAGGGGATATCAGGGGAAGCGCAGCATACACCGCAGGGACAACAATCCCCAACTTTGCATGGAAGTTCTAGTTTGTTTGATTATTTATGATAGTCGGCCAATATGCAAAAGCTGAAAGTATTAAGTGACAAGGGATTCACCCTCATAGAGATAGCCATTGTGATGGTTATCATCGGGCTTCTTGCAGGCGGAGGGGTCTCTTTGATGGGCATGCTTTCCGAAAGAAAGATCAGAAATGAAAGCGCTGATTATCTTGATGAGGCAAAATTCGCACTTATAAGCTATGCAAAGATTCATGGGCGGCTCCCATGGGCTGACAGTGACAATGATGGTGATGAAGATAGTGGCACGACAGCACGCACTTTACCCTACCTGACACTGGGGCTGAAACCTAAAGACGCAAACGGCAGGGTTATAGGTTATGCCCTTAACAGCAACCTTGGGACAAGCAGGTCTAACAGCTGCAGCGCCTTGAGGTCAGGTCTGGCAGGCTTTCCGCTTGTGGTTGATGCTGACGACCCAACAGCCACGCAACTTCATGTTGCAGCAGTACTTATAAGTGCCGGACCAAAGGATGCAGATAATGATGGAGATATCTTTGATGATGTCACAACAGGACTCTATCAGGGTGACAACAGGGATGGAGCGCCCAATTTTATCAGGCACCCCCCTGACAATACCTTTGATGACCTTGTTGTTTATATAAGCGGATACTCTCTTTATGGAGAGATATGTGGTGACCCGGTGCTCTCTGTCAATAATGGCTCAGCAGCTAATATTTTCGTCTATAACATTACCCAAAGCTCTGACATTGGTCTTGTTGCCCCTGGCAGTGCAGTCTCATTCAGGATAATTTCAGGAGAGCAGTTTTCCATCAGAAGCGCCGCAAGCGGCGGCGGGGCCATTGTTGCATCAAACCCCAACACACCAATTACCATTGCTGGTGAGGGGACACTCATCAGCGTACCATAATTTACATTTGTAGGGGCACGCAGCAGCGTGCCCTATCGTCCTGTTACATAATAAAAATGTTGGCATTAGTTTTATCCTTTTTCGATATCCAGATCGAAATCGTAATCAACTCTAGTCTCGATTTGGATTTCGATTTCGATTTCGATTTCGATTTGGATTAAGATTAAGAGCAAGAGCAAGAGTGAGAGAAAGAGTAAGATAAATCTGTAGTCTACTAATAAGCCTTACCAACCTGACCAATCACATCATAGAGCGGAAGCAATATGGATAGCACAATTATTCCAAAAACACCGCCCAGCAAAAGTATGGTAACAGGTTCAAAGGAGCTTACCATCACCTCAACAACCCTCTTCACCTCTTTGTCAAAAAAATCACCCAGCCTGTTAAAGGAGTCGCCAAGGGTGCCTGTTGCCTCGCCATTCTTTATGGCGCCAATCAAAAGAGGAGGAAATCCTCCTGCTGTCTCAAAGCTTTCGGCTATGGTCTGACCTTTCTGGATATCTTCATATGCAAGTTTAAGCCTCTCTTCCATATAGAGATTGCCAAGGACATTATCGAACAAAATCTCAAAAATATTCTTTATGTTAATACCTGCCTCGTGCATGGTGGCAAAATAGTGGCTTATTCGGGCATATGTAATATTGGCTGCCACATTACCTATAACCGGCACTTTAAGCAGATATTTATCAGTTATGATTCCTCCTGCATGACTCTTTTTGAAAAGAAACAGGAGTAAAAGAGCGAGAATAGAGCCACCGATAATAAAAAACCAGTAGCCCTGGACAAAAAGGCTGGCTGACAGCACCATTTTTGTCATGGCTGGAAGGGTTATCCCCATATCTATTAATACTGCTGCCATCTGTGGTAAAACATAACCTATCCAGACGCCTATAACTGCAAGTATGACAAGAAGTATAAATGAAGGATAGATGGTCGCTCTCTTTATTGAAGACCTTATCTCCTCCTTCCACTCTAAGAATTTTGCAAGATCCTTGATGCAGCTTGTAAGGTTCCCTGTCTCCTCCCCCATGCGAATAAGGCCAAGATCAAGTTTATTAAACACCTTTGGAAACTGTGACATGGCCTCATGAAGTGTCTTACCGCTCTCAAGGGCCACCTTTATCTCCTGGGATATCTTTCTTAATGGCTTATATGGCGTGAGCATAGAGCTATCATCAAGTGTGCTTATGATGGGGAGCCCCAGCTCAAGGGTCTGGGACAACCTGTAGTAGAACTCGATAAGCATCCTCGGCTTGATCCCGCCTGAGCCATTAATACCGGCAAACCTACCTGCTCTGCCCTTTTTACCGCTTATCAGTGTAAGCCCTTTAGCTTCCAGTCTTGACTCAAGATCCGCCTCATCAAATGCGGTCAGCGCGCCCCTGAAAACAACACCCTTTTCATCAACAGCCTTGTACTGATATCTAGGCATCGGCGATTACCCTGTATACCTCATCAAGAGTTGTTATTTGTCTTGCCACCTTTTTCAGCGCCTGCTTTATCATCAAGGTTGTGCCTGCCTTTATTGCTGCCTCCTCGATTTTACTGCTTGGCGCACCTGTAGCTATCAACTGTTCTATCTCACGGTTAACAATAAGTATCTCATAAACCCCTGACCGACCGATATAACCGGTATTGTGACATGATTCGCACCCTGTATGTCTTGGCAGTTCATCAGGTGGTTCAATATTGTTTCGGATAAACACATCCTTTTCATGGGGTTCGATAGGGGCAAGTTTCATACATTTAGGACATACAAACCTTATGAGCCTCTGGGCAAGCACCATTGTAACAGCCGAGGCCAGAATATTAGGCGTTGTGCCAAGATCCAGGAGCCGGCTTATAGCGGATGATGAATCATTTGTATGCAGGGTGGATAGGACAAGGTGACCGGTAACCGAGGCGCCTAGTGCCAGTTCCGCTGTTTCAGTATCCCTTATTTCGCCCACAAGTATTACATCAGGGTCCTGACGCATGGCAGACCGAAGCGCGGTTGCAAAGGTAAGCCCTGCCTTTGGGTTCACTGCTGTCTGTCTGATGGTCGGTATCACATATTCAATAGGGTCTTCAATAGTCATTACATTGATATTCGGGCTAAGTATGCTCATCAATGCTGAATAGAGGGTTGATGTCTTGCCTGAGCCTGTGGGCCCTGTAACAAGAACAAGACCATAGGGCCTGTTAAGTGTCTTTTCAAATTTTTCAAGATCATCGCTTTCAAAACCGAGCCTGGCAAGCGGCACAACACCCTTTGATGATCTTAAAAGCCTCATGACCACGGTCTCACCAAACTGTGTGGGGAATGTAGAGACCCTGATATCTACATCACCTGAGTGGCCACTGTGCTGAATACGACCGTCCTGCGGAATATGCGACTTTGAGATATCCATGTCACCCATGATCTTAAACCGCTGAACAAGGGCCTTGTGGAAATTTTTACTGAAGAGATATGCCTGCTGAAGCACACCGTCCACACGGTAATATATTCGAACAAGCTTTGTATCAGCAACTATATGAATATCGCTTGCCTCAAGGATATTCCCCTTGTCTATAAGGAGATCCGCAAGCCTTATAATATGATCGGAATCCTCTTCTGCCTGAATATTTACCCTTGTTATCTTTTCTATATTTTCATCAATGGTAAGGGCCGCCTTGTAGTAGAGGTCTATTGTCTCTGATATCCATGCCTTTGGGGCAATATAGGTTTCAACCCTGAATCCTGTCATCCTGGTGAGTTCATCCTGGGTGATAACATCAAACGGGTTGCTGGTTGCCACCTTGAGTATATTATCCGCCTTTTCAAGGGGAAATATCCCTTTGCTAATGGCATAATCCATTGGTATGTCTGCTACAAGCGACTGATCTATCTTGGTGGACTGGATATCAAGTATCTTTGCCCCGCTCTGTATGGCAATGGCGGTCTGGAGCTGCTCCTCTGTAACCCAGTCAAGCCTGAGCAGCACATCGCCCAAGAGAGAGCCAGTCTTGTTTTTTTCATCAAGGGCCATCTTTAACTGGCTTTCATCAACAAATCCTAGTTCAATAAGAATTTCACCTAAGAATTTATTCATTCTCTTCGCCTCACAAATTCTGATATGTCATAATAATATATACAGCGTCTAAATTCTTGCTCTTACTCTTGCCCCTTACCAAATCCTTTCTCATTCGCACCCTGTAGATGGGCGCTAAGCTGTTCAATCCTGCCCTTATATACACCCATTTCACCTGGCCTTGAAGAATCACTGTTAATGAGTTTTGTATAATAGTCAACAGCCACGCTGTATCTCCCATACCTGTCATAAAGCACGGCCATGTTAAGGAGTAATGCAGGATTATTACTGTTGATCTTTTCGGCCTCCTTATAGTTTTTTATCGCATCATCAGGTCGCCCCATACGGCTTAAGGCAACACCCCTGTGAAATGATATCTCAAATAAAAGAGCCGGGTCACTGGCATCAGGGTTATCAAGGTGCAAAAGGGCATCGCTGTATTTTTCAAGCCCTATTTCAGCCACAGCAAGGTTCAACATTGTTTTGGCATCGGGCTTATCCATATTGGCAAGCGCTGATAATATCTCATATGCATCATGGTATCTGGCCATAGTGATATAAATGGAGGCCATATTAAAGAGCGCCTCAGGATTGGATGGGTTCAGTGCGAGGGCCTTCTTATACATCATAAGAGCGGTTTCAAGCCTGGCCTCCCTGTGCAATTGAACCGCCCTCTGCAAAAAATACTTTTCATTTTCAGGCCCTTCTGTATTAAACCCAATATTAACCTTATCCTTATCAACCTTAAGCTCCTGAACATTTTCATCTGATGCGAATACAGAGGTTATCACTTTATCAGGGGCTGCCTGGCTTGCCTTTTCGGGGATTGTGGTCTCAGTCGCCTTTGACACATTGAATGTAGCCTCTTTTGCTGCTGTATCTTCCTTTACTTGTGGTGCAACCGGCCCTGATATGGGGCTTGTCATACTGTTCACAACTTCATTTCTGGTTTCAGGAGTGACTGAGACTGATAACTTATGATCCACCCTTATCCACATATAAAAAATCCCTGATGCAAGCGCAAAAAACAACACCGCATATAATAATATCCTTTTAGGATAGATGGCCTCCTGTGGAGGGGCATCATAGATCACCTGCCGGTTATTCTCTGACCTGTTTTTTCTCAACGCTTCATTAAGGAGGCTCATAATACCTTCATCTTATAAATAAACCGGATTGACCTTTTACCTCTCCATTGGTTTTGCATCATACCCGAGATCAATTATCTCCCGGCTCGCACGCACGGCCCGTTCAAGGCTGATATATGCCCCGAGTATCAACCTTGTCTCATTCTTAACATTTTCGTGAATAAGAGGGTCATACCCCTTTTCAATAAGAGACCTCTTTATATCTTCAATAGTCTCATCTCCATTTTTGGGAGTTATTACCACTGTCCAGGGCGCATAGAGAATAACGCCGTCCTTAAGCCCTGCCTCATCCATATAGGCCTTAGCATCCTTTTCTGACTCAAACCCCCCCTGATAAACCCTGTACCATGTGCCATTTGTTGTCATGTGAACAGAATTCCAGTGCACATCAAGCCCCTGCGCTCTCAGGCTCTCACCGCCCCTGCAGGCCTCCTTAAGGGTTTTATATGAGAAGAGCTGAATGATATAATTCTTTTCAATACTATTATTGGCCATGTCAGTTAATGCAGCTTCGCTGTTCACTGCCCTCTCATCAGCGACTCTCCTTGTCTCTTCACTATTTTCATGGACAATATTTGAAACAGGCTCCACCAAAGGCAGATATGTCACGCCTGACAATTCATTTTTATTAACAGGCAGATTCTGCTCATTGTTAATATTGAAGATGTCTTTGTCATATGAAACAGCCAGAAGCATAAGGCATAATAAAAGGATGGTAAGTTCCACCGCTATCCTTTTTTTCAGTGGATAGAGCATCTGTAGACCGGATAAAAAGGGTTTATTGAGTATGGCCTGCTGTCTCAGCTCACCGATAGCCCGAACAGCATCCCTTTTTCTGACAACAGGGCTGTTAGATACATAACCCGCCATAAGTGCATAATCACAAATGATATTAATCAGCCTTGGTATTCCATGTGATGCCATGTATATCTTTTTAATGGCCCCTTCGGTAAAACCTGTATGCCCCCTGTCACCTGCCACAAAGAGACGAAGTGATATATACTGTTTGAGCTCTTCATAACCTAACAGCCCCAATCGAGAGCTTATGCTGATACGTTGCCTTAGCTGCCTTAATTCGGGCTGTGACAATATCTTTTGCAGTTCAGGCTGGCCTGCCAGCACAATCTGGAGGAGCTTCCTTTTGTCTGTTTCAAGGTTACTTAAAAGCCGCAGGTTTTCAAGCCCGTCAGGGGTCATGGTCTGTGCGTCATCTATTATGATAACAACCGGCCTCTTCCCGGTTGTGTTAAGAAGAAACCGGTTGAGGAGGTCAATCAGAAGCTTCTTTGATAAATTAGCAGGATGATCTATATCAAGGTCATCAAGGATGGCCTCTATTATCTCCATGCCGGATAGGGATGGGTTTATTATGTATACTGTCTCTGCCTTTCCTTCAAGGTTATCCAGGATAGCCCTGCAGAGCGTTGTCTTGCCTGTGCCCACCTCACCAGTGAGAACTATAAATCCCATACCCGCCTCAATGCCATACAGGATATCTTCAAGGGCGGTTTTATGGGTGGATGAGGAATAAAGAAATTCAGGATCAGGGGTAATGGTAAATGGAGATTTTTTAAGGCCGTAAAAATCGAGATATGGCCGCAAAACAGCGGGCTCTTTATCCGGTTCAGGGCTCTTGATATCCGGAACAAACTCCCATTTTATTTCCTTTAGCATTTCAGGTTACTTTCTTTCATAAGGAGGCACCCACCATATCTTTTCATCAAAGTGAATCCCTATAAAAAAATCCTTTTTGTCCTTCCTGATACGGGCAACAGATCCGCATGCAGTCTGCTCACCAACAAGGCCGGGGAACTGACACCTGATATTTACCCTGTCCCCCTTTGTCAATGATATCAGACCCGCTTCCATTTCCTTTATCAGGCAGAGGCACCCTGTCTTATTAATGTTTTCTATTACGCCAAGAATGGGTGCGGGACCTTTATCAGAATGGGCATCAAGTTTTGCCGAGATAAGGCAGTTGATCCTGTCAAAGGCCCTTTTATCTGTTTTAACTATTTCCGAGGGATACTCAAGAACCGCAAGATGGAGGGGCTCATCAAGCAGACTGAGTATAACAGCGCTGAACTCGTATCTTGCCCCTTTATCTGAATACTGCACTTTTATCTTTTCAGGCGCCTTTACCATTTTTAAAAAGGATGATTTTTCTTCCGGAAATGTCAGGACAATCTCTCTTTTATTATTTTCGCCAATGTAGCAGGCATTTATAGGACTCCCCTGCCCCTTTATGATTATTGATACCTCTGTACCGATCCGGATATTCATCTGAATATCTCCTTGTTAGGTGAGAATAATAACTCTGAAACATGGTTGTGAACAGGCAGGGATATTACCATTTTTTTTTACAATGACGCATCAAAAAAAAATAAAAAAAGATTAATCCATCTTTATCAGAAGAGTACCCTTTGCCACCCTGTCACCTGCTGCAACAAGTATCTCTGCCACCTTTCCATCGGTTTCAGCCTCGATTGCATTCAGCATCTTCATGGCCTCAAGCATAACAACCACATGCCCTTTGGATATCATCTGCCCCTTGCGCACCCTGACCTCTGATATTACGCCCGGTATAACCGCACGTATACCCTTTTGACCAGCAGTTTCCATTTTTACCTTCCTGATATACCCATCAGGCACCTCGGTCTCATACCCTGTATCATCAATAATGAGATGCTCTATCTTCCTGTCCATTATAATATCCTAAAGAGGCAGATTCCCGTGCCGTTTGCTGTATTTAGCCGCATGCCTTGTCTTTGCAAGGTCAAGCGCCCTGATAAGGGCATCCCTTGTCTTATGGGGCTCGATTATCATATCCACATAACCCCTTGAAGCGGCCACATAGGGGTTCGCAAACTTCTCCTCATATTCCTTTACCTTTTCAAGCCTTGTCTTTTCAGGGTCATGGCTGTTTGCTATCTCTCTCTTGAATATGATGTTTGCAGCCCCTTCAGGCCCCATTACCGCTATCTCGGCTGTTGGCCAGGCAATCACCATGTTTGCGCCAAGGTGCCTGCTGCACATGGCAATATAGGCGCCGCCATATGCCTTTCTCATTACCACTGTAAACTTGGGCACTGTTGCCTCGCTGTAGGCGTATAATAGCTTTGCCCCGTGCCTTATTATGCCTGAATGCTCCTGGTCTATGCCGGGGAGATAACCAGGCGTATCAACAAAGGTTAAGAGGGGTATATTGAATGCATCGCAGAACCTTATGAATCTTGATGCCTTGTCAGACCCATTAACATCAAGCACGCCCGCAAGCACCCTGGGCTGATTTGCAATAATACCTACCGGCCTTCCGCAGATGCGTCCGAACCCCACAACGATATTCCTGGCAAAATGTTCCTGCACCTCAAAAAATGAGGAGCTGTCTACTACCCCCTTAATGATATCCTTTACATCATAGGATTTTTTCCTGTCATTTGGCAGCACATACTGCTCTTCAAGGGGCTTTGATGGCGGCTTGAATTCATCCTGAACGGGCGGCATCTCAGCGCTGTTGGATGGAAGAAATGATAGCAGGCTCCTTATCTGTTCAAATGCCTCTCTCTCTGTCTTTGCATAAAAATGCGCATTGCCTGTTAATGCCGCATGGGTTACAGCGCCGCCAAGCCTCTCTGCATCAATCTCCTCCCCTATTACCGATTTTATAACCTGCGGCCCTGTGATAAACATATTGGAGATTTTATCTACAACAAAGACAAAATCGGTTAATGCCGGCGAATAGACCGCTCCACCGGCACAGGGGCCAAGTATAAGGGAAATTTGAGGGACAACCCCGCTAAGCTGCGTATTCCTGTAAAATATATCGCCATACCCGCACAGGGAATCAACCCCCTCCTGTATCCTTGCCCCGCCGGAATCATTTATCCCTATAAGCGGTATGCCCATATCACCGGCTGAATCCATGATCTTAACGATCTTGCCAGCATGCGCCTTTCCAAGGGAGCCTCCCGCCACAGTGAAATCCTGCGCAAAAATGGCAACACCCCTTCCACCCACCTTGCCGAAACCGGTTATAACACCGTCCCCGGCAAGCTTCTGGGACTCCATGCCAAAATCCTTTGCAGTATGCTCCACAAAGAGGTCTGTCTCAAAGAATGTATCCTGATCAACTATTATATCAATCCTCTCCCTGGCATTAAGCTTTCCGCTCTTTATCTGCTTCTGTGCAGATGCCTCGCCCCCGCCCTTGACAAGACGCGAGGCGCGGGAGAGAAATTCGTTTATCTTTGCTTTTATTGTCATAAGAAAAATAACCTTTCACATCTTTTACGCTGTAGTTTTACAGAAATTTGTAAGTGATCCAATCCCCTCGATTTCCACTGTAACCCTGTCCCCATCCTTCATATAGATGGATGGTTCACGAAATGTCCCGACACCGTGGGGTGTGCCGGTAAGTATGACATCACCTGGAAGCAGTGTAAAATTACAGGAGATGTAGCTAATCAGATCAGCTATTTTAAAAAGCATAAGAGCAGTGTTGCTGTCCTGCATGGGCATGTCATTAAGGGTGCATTTAATAAAGAGGGAATCGGGATCTTTTAACTCGTCAGTTGTCACTATCCACGGCCCCAGGGGGCAGAATGTATCAAGTGATTTCCCTCTTACCCACTGACCATCCCCGAACTGGAGGTCCCTTGCGCTCACATCATTGGCGCATGTGTACCCGAAGATTTTGTCCATTACATCTTCTTTAGAAGAGTTGCGGGTTACACCGCCTATTATCACTGCAAGCTCCGCCTCAAAATCTACCTTTTTAGTAATACCTGTATCCCATATGATCTCTTTATTATGACCGGTAAGGCTTGTAGGAAATTTGGAAAAGAGTATTGGCCTGTCAGTCGCCTTTCCGTGACTCTCCTTTATATGATCCAGGTAGTTGAGCCCTGCACATACTATCTTTGAAGGTCTGGTAATGGCA
The DNA here is from genome assembly GCA_964643755.1 of uncultured Desulfatiglans sp. Classification (GTDB taxonomy): domain Bacteria; phylum Desulfobacterota; class DSM-4660; order Desulfatiglandales; family HGW-15; genus JAAZBV01. Next base: position 5,450 of record CAZXUA010000038.1, on the reverse strand, counting down.
GGGGCATAATCTATTATATCAGGGGATACAGGGGTGCCTTTTTTAGTTACCTGTGGGGAGAGGGTTATAAAATCGAGCATGTCACCGGAAAAATCAATTGGATAGACCATGCCATGATCAACCACCCCGAGCCTTATCCGACCTTTATCCATGTACTGGAGAATCTTCATTATTAATCAAATCCCTTCCTTTAAAAACAAAATGGTTTAGCACATGGCAACATTCTCAGTCAAATTAAATAATTGCCTGTTTTATATGGCAATAATCTGATATAAACCTTTCATCTTACAGAATTGAGGAACGCATATGGAACTGCTCGCCCCTGCGGGGAATCTTGAAAAACTTAAATGGGCATCTGTTTATGGCGCTGATGCCGTATATTTCGGGACTGAATTCGGCTCACTCCGGAGTTTTGCAGGTAATTTCACCCTTGATGATGCGCAGGAGGCCATAGATTACCTCCATAAGCGAGGGAAAAAGGGGTACGTTACGCTGAACATTTACCCCTTTTCAGATGAATTTGAAAGGCTAACCAGAACTGCCCTTTCCCTTGATGAGATGGGTATAGATGCATTTATAATCTCAGACATGGGGGTGTTAAGGGAGCTCAAAAGGCTTAATCTAAAGGCGGGGCTCTTTATATCCACCCAGGCAAACACCACAAACTATCAGGCAGCTTTGGCATACCATGAGCTCGGCGCCTCAAGGGTAATACTTGCAAGGGAGCTTTCAATAGATAAAATAAGGGTGATAGCTCAGAAGACAAAGGGGATAATAGAGACAGAGGTGTTTATACATGGGGCGGTCTGTTTTTCTTACTCCGGCAGGTGTGCGATCAGCGATTACCTGACAGGCTACAGGGCAAACCGCGGTGAGTGCAAACACCCGTGCAGGTGGAAATACTATCTTATGGAGGAGACACGGCCTAATGAATACATGCCTGTGTTTGAGGATGAAAGGGGGATGTACCTCTTGAACAGCAGGGATATAGCGCTCTTTGAATTTATTCCTGACCTTATTGATGCAGGGATCGCATCAGTAAAGATAGAGGGGAGGATGAAGTCCATTCACTATCTTGCTACTGTAGTCTCATTTTACCGACAGATACTTGACGGCAAAGGTTTTTCAAAGGAAGAGTGCCTTGAGATGCTTAACAGGGTGCCAAACCGCGGTCTCTCAACCGGTTTCATGAAGGGGTACATAGATAAAAGTGACTACCAGATTGAAGAGAGCGGCTCCTGTTCAGAGTCAATATTTGTGGGCAACATCACAGAAGAAAGATATGACGGCAGATCAGTTCTTGAGGTAAGAAACAAGATATTTGCAGGAGAAACCCTTGAAGCGCTGAATACTGACGGGTCAATTGCACACATAAAGATGCCTTTACCTCTTATAACAAAAAACGGACTCAGTCTTGATGAGGTAAACCACTCACAGTTCATACTTATTGATGATGAGCTTAAGCCCTACACCATACTTAGAAGGGTAAAGGCTACTTGCACTTAAATACATTCTGCACAGCAGAGGCCAGTTCAAGCCTTGTGAATGGTTTTAAAACATAGGCAGAGAATCCCGCCGCTAGAGCCTTTTGCTTATCCACAAGGGGGTTATGGCCGGAACAGAGTATGACCGGAATAGCCTTTCTTATCTTTCGTATCTCCTCAAAAAACATCAGGGCGTTCATCTGAGGCATTGCCATGTCAGTGATTACAAGGTGATACCTCTCCGGCCTTTTCTTTATAAGCTCCAGCGCATCAATGGGATTTGTTTCAGCATCAACAATATAGCCCAGCCCCTCAAGCATCCGGGTAGAAATCTTTGCTATCTGCTCCTCATCATCCACAAAAAGGATCCTTTTTTCCATGGGAAAGCCATTTAAACCCTTACCATTATTAATAACCTTATCTTCATTGATGCCAGGCAAAAGGATGGTAAAGGTGGTGCCCTTCCCTGTATCACTTTTAAGATTAATTGAACCTTTGTGCTTTTTGACTATGCCCTGAACAACCGCAAGGCCCATGCCTGAACCCTTACCAACCTCCTTTGTTGTAAAATAGGGGTCATAAATCCTGTCATGGATAGCAGCAGGGATTCCTGGGCCGTCATCACTTATTACTATCTTTATATATTCACCATTGGCAAGGAGATCGTTGCTGTTAACATCTGCATGACTTACAATAACATTTTCCAGTTTCACATTTATTGTTCCGCCGGTCTCCTCCATTGCCTGGGCAGAATTTGCACACAGATTCATGATGATCTGATTAATCTGTGTAGGGTCGGCAATAAGAAACGGATTTTTTACATTTATCTGTTTTTCAATCTTTATTGTTGCAGAGATTGATGACCTCAAAAATTTAAGCGCCTCATTAACAACCGAAACAATATCTATCTTTTCCTTTTTCACATCAATGTTTCTGCTGAATGTAAGGAGCTGACGGATCACCTCCTTTGCCCTTAATACCGCCTTTATTATCTCCTCAAGGTTTGCATGGGCAGGGCTTGTTTGAGGCACATCATCAAGGCAGAGCTCTGTATTCCCGATTATAATGCCAAGGATATTATTAATATCATGGGCTATGCCGCCTGCAAGGGTGCCGATGGTTTCCATCTTCTGCGCATGGTTCAGTTTCAGTTCAAGCTGCTTGTTTTCCTGTTCAATAAGTTTCTGCGCTGTAATATCCTGCCCTGTCCCCCTGATCAGATAACGCTCGCCATCTTTATACTCATGTTTGCCAACATAGTTGGAGATATAACGTATATCGCCATCAGGTCTGACAATCCTGTATTCTATATAGTAATCCTCCCTTCCGATTCCGAGAGCAACCTTGAGCCGCTCCTGGTCATCAGGGTGGATAAATGAAAGATACCTCTCAGTGTTTATACCCTGTTTTTTATCTATCCCGAATATTTTATAAAGCTCATCAGACCACCATAGCTCTCTGGTTTTCACATTATATTCGTATGTCCCTATATGGGCGATCTCCTGTGTCTGCAGGAGCCTCTCCTCATTGAGTCTCCGCTCCTCTTCATGCAGCCTCTGGTCTGTAATATCCTGGCATATGCCGTAAATACGCACTGCCTTGCCATCTGAATCCTTTATTACCCTTGAACGGGTGTTCATATACCTGGTATTGCCATGCTTATCTATTATTCTGTATTCGATATCATATGGTAATGCGTTTTTTATGGATTCCTTAATCGTGGAATCCAGTCTATATGTATCTTCAGGGTGTATCCTGTTCTCCATTATATCCAGGATCCTGTTTTCCTCTACATCCTCAACCCCCCATATCCTTTTCAGCTCATCAGAACAGTGGAATTCACCTGTTTCAATCTCCAGCTCCCAGCTCCCTATATGGGCAATACGCTGGGTCTCGGAAAGGTCGTGCTGATACTTCCGGATATCAAGCTCTTTCTCTTTATATTCAGCTATATTCCTGCAAAGGCATATCTGCCATATCTCATTATCTTTTTTAAATGACTGCCCGAACAGCTCCACATTAACAAGAGAGCCATCTTTTCTCCTGTGCATGGTTTCAAAGTTGACACGCGTATCCTGAATCACATTTGATGTTTGCTTTATCTGTTCGGGTGTAAAAAGTGTCTCCCAGTCCCACACGTGTAATTTGAAAAGTTCATCATGGTTGTATCCCAGCATATCGGCAAATTTTTTGTTTGCTGCAAACACCATATGTTCACTGTTGATTATCACCAGTGGATCAATGTTTGATTCGAGTATATCAGCTAATTGGGCAGGGTTATCTATCTGATCAGCAATTTTTTTACAAAGGTTATTGCTCAACACATGACTTACTTCACTTATGATGGCTTTATCAGGTGTGTCAGGTTTTCTGTCGGTCATTTTTAACCTCTGAAAGCGCTATTACATTTGACTGAGGATAACAAACATCTCAGGTAAAACCGGGAATACACAGAGGGTTAATTATCCATATAAAAACGCAACAATCAATAGAAATATAAGTATGATCATCTCAACGATTAAGAGGACATTTACCGGCAGCGCAACAAAAACACAACAAAGCGCAATAAATAAAATAATGTGATCAATATCTTGTGTTCACAGGTGACTCTACCAGAAGGTCTTTAGAGGAAAAATTATTATAGACAGGAAATTTCCAAAGGTAGTGCCCAGGTTAGTGAGCACAACAACAAGGAGTATCCTTGTTATCTTATTATGCCAGAACCCTTTTACAGAGGTAATATCATCAGGCAGTGATTCAAAATCCCGCACCTTTGGTTTGCTGATTAATACCTGCACAATGCCTGCAACCCAGCCGGAGGCTATCAGTGGATGAAGGGAGGTAAAGGGCGAAGAAAGTGCGGCAGCGATAATGGTGAGAGGGTGCGCAAAGGCAACTGCTGCCCCTATTGCGGTAAAGATAAGATTTGCCGCAAGCCAGAAGAGGAGCATCTCAGTGCCTACATCCTTGCCTCCCATAAAAAATCCCGCAACTATCAGGGCCACTATCAGGCCAGGTATGCCCCAGGCTAAAATGGTGCCCCAGTGCCCCTTTTCAGGTTTTTTATCAAGCGCATCTAAATCAATTATACCTTCCCATCCGGCCTTAATGCCCGGGACATGACCAGCGCCCACAACCGCCACGATCTTTTCGCCAGGGGCATTGCGTATCTTTTCTGTCAGATACTGGTCCCTTTCATCTATAAGTATTGACTTTAGTTTTGGCTGTGATTCCCCTATCTCTGAAAGGAGGGTCTCAAGCATATCCTTATCCTTGAGCTTTTCCACCTCCTCCTCACTTATATCATCAACACCTATTAATGACCCGGTAAACTGGGTCATGAGCTTCATCTTTTCCCAGAAGGTTATTGCCTTCCATGCCCTTGAAAGGGTTGTTCTTATGTCACGGTCAGCGAGATGTATCCTGGCTCCGGTTGATTCAGCAGACCTTATGGCCTGGGCCATCTCTTCACCCGGCTTTATCCCCAGTTTTTTACCGATCTTTTTCTGTATGGAGGCAAGCATGAAATTGGCTAAAAGAAGGGTGGCCTTTTTCTCCTTTATGATCTTGTAAAGATCAGTATCCTGCCATTTCTGTTTCTGGGTCATGGCCTGAAATCTTGAGTCGCAAAGCTCAATGCAGACTGTATCGGGCTTTTCCGCCTCTATTGTCTCACGCACAAGATCAACACTCTTCTGCGAAACATGGGCGGTGCCTATGATTATTATCTCTTTTCCATTATAACTGAGCCGATGAAGATCGCTATTGTCTGTCATTATGTATGTCCTGTTATTTGATATAAAAAAATAAAGCAGGTAAATTTGCAGACCCACCGAGGTAAGTCAAGAAAAATCACAGAAATGAAAAAAACCAGGTACGGGGCAAAAAAAAGAGGAGATGTTTATCTACTCTTTTTTATCAATATATGCTTCCCAGTAAGCCGTTGTTTTAGGAGTGCGAATCTCT
>CAZXUA010000037.1:0-28350 GCA_964643755.1 uncultured Desulfatiglans sp. | reverse complement strand
AAGTTTCTTTCATCTATAACACCAAAGCGAAGCGCTGGGGTCATTTGCTAAGCTGTTACCTATCAATGATTCAACAGTTTTCAAGGAGAATAAAGAACAAGTTGGCATTGCTGATAGTATAATCAGTAAGGCATTACCAATTACATTCAGCCGTGATTTTTACGATCTGAATACTTGCACTATTTTATCCGAAGTTGTGGTCGATGATGAATACAATCCAGATGCATATGTAATGAATATCAAAATTCAAGTAACAGATAATATAATTTCTGAAATTAATGCGATTGTGACTACAGAAGGAGACTGGGAATTTGATGCTCAAGGATTTTTAAGAGCCGTTCAAAAAGAAGAATGGGCAAAACTAGATAAAAAAAAACAGCTTAACAGAGATGCGTTGATAAAAGCGGCTGATGCTTATATGGACTATTTCACCTATGAGAACATAAAAGTACCATGGGGAAATCCCTGTGCACATCTTGAAGGGGGCAAGAAGTATTCAGGAGACAATAAAAATCCAAGTTGTAAGGTAGGCTTTACATTTGATGTATTTGAGAATGTTGAGAGAGAATATTTTGTTGATGAAAAACATGGTCTAGTTAATATATTTTGTCGTTTCGCAAAAACAGATTCAACATCACAATTTGGTGAATCCCCTGGAAAGCCTGATTCACATACTTTCCGAATTGTTAATGGGAAAATAAGATACATACATTCCTTAACAGTTCTTGACCCTGTTGAAGTAGAAAAAGTTGGGGAAATACTTACAAACAAAATGAAGAATAAAAAGTAAAGAAATCGCCACTACAATTGCAAAAACGTTCCTAAGAGAAGCCTTAAAACCCCGATCAACATGGAGGGTTTTAAGGCTCGAATAAATACTATAGCTTTTGATTACAGGTTTAACATTAACTTAATTGGACAATCTTTTATGTTTATTTTGAAAATTATAGTGACTGCATTATTGTTCACTCTGATCATAATGTTTACAGGTCTAGCTACAGCAACTGAAAAGAAAAAAGATGAATTTTGCACCCGGGATAATCTAAAGGGTTTAGCAAATAAATACTTTGAGGCTATCGCCACACATGACCCTTCACTTGTGCCTCTTGCTCAAAATGTTAAGTTTACAGAAAATGGTTATATAATGAATGTTGGAGAAGGCTTCTGGAAAACCGCAGGCAAAGTCTTATTCACAAGGCATCTTATTGACACCTATAAATGTGGCACTCATACACAAGCTGTGGTTGAGGAACCTAATAAAGAAGGGATAACTCGCCCTATCCTTTTTGGTATTAGGCTTCAGTATGAGAATAAAAAAATAACTGAAATAGAGACTATAATTGCAAGAGAAAATGAATTTGCTTTTGAGCAGTCTGAGAGCGGAGGTGCTAACGAGGTATTGAAGACAAAGGAACAGAATTGGGAAGGTATCCTTCCAATAGAGCAAAGGAGTTCACGTTTAGCGATGATTGCCGCAGCCGATGATTATTTTGATATGTTTACCAATAAACCTATTTTTGGCACTCCATTTGCCAAACCTTGTCATAGATGGGAAAATGGTTATCAGACAACAAAAGGTGGCTATTTTAATGGCAAAGACTACATTCCAGGGGACTGTTCACCCAAAGGACTTGTTATTAAACACAAACCAAGGCGTATCCCGTTGGTCGATGTAGAAGCCGGTATAGTAGTTGCCTACATACATTTCATGAATCTGCCTGACTTCCATATGTTCAAGATGAGAAACGGCAAAGTGGAATTAATTCAGGCAGTCATTGGCCCTCCTTCCCCTTCCATGGGCTGGTCGGTTGCTCCGGTTTGCAAAGAGTAATCATCTTAAAACCAGTGTTTGCCGGTGTTGTGAAATTGACTTGTTGCAAGTTAAAACTTCTTGTAGCGACCCCGTCACTGCCAGTATTAATAGCACACCGCAGAGGACCCATGCAGGATATAAACAATACAATGATATATTAAAATGATGCGAATATTTATTTAGACATCAACTCTCTTATGCTGTTTATAATCCTGTCCGGTTTAATTAACGAACCTTCAGGGAGCCCCATCTTCCTGAAATCATTCCATATGCCCAATATTCCCATCTTCTGAGGGCCTGCCACATCCCATTCAAGGTTATCCCCTACTGCCCAGCATTCATGAGTCGCAAGATTCATCCCCTCAAGGGCCTTAATAAACACCCTTTCATCAGGTTTACCAAAGCCCTGTTCTCCTTCAATAAGGATTACTGAAAAATACTTTTCAAGGTTAAATCTCCTTATCTTCTCTCTCTGTTTTATTGTTTCCCCATTTGTCATCATGGCAAGTTTAACGTTGCTATTAACGAGATATTCCAAGGTTTCGATAGCCCCTTCAAAAAGAAAAAGCCCCTCCTCTTTTCTCAGTTGAAAGGTCTCGCCGATCTTATGGGCGAGTGGGATATCATCAACATTAAGCCTTTCAAAGACCATCTCTAAAATTACCCTTCTCGCCCTGTTCAGGTCACTGCGGCCTATCCTGTGTCTTTCAGGGTCGCTCCAGTACCAGCCGCTTACCTCTTTTATTGTTCTGTAAAGCGATTCAGGTTCAAGCCCGTCATTTTCCTGCGCAAATTCCCCGCACACCTCTTTCCATATGGCCTTTGAATTTGCGCTGTAGGCGATAATGGTATCATCAAGATCAAATAAGATTCCTTTTGGCAGCATGTTTACTCCAATATTCAATTGCTCAATTACTATTACGATTGTTCTATTACAAAATCGTTAAGGGTTCAAGGGTTCGATGGTTACGGGGTTCAAGAATTTTCATTTGAGAGAAAAATCAGGCTTTGACATTTTATATGAAGCTGCTAGTATCCGACAAGTTTCAGCTTTTCCTTGAGCCTTGCGCCTGTTTGAATAACATGACAGATGCGTAAGGATTTTGAAGTCTTTAACTTTATATAATTTTACACAGGAATAACCCATGCCAGCACTGGAAGTCAGAAATCTAACCAAGCATTTTGATCTCATTAAGGCGGTGGATAATGCCTCCTTTGAGGTCCCTGAGGGTTCTATTTTCGGCCTGATAGGCCGTAACGGGGCAGGAAAAACAACCACCATCCGCATGCTCATGAATATCTATATGCCCACCTCAGGGGAGATACTATTCAGGGGCAGGCCTGTTGATCATGAGTTTCGTGCAAGGGTGGGCTACCTTCCTGAAGAGAGGGGCCTCTATAAAAAGATGAAGGTGCTTGAAACCATCCTTTATTTTGCCGAACTTAAGGGTTTAAAGGGGAAGGATGCAACAAAGAAGGCAAAGGAGTACCTTGAAAGGTTCGAGCTTACAGGCCGCATCAATTCAAAGGTGGAGACCCTTTCAAAGGGTAATCAGCAGAAGGTACAGTTTATCGCCACGGTTATACATGACCCTGATTTTATAGTGCTGGATGAGCCCTTTTCAGGGCTTGACCCTATTAATACAAATCTGCTCAAGGAGATCATCCTTGAAAAAAAGAGGGCAGGCAAGGTTATTATCTTTTCCACCCACCTGATGGATTTTGCAGAAAGGCTCTGTGACAATATCGCCATGATCGATAAGGGTAAGATTATCCTGAACGGCGACCTCAACACTATAAAATGCGATTTCTCAAGAAATAATGTAAAACTGACTTATGAAGGGGATATATTTTTCCTCCATAATCATCCCATTGTAAGTAATATCTCGGATTTCGGTAATAGCATCGGCATATCACTTAAAAGCCCCGGGCAGACACAGGAGTTGTTAAGGCTGCTCATTGAGCATAATGTAAAGGTGATCAGTTTTGACAGCGCCAACATATCCCTTAACGAGATATTCATCAAACTGGCCGGAAGCCCGGTAAAGGAGGATTTGATCCTTGCCTAACTACAGAATACTTGCAGTAATAAAAAGAGAACTGCGTGAAAAACTCATGTCAAAGTCTTTTATATTTATGACCATCCTGATGCCGGCATTAATGCTGGTCATAATGGGTTTTCAGGCCCTCATGGTGATCTACCAGGGTGATAAGGGTACAAAGATTGAAATTGTAACTGAATCCGAGGAATTAACCGGTGCGTGCAGGAAATTATTTCCAGATCTCGATTTTGTAAAAGACGGTTCATGGGGGATATCATACAATACCTTGTCCGCCAAAGAACTTGAGAAATATGTTGAAAGCAGGAAGGCAGATCTACTTTCCAGCAAACTTACAGGCATAATTTTTATTCCTCAGAAGGCCTTTGAAGATAAGAATATACAGTATTATGCCAAGACACCCAATAAGCAGGCAATAAACTTAAAAATGATGGGGCCAATTAACAATGTGCTTATTGATCATTATTTCTCAAAAAAGTCATTAACCAGGGAAGATCTTGATTTTGCAAGGATGTCTGTAAGCTTTAATGGTTTCAAGGTATCAAAAGAGGATAAAATAAAAAAGCAGGGAAAGGGAAACATGGCGCTTGCCTTTGCATTTGCCTTTTTACTTTATCTGAGCCTTATCATGACCGGGACAATGACAATGTCATCTGTCATTGAAGAGAAGACAAGCAAGGTTGTTGAGGTGCTTCTCTCAAGCGTAAGCAGCAGGGAACTGATGGGCGGGAAGATGATCGGAAGTACTGTCACAGCCCTTGCCCAGATGGTTATCTGGCTATTGCCTCTGATCTTTTTTATCGGGGCATCATGGATTACATTGCCCTTTCCACTCCCCTTCAGCTTTGACATAAGTATAGGTTATCTAATATACTTCCTGTTAAATTTTGCCCTGGGCATGCTGATTTTTCAGGGGCTGTTTGTTATGGTGGGTGCAATATTCAATGATCCACAGGAAGCTCAGCAGGGTGTGTTCCCAGTTATGTTCCTTATTATAATACCATTCCTGTTATGCTTTTCATTGATGAATAATCCTGACAACAGGATAGGGGTTATTGCCTCATATGTACCCTTTGCCACTATTCTTGTAATGCCGGTCAGATATACGCTGGTTGATATGTCTTTTATATATCCCCTTCTCTCATGCCTCATTAATATAGCCACACTGGCTGTTATTTCCCCGGTTGCAGGCAAAATCTACAGGGTGGGTATCCTGCGCACAGGCACAAAGCCAGGCTGGAAAGAGGTTATGAGGTGGATTAAGGCAAAGGATTAACTTTTATAGCAATTAACCCGCCATAGCCTTGGCGACGGCGGGTTAATGCAACGGGCGTTGAGCTCTATTCAGGGCCACACATTACCCCGCCTTTTCTGTCTCGCCATTTCCCATAACTTGTCATTATTACCCCTTTCAAAGATACATTCCGGCATGGGGCACATGACCATATGTTCTTCATGGTTTTTGATTATTCTGTTTATTCTATCTTCAGGCCATGACCTGTTCCAGCCTAAACCAAGGTCTTCATCAACCAAGATCACATTAATTTTTGTGTGGGGAGGGCTGGATTCGATAATGCTTGTAACAGCACACGCCCTGTGAGGACCAATACAGTCATGACAATATCCCGTTTTGGTGCATGGCGAAGGCGCTCCTTTTCTTTTAAGATGTTCAGGAGCAATAACATTTTTAACCCTCACCATCCCTTCCTCAAGATCTTTTACGATTTTATTTTTGCTGATAACCAGAATAGTCATGGGGTGCCCCAGATCATGCCGGCAATCCTGTTCCCATTGCCATCCACGTTGATTATACGGCCATCTTCGGTGACAGCATTTGAGCCTGTAAGAAACACATCACACACAGTTGCCTCAAGCATTGGCCAGAAGCCATTTTCAAAGTGTGATTGCAGGTCATGGATTTTTTTATCGGGATCAAACCCGTTTATTACCCTGTTACCCCTTTCCTCAAGGGCTTTCACTGCCTGTATCTGCCGCACGCTGGATGAGTCACCGATACCTATTACAGCATTTTCAGGCACAATATCACATATCAGCTTTCGTGCATGTGCTGCATCTTCTGCAGCAAGGCCAATAATTTTGCGTCTTTGCAATGCCTCGACTGCCTTCTCAATAACAGGACTTGTTGTTTCCGGAAGGTTATTTATATTACTCATCGTAGCCCCTTTTAAATGTGGATTCCATACCACTTTGTAGAGACAAGGCATGCCTTGTCTACATAAAATACAGTCGGGAATAAATGCCAATACTGCTGACTTAAGAAATTTTTAAGCCTCCGCTCCCCTTTGTGGGAGGGGCCGGGGGAGGGGAATCCCGATTGAATTAAAAACAATTTCACTGCATATCTTTTTCACCCTCACCCAACCTCTCCCATCAAAGGAGAGGGGCTTTAGTTATCCACGGCATCATTGATTCTATACCACCATAATATTTATCAAAAGTCGGATAATAGGGGTTTGAATAGAATATATTTTCCTGTTCAATAGAAAGTGAAGTTCCAAAGAAGACCATATTGGAAAAATCAACAAGGTTCTGCACCTGTTTGTCGCTCTGCCAGTGCCCGTCACCAAATCCATACGGGTTCTTCTCACCGGTTGTTCTTATATTCAGGCCAAGCATCTTTTCTGCATCAAGAAACCTGAAAACATGCCTTGCCCCTTCAAACCCAATAGCATCACCTTCCGCATTGTTAGCATAATCATCCGTTGCCGTTGTAATGAGCACAGCCCTTGGTGCGATAGCAGCTATAATCTCATGGTGATCATAAGGGAGTCTTTCACCATAACCGTGGGTGCCGGTTTCATATATCCTTGGGTAATTAAGAAATCTAGCAAGCATCTCATTTGAGTTATGGCCCTGGTGCCTTATCTTGTCGCCAAGCACCTCATTACCGGGTGAAACACCCCAGGGATATTCATTGCCCGATGAGGCGTAGCGGTACACTGCCGCACCACCGCAACCGGAGGCACCGGGGTTCACAACCTTGAATCGGTCATCGAATAAGCCCGCTGCAAGGGCTGCCTTGCCGCATCTTGAAAAGCCGGTAACAACAAGTTTATTCAATTCAAGCTTATCTTTTAATTCAGGATTATTTTTATCAAGATATTCGAGTGCATCCACCCCGCGGCTTGCTGCCCACGCCCATGCAAGCAGGGTGCCTGCATCATTACCTGTGGTCACATCATATGGATATAATTTATAGAAAGCCCCTTTGTGTTCAAAGTCATCACTCGCTGCACTGGAATAGGTAATACTGAGGACAGCATAACCGGACTTTAAAAATATTTCATGGGGCTTCATTGGCCAGAAATCAATGCTTACAATAACCGGGTATGGGCCTTTGTTCCCGCACTGTTCAACAGTCGGAATGGTAAGGAGCCCTGTGATGATGCCTGTTTTCCCCTTATCAGTTACCACTACATTAATACCTTTTTCTGTTATTTCAGCTTTCACACTGTCAGGTTTACCCGGCATAGTACCATACTCATAATACTGGGCAAGCACCTTTATCTCATCCCTGCGCCTGTCCCACTCTTCTATTGTTTTTACTCTCGTGCCATTAAAAAAGGTGAAGGGGTCGGGCATTGTCTTTATTTCGGGAAGCTCCACAGGGTCAGGGTATTTCCCATTCCTGCGCAAATTCTTTAAAGCTGTTGCAAGGTTATTGTTACATCTGTCTATTTCTACCTGATCCTTTGATGAAGCTCCTTTCTTTGCAGACTCAAGGGCAGCGCTCAGCTCTGTTTCGGTCTTCCAGATGCCTTTTGGAAGGGCTTCAGCCTTTTTGATATTTTTTTGCAGTATAAATGTATCCAGGGCAAGGGGTGATTTTCCATCATGACCTGCAAGGGTTACAATTCCCAATCTCCTGTTGTCATCAAGCCCTTTGTTGTTTCCATCACTCCAGAATACCCTGTTCCTGCATTTTTTTGTTGTTGAGGCGGCATCATTTATTGAAAATTCTATTCCAATAGAGGAGCCGTTTTTGACTGGGATGCCACCCATATGTACTGCCAGCTCAACCTTATAGCCGCTCTGCCTGTTATTACTGTCATATGTTTGAGCAACTGCATACTCCTTGATTCTATCTTTATTCTCGCCCTTACCGGATAATAGGCCATTACCTGTAATACTTATCATCCAGTCATCCTCAAGGAATTTTGCGTTTTTATCATTATGAAGGTCAAAATATAGCTCAATGCCATCGTTATCAGTCGGCATCCGACCCTGAGTATAAATATCCGGGTCAATCACCTCAACAAGCAGATAAAGAACCGCCCCGTCCCAGAGAGAACTTACCTTACCTGATACAGAACCATCTATGGATACAGCTTTAAGATCACAGGACATGGTTGTTTTGATTTCTGATTGTGCTGCATTGCGCCAGACATCGTCTATCTCTCCATCTATGTTAACAACAGAAGCGGTGAACTGGGAAAGAAGTGTTCTATTTTTAAAGGTATCCGCTGATACATCCAGGGATAATAGAGAAACAGCAAATAAGAGCATTAATTCTAGGTACAATGGTTCCATATATCCAAGCCCCCCTTTTAATATAAAAAAAACGCACGGAAGGTATTTAAAAATCTGCCGTGCGTTCATGATGAGTCTTACAGGCCTTTCACCTGCAAGCATTATTAATCTTTATATCCCTTAAAGTATTTCAGGAACTCCGAGTCTGTTGAGAGTATGAGTGAACTGTCTTTATCAATGCTCTGCTTGTAGATATCAAGGGTCTGCACAAAAGAATAAAATTCAGGGTCCTTACCAAATGCCTGGGCATAAATCTGTGTTGCCTCAGCATCGGCCTTGCCCTTGATCTCCTGTGAAGTCCTGTATGCCTCGGAGGTTATCTTTTTCATCTCTTTTTCCCTGTCACCCTCTATCTTTCTCGCCTCGCCCTGGCCTTCAGACCTGAATTTTTCTGCGATCTGTTTTCTTTCTGCGATCATCCTTCCAAAGACAGACTCCTGGACACCCTCCTCATAATTTATTCTTTTTATCTTTACATCAACAAGCTCTATCCCGAACTCTGTAAGCTTTGGCTGCGCCTCATTGAGTATTCTTCTGGCTATTTCGTCTCTGCCTGTTCTGACAGTGCCGATAACAACAGCACCCTGCTCCCCTGCCAGACTCGCGTCTATTTCATCCATCTCCAGTTTGCGATCAGTGTTTCTGACTGCTTCGAGCAATGGATTAGAGGTTATTGCGTTGCGTATTGTTGAGTTGATTATATCATTCAGCCTGGCTATCGCGGCATTTTCATTGTTAAGTGTCTGAAAAAATTTAAGCGGATCAACAATCTTCCAGCGTGCAAAAGGGTCAACCCAGATAAAGGTCTTGTCAAGGGTAGGTATCTGACCAGGTTCAGCGTCCCATTCCAGAAGGTTTTTAGGAAATACTGTTGCCGTATAGTATGGTATCTTGAATTTCAGGCCGGGTTCTCTGATAGATTCACCTATGGGCTTTCCAAACTGTGTAATAACCACCTGCTCTGTTTCATCAACAACGTAAAAAGAGTTGTAGCCGATTAGTACTAAAATGACCAATATGATTATAAAAGGGGTTGTTTTCACTTGTCACCTCCTGCCTGGGATGCTCCCTTTTCAAGGTTCAAAAGCGGGAGCATATTTTTCTGCTGCGCATCCAGTATGTATTTATTTCCAAGCTTGGGAAAGACATCCTTCAATGCCTCAAGATAGAGCCTCCTCTTGGTCACATCCTTTGCCTTTGAATACTCTTCATAAAGCGCAATAAACCTTGTTGCGTCACCCTTAGCCCTGTTTACACGCTCAAGGGCATAGCCTTCTGCTTCACGGATGGTCTTTTCTGCCTGACCTTTTGCCTGAGGGATCATCTTGTTGTATTGTTCCCGTGCCTCATAGATCATCCTCTCCTTTTCCTGCTGGGATTGATTGACCTCGTTCCATGAAGGCTGGACACGCTCAGGGACTGTTGTCCTCTGCATTTCAATAGTGGTTACATTGATGCCGGTTTCCGCCTCATCAAGCTCAGCCTGAAGCAGTAACTTGGCCTGATCAGCAATTTCACCCCTCTTATTTATTACCTCATTGATGCTCCTGTCTCCTACAACAAGCCGCATGGTTGCCTCTGCAAGATCTCTCAGTGTGGATTTTACATTTTTTACCTTGAAGAGGTAGTTATACGGGTCCTTGATATTGTACTGCACAACCCAGGGCACGATTGCAACATTAAGATCACCTGTCAGCATCAGGGATTCATCTTTATATGAGGATTCAGATCTGGCCCTTAATCCGGCTGATGCAGGTATTCCAAACTCCTCTGTCTGAATCTTAAGAACAGAAACCTTTGTAAGGTTTTCAATGCCTGAAGGCCATTTAATGTGAGGGCCTGGCATGGTTGTTCGTGCATATTTTCCAAAACGCTGAACAATACCCACCTCTTCCGGATCAATCTTGTAGATCATGTTAAAGGCAAGAATTAAAACAATAAAAACTATAACGATTACCCATGCACCCGGGAACTTCACATTCATATTTTTTAATTTTTCAATTACCTCATCCACCTGCGGTGGAGGCCCGCCCTGCCTGGCCTTTTTCTGCTGCTGCAGCTTTTCCCAATCCCATGCCATAATTTACCTCTGTGTTTGATATGAAAGATGCTGGGCATTCTAACGGCAGGCTTGGTTTTAGTCAAGGAGTAATGGGGGCCACGATCCTTCCATTTCACGAATATCTTTACGTTTATTATTCATTTTTGGTGTAAATAGGCAAATAATCCATGTCACAAGGCTCAAGGCACAAGGCGCAGGGGCATCCGTCGTCGCTTGCAACTATGAAGAAAAAGGGGCACAAAGAAAAAATAAATTACTTGATTTAATAAACCTCAGGGATAAGATCTCCCAATATTTAATAGAAATGAGAAATGATATGGCTGATGAAAAAAAGGAATCCATGTCCTCTATAAGGGAAATATTACAGGGGGTATTGTCGGGCGCAAACCGGCGATTTAACAATGCAGACTCAGAGATTTGGGAGGTATGGGATGAGGTTGTGGGGTCTGCTATTGCAGAACATGCAAGCCCCTCAAAAATCACAAAAAACAGACTCATTGTTCATGTCCCGGAATCAGTATGGCTTCAGGAACTTGAATATGTATCTGAGACAATAAAAGAAAAATTAAACCAGAGGCTGGGCAGAAAGGCTGTTGACAAGATAATCTTCAGGCCTGGCTCTCTATAGAATATGCCCCCTGGCCAAATAGGGGTGGTAAAATCGTTAGCCCGCTGTTACCGTTAAGCCATGCCTCCATAAGCACAAGCTTTGCGTTTGCCGCCATATCAGGATAAATAACCCTGATTTTTTTCGGCTCAAACCCTGCTGCCTTCACCTTTTCTATAAGGGATGTCATCCTCTCGGCAGGGTAGATGATGGATAACCTGCCCTTTGTTGCAAGCAGAAACCTTGCCGCCTTGATAATATCATCAAGGGATGCATAGATCTCATGCCTCGCAATGGCCCTTTGTTTGTCAGGGTTAATCCTGCCGCTCTCCTTACGCCTGTATGGCGGATTACACACAACAACATTCACAGATGATGCGGGAAGCGGAGGGTTTTTGATATCCCCCATAATAACACTCATCCTCTTCTCAAGGCTGTTCAATCTGGCATTGCGTATAGCCTGGAAGGCAAGCTCCTTTTGTATCTCTATGCAATAGATATGCTTTGCAGGTTTTGTTGCAAGGATGGAAAGCGGTATTACACCGCACCCTGTGCCCAGGTCAGCCACTATATCATTTTTTTTAATGGTTACAAAGTCCGCAAGAAGGAGCGCATCAATAGAAAACCTGTACCCCTTTTTAGACTGGATGATCCTCAGCCTCCCCTCCATGAAAGGGTCAATGGTTTCACCGGGGAGAGGCACTATTTCATTAGATGCGGATTCTGTCATCAGGGTCTATCTTGTTCATAACCATGCCTGTCAGCACCTTGGGATAAAAATAGGTGGACTTTCTGGGCATTACCTGCGAGGCGCTGGCTATCTCCTGTACCTGACCTATCTTTGTCGGGTTGATCAGAAATGCTATATCATATTCACCTGAGTCAACAGAGGATATTGTGGATGCAATATTGCTGTTATAGTGAAACAGGCTGTCATTATCCATATCGGCCTTCGTAAACCCCATCACCTTCTCAAGGATCAGCCTTGAGAGGATGATTACATCAAGCTTTGCAAGCGATGGGTGCAGGTCATTTAATAATTCATCTGCAACCCCTTTTTTCAGACCCATGAGATAGAAATTCCGCCCTTTTTTGGAGTAAAAGATAAAGGAGGGGGTTTTGAGCCCATTTTCAGCCAGTGCATTTTTAAGCTTTAATGCAAATTCCGGTTTATCTGATCTCTCTGTTTTGAGCTTTTCAATGTTGAAACAGGGCGCAGCCTTTTGAAGAAAGGGGGCAGGGTCAAAAGGGCTATCCATTTTTATAAGGCGATGTGATGGAAGTATGGTCAGTCCATCCTCTCCCATATCTGTAAGGTACATCATGACATATTCATATGGCTTATCTGCGCCTGTACCATGTTTTTCCCTCATATAATTCCTGAAATTTCTTGAGGTTTCATACCTGTGATGGCCGTCTGCTATAAATATAGGTTTTTTGGCCATAAACACTTTTATCTTTGATATGGCTTCAGGGTCTGTGATGCACCACATCTTATGGCCTGTGCCATCTGTGAATGTAAATGAGACATCAGGGGTAACATTTGTAAATTTCCTCAGGGTATCAAGGATTCCGCTCCCTGCATCATCATAGAGCCCGAAGACCTGGCTCAACTGTGTGGAGCACGCCTTTAATAGTTTAAGCCTGTCATCCTTGTGGGCAGAAAAGGTCTTTTCATGCGGGAGTATTACGCCAGACCCCTCTTCTTCTATCTTAACGAGAGACATGAACCCCCACCTGACCTTTGTGCCCGAACCATCGCCAGGGTCATATGAATGGGATGTAAGATAAATGGTATCCTGTTTTGCCCTGATAAGGATATCATCCGCTTCCCACTCTTTAAGGTAGTTTGCTGCCCTTGTATACCTGTTATCAGTATCACTATCGGTAGCCTTTTTTTTGCCCAGCTCAAGCCTGATTATGTTATTGGGGTGGGTTTTGTAGTATTCATCCTGCTCCTTCTCGGAAATTATGTCATAGGGCGGGGTGATGATATTCGCCAGGTTAGTGATCTTTTTAAAATTGTATGTCAAACCTCTGAAGGGCGCTATAGTTGCCATCTGTTTATAAAGCCTCCGATTGTCCTGAATTTTTTTGCTATTTCCTACCAGATAATGGGGCCTTGTCAATGAAAAATAATGTTTAAAAATATTTTAGAAACTTACACGTTTAAAATACACCCTTTAAATAAAGCGGTTTTGATCATTACGCACATAGAAGATTACTGGAAATCATATGAACTCTCCGCTCTTGTATGGCTGAAGTGACAGTCTGAAATTGAACCGCAAAGACGCCAAGGGCGCTAACTAAAACAAAGACTATTATTGATAAAATAATAAAAGGCCTTTCCCCGTGTCCTTCGTGTTCTCCGTGGTTAATAGTATTTCAGAATTTACTGTGTCCCTTGACACTATCTAGAATTCATCTCCAGGGTCAAAATGGAACTGATTTGACATTTATTCTAAAATCTGCGATTAATGACCCCCGATTGATGGATTAAAACAGTGATGAGGAATATTACCAATTAGATCTCTATTCAATTTAATTAGCTGTCAGCAGGAACTTACTGGTTTCCAGTCAAGTTGATTCAACAATAAACATAATTCATAATAAAAAGGCAATATGACAAGAAATAAAAAAATAGTATATTACCTGACATTAATACCACTTATATTGATTATCATTCTCTTTTCATGGCTGTTTACCGTGATATTTGAAGGGGAGCAACCCTCTGTTACTGTGAGCCCCCTTCCGCAATACCTTTCCCAGAAACAGGCCTTCCGGGTGGATATAGAGGACACAAAAAGGGGTATCAGGGCATTAAAGGTAACCTACAGCCAGGGCAGCAGCGAAGTTACACTGCTGGAGATGAGGTTCCCTTTTGAAGGGCTCATGAATAAAAATGGGATAAGGCAGTTTAACAAGACATTTGAACTTGATCCGGTCCAGCTCAGGCTTGCTCAGGGAAGGCTCGATCTTACCATACAGGTGTGGGATTACAGCCGCAGGAATGGCGGCGATGGCAACATGAATGTGATCAAACATTCCATGATAATAGATTCAATCCCGCCGGCAATCAGGGCGATCAGCAGGATGCACAATGTAAATATCGGCGGCACAGGCCTTGTAATATACAAGACCTCTTCTGATACAACCGAAAGTGGTGTTTATGTAAATAAGCTCTTTTTTAAGGGCTTTCCTGCTGAGGCAGATACAAAGGATGGCACATCCCTTGCCTATTTTGCGCTCCCCTTTGACATCGGGACTGATCCTGAAATCTATTTATGGGCAAAAGACAAGGCAGGGAACACTGCCAGGGCTACATTCTATTACAAAATCCTTCCTAAAAAGTTCAGGAGTGATAACCTGATCCTGAGCGACAGTTTTTTCAAGAAAGTCCTTCCATTTTTTGATTACTATGGTCTTGACCCGGCGCTGAGTGACAAGGATAAGTATTTGAAGATCAATAGAGAGTTAAGGATAAAGGACAATAATACAATAGATGAGCTGTCAAAAAAAACAAGCCCGGTGAGACTATGGGATGATGTCTGGCTCAGGATGAAGAATTCAGGTGAGACGGCAAAATTTGCAGACCACAGAAGCTATTTTTACAACGGTGAAAAGATTGATGAGCAGTACCATCTTGGGATAGACCTGGCATCACTCGCCAATTCGCCAATCGAGGCGGCAAACAGCGGGACAGTTGTTTTTGCTGAAAAAAACGGCATTTACGGCCTTATGGTTGTACTGGATCATGGACAGGGCATAGCTTCATTATACGGGCACCTTGACAGCATTGATGTCAAGGTAGGTGACAGTGTGAAGAGGGGAGATATCCTGGGTGTTTCTGGCCAGACCGGGCTCGCAGGAGGGGATCACCTCCATTTCAGTGTGCTTGTGCATGGCATCTTTGTGAACCCTTATGAATGGTGGGACCCTCACTGGATAAAGGATAATGTAATGCTGAAGCTTGACCTTATAAAACAGGGGCAGTGATAACAGGGTAAAACCCTGTATATTCAGGCTATCAGACAGAATGGAATCATGATCCGCAATACGGGAGATTACAGGTATCTTGACTACAGTATCCCCCCTTTTAAGGCGTATAAAGAGGCATGTTACAGGGCCTTCACATCTCTTTTTTGCATCTACACCCCCTGGCTTTGAAGTGCTGTGCAAAGATGAGCTGATGCAGCTGCTTAATGATAAAGATGGGATAAGGGTTTTAGAAGGGGGTGTGGAATTCAGGGGCAAGCTTGCAGATTGCTATCTTGCCAATCTGCACCTCAGGAGCTGTAACCGGGTTCTTTTCCGCATAGCCGAATTTAATGCATCAAATTTCAGAAGGCTCGAAAAACATCTCATGGATATCCCATGGGAGCTATATATAAAGGCAGAGAGTCAACCCTCTGTAGCTGTAACTGCACGGCACTCCAGGATCTATCACAGCGATGCAATCACAGAACGGGTAATAGAGAGCATTAACAGCCGGAAAAAGTATATGCCATTTGTTACAGATGGGGATAGCGCCCCTGCAGCTCAGGATATTTTCATACGCACTGTAGATGATCGCATGACCATCTCATTAGATTCGAGTGGTGATATCCTTTATAAACGGGGTGTCAAACAACACACAGGAAAGGCCCCTATGCGCGAGACCATTGCGGCAGCAGCGCTTATAAGGGCAGGCTACAACGGGGAGGAGATCGTGTTTGACCCCATGTGCGGAACAGGGACATTCTCTATTGAGGCTGCCATGATGAGCAGATGTATACCTCCGGGATGGTACAGGGAATTCTCTTTTATGTCATGGCCCGGATTCAGACCCGCCCAGTGGGCACATATTAAAAAACAGGCAGAAAAGGAGATCAGGCCTGCTTATGATAAAAAGCGCATACTGGCCAATGATAAAGACCCGGCAATGTGTGAGGCCCTGTCCAAAACCCTTATAGAATATGGGCTCGAAACCTCAATCAGGGTCATTAATGATGACTTTTTCAAAATCACCCCTTCGGATATCTATAATTATACAGGGATAAATATGCCGGGACTTATTATAATCAACCCCCCGTATGGTATCCGCCTCGGCACCAGAAAGGGGGGCATAGAGCTCTCTTCGCAAATACTGAAACAACTTGAACAGCACTATAAAGGATGGCGATTTGCCCTGTTTTCACCTGAAAAAAGGGGGTTTGAGCGTACTAAACTCAGAGGTGATAAGACAATTATAGACCACGGCGGGCTTAAACTGGTGCTTTTTACAGGGGTAGTTTAAATTAAAAAGCAACATTTTGCATAAATAATGTGCCCTATCTACAATATATGGTATTTTCCCTTGACATTCTATTTCCTGTTATAGTAAAAGACACATCATTATCGTATAAGTATGCATAATTAATTGTTCTTATCTAAATTTGTTAAACTATTATTTACAGGGGTAAAAATGTACGTTGATGTAATTTGTTCATGGTGCAACAAAGTGCTTCGTACAAAATCTCTTGGCCGGCCCGGCAGCAGAAAGACAGGTGCGACCCACACTATCTGTAACAGCTGCAAGGAAGAGGTAATGAGAGAGTATAAAAAGAGCCTTAAACTGGTAAGGCCGGAGCAGAGACAGAGCCTCTGATCTCTGGATCTTAATCCCCGCCGGATAAACAGTTCTTTATTTAAGAAGCTGTATTGACCCTTTTTTCTTAAAATGTTAGTTAAAGAGCCTTTCGGGCGATTAGCTCAGATGGATAGAGCGCTGGCCTCCGGAGCCAAAGGCCGTGGGTTCGAATCCCGCATCGCCCATATCTTTTAAATAATGAGCCCCGTTATTCGCTTGCTTGGTTGGGCCTAGCTTCAGCTTCGTTCTTATATTTTCAACTCCCCTGATTAAATGGCCTCTGAATGCTATTCAGGAGATAGAATACGTTCGGAGTCTTTACAGAGGTTATCCCACAGCAATTCTATAACCTCCGTCTTGTCTTCATTTGACATTTCAGCCAGTGGTAATGAATAAGCCATTTTGTTTCTCCATTTAAGAACATAAGCTGGTTATCAGGTATGATTTTTACAGAATATCAATCTCTTTTTCCAAGGAACAATTGAATGGCCCATCGACTATATTCGGTTCGAGTTCTCGTAATTTTTCAAGTTGATTTAATCGCCACATATAAATCCTCTTTTATATTATTAACGGGTTGATTATATTACCTAGCATGTCCATCAAAAAACTGTCGTTTTTGGATTCAAGCGGTCAGCCATCAGCGCCGCAAGAAAGTGGTTAAGGGTTATTATCTTTGAAAGTCTTTGCATTTAGGTTCAAAAGATTGATTTCACCAGCACAGTTAAAAGGCAAATTTCTTGCTATTTATCCCCCCTTTGATATAAAACCCTGATTATTTCTTGATAATAAAATACTCAGACGCTAACTGGAAGAATAGCAATCTCCAATGTGCAGGTTATAACGAGGAAATAGATGAAAAGACTCACTACAGAAAAGATAGAAAGGCTTATCCCCTATCCACCGGGAAAGCCCATAGAAGAACTTGAAAGGGAACTCGGGATCACAGGTTCCATCAAACTTGCATCAAATGAAAACCCAATAGGACCTTCACCCATGGCCGTAAAGGCGATCATGGATAACCTGAACAGGCTTAACAGGTATCCTGATGGCAGCAGCTATTATCTTAAGGAAAAGCTGTCAAAGGTGTTTAAGCTCCCCATGGAAAGGATTTTAACCGGAAACGGGTCAAATGAGCTGATAGAACTTGCTATCCGCACATTCCTCACCCCCGGTGAAAAGGTGATCCAGCCCTTTCCAACCTTTCTTGTATATGAGAAGGTGGTTAATGGAGCTGGCGGAGAGCTTGTGTCAGTAGACCTTAATGATTTCCGGATTGACCTTGATGCAATAAAAAGGGCTGTAACCCCCAAAACAAAGCTGATCTTTATCAATAACCCCAATAACCCAACAGGCACAGGGCTCTCAAAAGAGGAGATCAGGGGTTTTCTGGAATGGGCGCCAGAGGATATTGTAATAGTTATTGATGAGGCATATGTGGAGTTTTCTTCAGATAAAGTCGCGCGTGGCACAGAATTCCTGGATAAGCGCGACAGGCTCATCATATTGAGGACATTCTCAAAGCTCTACGGGCTTGCCGGGTTAAGAGTAGGTTACGGCTTTTCATCACCGGAGATTGTGGATTATATAAACAGGGTAAGGCAGCCCTTTAATTTGAACCTGCTTGCCCAGGCAGCAGCAGCAGCAGCCCTTGATGACACCGATTTTGTTCAAAAAACACTTACCCTTACACAGGAAGGTCTGAAATGGTTATATAAAAACCTGGATGAGATGGGGCTTTCATATCTGCCTACTGAGACCAACTTTTTTCTTATAAAGGTGCCTTCAGGGGCAAAAAATATCTACCAGCTTATGCTTAAGGAGGGTGTCATAATCCGCTCCATGGAGAGCTACGGCCTTAAGGATTATATAAGGATCAATGTGGGGCTGCCCAATGAGAATGAGCGGTTTATAAATAGCCTGAAAAGGGTTATCAGCGGCCTGTAAATAATTGAAACGGGAAAATAATATGAAACAGCCTGTAATAACTATCGATGGCCCGGCAGGGGCAGGAAAGAGCACTGTAAGCCGCACCCTGGCAAAAAGACTCAACCTTGTATACCTTGATACAGGGGCAATGTACAGGGCGGTTGCGCTTCAGGCAAAGAGGGAGAATATCCCATTTTCAGACGGTAATGCACTTTACAGGATGTGCGAAAGGATAAATATCCACTTTAAGGCGAATGGCAATAATTCTGCTATCTTTATTGATAATGAGGATGTCTCCGCACAAATCAGAATGGCTGAGATGGATATGCTCTCCTCATCTGTATCTGCTGTTCCTGAGGTGAGAAAGGCCATGACCGCACTCCAGCAAAAGATCGGCGAAAATGGGGGCATTGTTGCTGAGGGGAGGGATATGGGGACGGTCGTTTTCCCTGATGCAGACTTTAAATTTTTTGTTACAGCCTCCCCGGAGGTGCGCGCTAAAAGGCGTTTTGATGAGAGAAAGGCCAAGAATGAAGATATAGATATTAATGTTGTTGAAGCGGATATCAGAAAACGGGATGAACAGGATCAGTCAAGAAAACTTGCCCCTTTAAGGCCTGCAGAGGATGCCATTTTGATAGATACCTCGGAGATGGAAATAGAGAGGGTTATAGAGGTAATGCTTGGCCATATTAATGGCGATCATTTGTGATTTAATAGGGCGTAAACAAGTTATAGTCTTTTAAGGTAAAAAATAAATTATACTGTTGATAATTTTAAATAAATTTGGTAGAAAAACAGGCTTACTAAAATCCTTTTTAAAGGATAATATCTTCAGGGGGTACTTTGTTTCATGAACAAACCAACAGACAAAATTTTAGATGGCAGCAAGGACGAAATTAACAATCAGACCAATTCCGATGATAATTTCAAAAAAGAGAGTAAAGACTCCGGTAATAACAGTGATGACAGCCTTTTTTCATCTGACTCAGGCAGCGATGAGGGTGATGAGAGCTCCGGTGAAAACAGCTTTATGGAGCTCTATGAGAAGAGCCTCAAGAGCATCCAGGAGGGCGAGCTTGTTACCGGTGAAATTGTAATGATCGGCAAAGAATATGTCCTGGTTGATGTAGGATACAAGTCAGAAGGCCAGATCCGTATCAGTGAATTCATAGATGCTGATGGCAACCTGACCGCAAAGGTGGGCGACAAGATAGATGTACTCCTTGAAAAGCGCGAGGATGATGATGGCAGGATAATCCTCTCAAAAGAAAAGGCAGCAAAGATAAAGATATGGGATGAGATCAAGAGTATCTATGAAGAAGACCGCACTGTTGTAGGCGAAATAGTTGCAAGGCTCAAGGGCGGCATGGCCGTTGATATAGGGCTTCAGGCATTTCTGCCCGGTTCACAGATCGACCTCAAACCTGTTAGAAATTTTGATTCTCTTATAGGCACAAAGCATGAATTCAAGATACTGAAATACAATAAGAGGAGGGCAAATATTGTCCTCTCAAGAAGGGCTCTGCTAGAAAAAGACCGCAAGGTAAAACGTGATCAGACAATGCATGACCTCAAGGAAGGCGCTGTCCTCACAGGCATAGTAAAGAATATAACAGATTACGGTTTCTTTATTGACCTTGGCGGCATAGACGGCCTTTTACATATAACCGATATCTCCTGGGGCAGGGTCGGCCATCCATCTGAACTGTATCAGGTTGGTGATGAGATTACAGTAAAGGTACTCAAATATGATGAAGAAAAAGAGAGGGTATCCCTTGGCCTTAAACAGCTTAATCCTGACCCGTGGATAAATGCCAATACAGATTACCCGATCAATACAAAGGTAAAAGGAAAGGTTGTAAGCCTTGCTGATTATGGCGCATTTGTCGAGATCAAAGAGGGTATTGAGGGGCTTATCCATGTATCTGAGATGTCATGGACACGTAAGATCAGGCATCCTTCACAGATATTGAAGGTGGGTGATGAGGTAGAGGCGATTGTCCTTAATATAGATTCTGAAAACAAGAGGATCTCCCTTGGCCTGAAACAGGTTGAACCAAACCCCTGGAAGGTGATAGGTGAGAAATACCCCATAGGCACCACCATAGAGGGCCGGATCAAAAATATAACTGACTTCGGCATCTTCATAGGCATAGATGAAGGCATAGACGGCCTTGTTCATATCTCTGATATCTCATGGACAAAGAGGATCAAACATCCCTCTGAGGTATACAAGAAGGGCGAAGAGGTTCAGGCGGTTGTGCTGAACATCGATGAAGAGAATGAGAGATTCTCACTTGGCATAAAGCAGCTCACAGTTGACCCGTGGGATGAGATACCTGAAAGATACAAACCCGGAACAAGGGTTACAGGCACTGTTACCAACATAACCGACTTTGGCGTCTTTGTTGAGCTTGAGGAGGGGATCGAAGGGCTTATACATGTGTCAGAGCTTACAAAGGACAAGAGCGGTAACCCCTTGAGCAGGTTCAAGGTAGATGATGTTATTCAGGCCAAGGTTATCAACATAGCAAAGGATGACAAGAAGATAGGCCTTTCAATCCGCAAGCTTGAGGAGGCTGAAGAGAAGGATATGTACAGAAGCTACCTTAACAATGGAAAGGAGGCCACCTCAAACCTTGGTGAACTCTTAAAGGCAGGTATGCTTGACCTTGAGAACAAGAAAGAGGATTAATGGCAGAATTAACTTTTAGGGTCATCAGTGGATAACAATTTATAACACGAGGGTAAAATCATTTTGACCCTCAATAAAAATAGAGCCTGCCTGTTATATACAGGCAGGTAATTTTTTTAATAACACCTTCCAGAAGATATAAGCAATGAAAAAGCATCCTATTATAACCACCATCTTGATTCTGTTATGTTTAGTCATTGGATTGGGCCTTATCATGAAGGCGATCAGCGGCTCCATTAGCGGTTCATCAGGCATAGCCTTTACAAACAAGGTCGGCGTCATCCCGATAATCGGCGCCATTGAAGACTCTACAGAGCTGTTAAAACAGATCACCATCTTTGCAAAGGACAAATCAATCAAGGCCATTATACTTCGCATAGATTCCCCCGGAGGTGGAGTCGGCGCATCGCAGGAGATCTACCGTGAGGTGATGCGGACAAGGGATACAAAAAAGGTAGTAGTCTCAATGGGGGGCACGGCTGCATCAGGTGGCTATTATATAGCCGCTGCCGGTAACAGCATTGTTGCCAACCCTGGCACCATCACAGGAAGTATCGGGGTTATCATGCAGTATTACCAGTACAGGGAGCTTGCTGAAAAGATCGGGCTAAAAATGGAGGTGATCAAAAGCGGGGAATTCAAGGATATAGGCAACCCGCACAGGGAGCTCACAGAAAAGGAACGGGAAATACTTGATGCTGTTATCTCTGACATACAGACACAGTTTGTAAATGATGTTGCAACGGGAAGAGACCTTTCCCCTGAAAAGGTAAGAGAGATAGCTGACGGCAGGATATTTACAGGCGCAATGGCAAAGGAATGGGGTCTTGTGGATCAACTGGGTAACTTTGAAGATGCCGTGGCACTGGCAAAGGAATATGCAGAGATAGATGGCGAGGTTAACCTTGTTTATCCTGAGAAGAAGAGATTTTCCATCATTGACCTCCTGAGGGGTGAGGCAACAGAATCCATATCAAAGGCACTTAAGAACATCTCCGGAACCAGTATAGAATACAGGTGGTATGGATTTTCTAGAGGAATGAACTGATATCACCCTTGCCTGCACGTATTACCTCGGGGAAGTCATCAATCAGTGATATCACGCTTGAGGGCTCTGGCTTGAGCGCACCACCGTCTATAATCACCTCAAGTGAGGATTCATAAGCCTCTTTTATTGTGTATGGATCTTCATGGATGGCGCTTGTGGTTATGATGGGCCTTCCAAGGGTCTCTACAATAGCAAGACATATGTTGTTCGCCGGCACCCTTATCCCCACAGTCTTCCTTTTTGTGAGCATTATCTGGGGCACAAGCTTGGTGCCTTCAAGGATAAATGTGTATGGCCCGGGCAACAGCCTTCTCATTGTTTTATAGGCGAAATCGGAGACCTTTGCATACTGGCTTATGCCCTTAAGGCTGTCACAGATGATGGAAAAGGGCTGTTTCAGGGGCCTGTTCTTGAGCTGGTATATCCTCTGAATGCCCTTTTTGTTGTAGAGATCACAGCCCATTCCGTAAAAGGTATCTGTCGGGTAGGCTATCAGCCCTCCCCTATCAAGGGTCTCACACACCATGTTGATGAGCCGCTGCTGCGGGTTTTCAGGATTAATTGAGATTATCATAGAGGGGCTTTTTATATAAAAAGAAATTTTATGTCAAATCAATAAGTGCACTCTGATTATTGACAAATCTTAAAGGAAATGGTCTTCTCTCTCTTTATTAAACAATTTAAACAGATAATATTCTATGCTACCGTTTAATATACAACTTATATTTGCATTTGTTTTTGGCCTGACCATAGGCAGCTTCCTTAATGTGTGCATATACAGGCTGCCCCTCAAGAGATCCATAGTAACACCGCCATCAGCCTGTCCATCCTGCGGATACAGGATAAGATTCTATGACAACATACCTGTGCTGAGCTACCTAATGCTATGGGGAAGATGCAGAAAATGCGGGACACACATATCACTCATATACCCTGCGGTTGAGCTTGCGACAGGCCTCATAAGCATGGCCCTTCTTGTAAAGTACAACATCCTGAATGAAAATTTCCCTTCATTTTTCATATACCTTATCTTTATATCGGCGCTGATATGTATAGGGTTTATTGACCTTGAACATCAGATAATACCTGATGTAATCTCAATCCCAGGGATAATAGCAGGTCTGTTCTTCTCACTGGTTATTAATCATATCCCGTGGATAGATTCAGTGGCAGGCATTCTTGCTGGAGGCGGGATACTCTATCTCGTGGCCATACTCTTTGAGCTCATCATGAAAAAGGAGGGTATGGGAGGGGGGGATATCAAACTCTTAGCCATGATCGGGGCATTCTTAGGATGGAAGGCACTGCCTTTTGTCATCCTGGTATCATCACTCAGCGGGAGTATTATAGGAGGGACAGCCCTTATGATGTCTAAAAAAGGCATAAGGACCAGGATACCCTTTGGCCCTTTTCTGGCCCTGGGTGCAATACTCTATGTTTTTTTCGGAAAAGAGATAATTAACTGGTACATAAATATTCTGTCCCACGGTTTATGATTAATAATTATAACTCTTTCAGGATCTATAATTGAAAACTCCTATATTCGGGCTCAGGGCCGGCATACTGACACAACTGATATTTCTTATTGTTGCGGCCATGCTGCTTATAAATGTGGTTATACTGAATCTATACGAAAAGGACCTTGTTTCAGAAAAGGAAAAAACCGGGGGACTGCTTGTATCAGTCATAGAATACATTACAGGTGATGTCTTAAAGGATATCGATCAGGGGCTTAAAAATACCCATTTCGGCGCTGACTTTGCTGCCGTTATTCAGGATATGCTGGACACAGGCGAATACAGAGGGATAGCCATTGTCAATAGTTCAGGAGAATCTGTATTCAGCATTGGTCTTGATGATGAGGCAAAGCAATATGGCCTTACCCTTGCCATGACCGCCATGAACACCCTCACCCGATCTGTTAATTATAGAGGTGTAACATGGGGCGTGCTCTGGCCAAGAAAAAAGGAACTCTATCTGTCAGCCCCATTAAAATACAGAGGACGCATGATCGGTGGCATATCGGTAATCTCGTCACTTCTTCCTGTTTATGAGACCTTAAGAAGGTCTGAAAGTCTGGTAATCATATACATAGCGATTGATACCCTTGTGCTTGCACTTGTGGGCATATATCTCCTTTCAAGGATTGTTGTTAACCCCATACACGGCCTTTTAAGGATGACAGAGGAATATGAAGACAGTGAATCTATCCTTGCAGCAGGTGAGGCACCGGCAAACGAGATAGGGAACCTCACAAGGGCGCTCGCCAATATGTTAAAAAGACTGGATGAAAACAAAAGAGAATTGAAATCTCATATTGTCTCTCTGGAGAAGGCAAATAAAGAGCTTAAGGCCGCTCAGAATGAGATAGTGCAATCTGAAAAACTGGCCTCCGTTGGAAGGCTTGCAGCAGGCATTGCCCATGAGATAGGAAACCCCATAGGCATAATTCTGGGGTACATTGACATGATAATGAAGGGAGACCTCACACCTGAAGAGGAAAAGGATTTTCTCACAAGGGTTGAAGGGGAGATCTCAAGGGTAAATATAATTATCAGGCAGCTTCTCGATTTTTCAAGAAGCTCCAAAGAGGAAAGGATAAATTTAAATATCCATCCCCTCATCACAGATACTGTTGAGATGCTAAAACCCCAGTCAGAGATGAATAAAATAGAAATTTCACTGGCGCTTACCGCAAAAAATGATAATGTGATCGCTGATAAAAACCAGATGCAGCAGGTCTTTCTTAATATCCTTATAAATTCCATAGATGCCCTTTCCGAAGAGGGAGATGTGATGGAAGATGCGCAGATACATATTATCAGCAAAAACAGAAACGGCCTGCTTGAACTGGAATTTATCGATAATGGCCCGGGCATATCGGTTGATAAAATTGATCATATTTTTGATCCCTTTTTTACCACAAAAGACCCCGGGAAGGGCACAGGGCTGGGGCTTTCTGTCTGCTACAGGATAATTGAGGCGTTAGGCGGCGCAATAAGGGCGGAAAGCCAAGAGGGGAAGGGCATGATTATTCGCATTGACCTTCCCCTGAATAGCGACCCTTATATTTCTTCAGGAGAACCCAGATGACCATAACAGGAAATCGCGTACTGATAATTGATGACGAAGCAAATATGAGACACATGCTTACCACCATGCTTGGCAAAGGCGGATACATAACTGAGGCGGCAGCAAACGGCGCTGAGGCGCTAAAAACAATGGAGCAGAATGATTTTGATTTTGTACTCTGCGATATCAGGATGCCCAGGATGGATGGCATGAGCTTTCTTGCAGAGGCTAGAGAAAAATACCCGGAGATAACAATCATTATGATGTCTGCCTATGGAACCATTGAAACAGCTTTGGAGGCCATGAAAAAGGGCGCCTATGATTACATATCGAAACCATTCAAGACAGATGAGGTGCTTCTTGCGCTGAAAAAGGCAAAGGAGAGGGATCAGCTCAAGGAAGAAAACCTCATGCTCCAGGGCAGGATAAAAAAGCTTGAACAGAAATATTCCTTTGGCAGCGTTGTTGCCGGAAGCGAGGCAATGGCCGGGGTTTTTGACCTGGTTGACAGGGTGGCAGATTTCAAGACAACAGTCCTTATAACCGGCGAAAGCGGTACAGGCAAGGAGCTTATTGCAAAGGAGATACATTCGAGGGGGAGAAGATCCTCTTTCAACATGGTGGCAATAAACTGTGCGGGCATACCTGAAACCCTTCTTGAGAGCGAGCTCTTCGGTTATAAAAAAGGAGCATTTACCGATGCCTCAAGGGATAAGCCGGGCCTTTTTATGCAGGCAAACAAGGGAACCATATTTCTTGATGAGATAGGTGAGATGCCCTTTTCTCTACAGGCCAAGCTCTTACGTATTTTACAGGAGGAGGAGGTTACCCCGCTTGGAGGGACAACGCCTGAAAAGACAGACGCAAGGGTGATTGCCGCCACATCAAGGGATCTTGAGTATGAGGTAAAGGAGGGAAGGTTCAGGGAAGACCTGTTTTACAGGATAAATGTCATGTCCATCCACCTTCCGCCCTTGAGGGAACGCAGGAGTGATATCCCGCTTCTTGTGAGTCACTTTATTGATATATTCAATAACAAGCTCGGCAAGAGTGTCGAGGGCCTTTCATCGGAAGCCATGGCCCTGCTCATGGGGCATAGCTGGTCAGGGAATATCAGGGAGCTGGAAAATGTAATAGAAAGGGCCATTATCCTTTCAAAGGGAAAATTCATAACCCCTGCTGAATTACCCCCTTCAATAACCGCTGGAGGGAATATGCTCTCAGCAATTGAACCGGGAGATACCCTCTCTATAAAAAAGGCAACAAGGACACTTGAGCAGGGGCTTATAGAAAAGGCGCTCAAGCTTACAGGCGGCAATAAATCAAAGGCGGCCCAGATACTTGAGATAAGCAGGCCGATCCTGATCGCAAAGATCAAGGAATATGACATAACGTAACACATAAAAGATTATTGGAATCATAAAGTTTATGGGTATTAAAAAGATTATTTCAGGCGGCCAGACAGGGGCTGATCAGGCTGCACTTGATGCAGCGATAGAGATGGGCGTCCCGCATGGCGGGTGGGTCCCGTTAGGCAGGATGACAGAAAAGGGCAGGTTATCACCCCGCTATAACATGCAGGAGATTGATGCCATTAATTATGACTTGAGGACAGAGAAGAATGTTACAGACTCTGATGGCACACTGCTTTTCAGCTCTGGCACCCTTAAGGGCGGCTCTCTCCTTACAAAGAAGCTTGCAAGAAAATATCTTAAGCCATGCCTCCACATAGACATAGAAAAGACCAGGGAGGCAGAGGCCGTTGAGATCATAAAATCATGGCTCGATGTCAGAAGGATTGAGGTGCTTAATGTGGCAGGGCCAAGGGCCAGTGAAAGCCCGTTAATCTATGATGCTGTAGCAGGCATCATGAAATCGGTGCTTCACCTCTCTGCTGAAAAGAGAGGTAGATACCCGGCATCTGTTACAGAGGCGGTTGATACACTTATCTCCATGATGACAAAGAAAGAGATGTTTACCATATCAAGGTTTTCTGAAAACGATATCAGCCATCCCTCAAAAGACCTGATACAGTTTGTCATAAAACGATTCGGGCTTGATGATGGTAATGAACCCCTGATGCAGTCCTGCATGTTTGTAGGAAATTCGGACGGGCTTAGCCCTGAAGGGGCAGCGGCAGTAATAGTAAGGGAATTATGGCTCAAGCTACATAAAACCCACAGACTAAGAAGGGTGAAATAGGGCTGTCATTGGTATGGCTGGAGCGGGCGATCTATCCAGCTTAAACTATTACTTGACTTTAACACCTTTAGAGAGATAATAACCGCAGTCTTTTGTTCCTCACAAGTATTTATCAAAATATCGCAGTGTTTTAGAGCCCGACACTATATAGCCGGAAGGCATAATAGCCGGGTTCAAAGGTATATGATATTTTTATTGCAGGATAAACCATTTATTTAAGGAGGAAGGATCATCATGAAAAAAGTAATTTGTGCATTTGCGGTATTCGGATTTATTTGCTTTACAGCCCTTGCATCATACTCTGCAGAGTTAACCTGCGAAGAGGCGGCAAAGCATATCGGTGAAAAGGCCACGGTATGCGGCAAGATCATAGACACCATGCCCTATCAGGGTCAAACTCTTCTGGGCATGGGCAAGGCGATTATGGAGCCAGGCGCTGTAGGTATTGAAGTGGCTGACGCACTGAAAGAGAAACTGGATAAGGACCTTTATGTTGGAAAAGAGATCTGTGTAACAGGCGAAATCCACAAGAACCCGTCCGATGGCGCCTCTATTACAGTAACAGACGCAGCACAGATCAAGGTGAAATAGAGTACGACTAGTCAAATAATTAAAGCAGCATAATTTTTAGTCCATCCGGTAATTCTTTCCGGATGGACTCCTTTTAGTCAATTTGAAATGAAAAATGAAAACTTTGAAA
>CAZXUA010000036.1:0-28438 GCA_964643755.1 uncultured Desulfatiglans sp. | reverse complement strand
GCTGAAAAATATTTTAAATATATTACTCATGCGGGGAATTTTGAGGTAATCCAGAGTAAGAATCAAGCTATAACAATACATTTTTTCAAGGTAAATTATTATTGATTAATAAAATGTAACCGTTTATTATTCCTTCGCGTCAAACACAAAAAACTGAAGTAACTACTTATTGAACAAAATTTCCTTATATTCCGGCTCGTCTTTTGATATATCATTCAGAATGAAATAGTTGGCGGGATGGATCAATCAATTTTAAAGATGATGGACATTTGTTGTGGATTGTGGGATTCATGAATAGACTAATACCTGACAACATTGTTATCATATTTATATACTAGGCTTTTCAAAAAGAGAGGCATAACCCATGGAAGACATATTTAATAATAACTGGGAATGAAAAGTCATTAAATAATTCCATCCGAAGGACTATAAGCTCTGCTCTTGGACAGATTGGTTATTTAAAAGATGAGAATATGCTTCAACAAGATATTTGTTTTCTTGGGGAGAAGGGGGAACCCTATAAAGCAGATATGGTTGCCTATTCAAGCCCTTTACGCCAGGATGCGGATACTGCTGTAATTGCAGTAAAAGGAACAGAGAATGCTGAGAAAATTATTTTTGAATCTGATGTTACGCCTTTTCGTTCATTGGCTACTCCAGTTATAATATTTTCAGAATATAAAAAACGCCATGGTATAGACGAACCAAGGATTATCACTGTTGGTCTTAGTAAAGATAAAACCACATTCGATAAAAGTTTAAAAAATAGTAAAATAATCCCTGTCTCCCGATTTAAGGAATACCTGAGAGACCATCAGGAATTTTTTACGCCTCGATGTTTGCAGAAGGCAAAATTAACTCCTGAACAACTGACCATTTTTGATATCTCCCCGGATCTTATTAAACAGGCGATTGAAATCACAACTAAAGAACTTGTTAAACGATTTGAAAATGGTGTTAAAGAAATACTAAGCAATGATGACAGGAATAAACGAGAAATTATAAATGGTGCAATAAAACTACTTGGAGCCAGGATTCTTAGAGATAGATTAAGAGAAAATTGGCCTCTTTTTGATGGTGCAAAAAATTTTTTATTTTACGCAAGTAATACTTTACCTGGTTCAGGTTATTTCATAGTCCCAAAAGGGATTACAGATAAGCTTAATCCTCTTCTTAACCGTTTAAACTCTGCATTCGATTTCTCTCAAGTTAGTATGGATATGGTTGGTAAATTTTATGAATCGGCTTTTGTAAATAAAGAACTTCGGGATCAATGGGGGATTCATTACACGCCATCTTTATTAGCTAAAACTCTCCTGAGTCGCATGCCTATAGAAGAGCTTCCACCTGACAATCGTATCCTAGCAGACCCTACATGTGGATCAGGAAGCCTTTTAGTTGCAGGATATGAAAGGCTTGCAGAGGCTACTTATTTAAGTGTGCCCAGAGAAACGCGACATCAGCACCTTGTCAATTCAATTTTCGGTAATGATAATGATCCAGTAGCTGGTGATATCGCCAAAATGACATTGATGTTATTTCATCCTCCACATAAAAATAATTGGAAGATCACAGAAGAGGATGCAGAAAGTGATCAATTTGTGAAAAAATGGATGAATAAAATTAAAGTCAGACCGACAATAATTGTTGCCAATCCACCATTTGGGGGTGAAGGAGGAAGCAAAAATCACCCTAAAAAGCCCAGAATCAGAAATCAACGTGACCGTTCGGCTTTAATTTTAGAAAATTGTTTGGACGCTTTAGGAGAAGGTGGCCTACTAGGTATTATTCTTACCGAAACAGTATTAAGTCAGAAATTAGTAAAACCATTACGGGATCGTTTAATTAAAGAATGCCAAATACTTGAACAATGGGATGTTCCTATAGGCTGGTTTGATAATGTGACTCGACCAGCAATGGCATGGGTGATTAGAAAGATACCCCCTTCATCAAAGATGTTTTTTATCCACTGTCTTCCGGATGTTCCTTATCCAGGACTCCAGTTAAAATCTCAAGGGACTATTAAAATTGATGTTAAAAATCCACCTGATATTCTTATACCTACAGGGCTTGATAATATTTTAAATAAAATGGAGCTTAGCCAAAATCGCATAGATGATCACTACGTTGCTATGAATGGACTTCAAGTTATTGAAAATAAAATTAAAAGAAATAAGATTGATAATGCACACCCTTGGAGTGGCAATGCAAAAAAAACAAATGCTTACTCGGACTTAAGTAATGGTGAAAGAGGATGGTTGACTCTAATAGATGAGAATCTTAGAGAAGGGAGAAAAAGGAAAGATTTAAGAGAATATCTTGATGAAAACGAACCTATGGTCATGTTTCGTGTCAACCGAACCGCACCCTGGAATTGTAAATGGAGTTCAGTTGCGTTGATTGATATACCTGAAAGTTCCAGAGAGGTAGTTGCCCCATCTGAAAGCTTTGACGCAACTTTCTCGAAAAGCAAAAGTAAGACTGATAAAAAAAATGATATTTATGCATTATGGGGAATATTAAACCATCCGTTGGCAAGTATATGGTTCCATGAACGCCAGAGAGGCAGCAAGATCCCTATCAATAATTATCGTCGAAAATTTCCATTGCCAAAAGATTGGAATAATGAAAATGTTAACGGCCTGGCATCTCATACAAAAGAATTGATTGAGTTAAAAAGAAATGGTCGCATGCAAGATATCGAAAAAATTAAAAGCCTGATTAAAACTATAGATGACCTAATTTATAAAATGTATAGAATTAATGATTATGAAAGAAATCAGATTGATACCTGGTTTGGGAATGAACAACATCCTTTATTAAAAGATATTTTGGGACCACATTATACCTTGAGGGGAAAAAACAATTCTAATCGCGTAGATTATACATTTCCAGCATGGGAGACCACCTGTGAAACAATAGAGGTAAACTTTGAAGACGAACAAATTAAACTCGCCATTGACGGGTTGAAAGATTACCAAAGCAGACGAAAGGTTGAGGAAGATGGCGTTTGGATGAAAATGGTTTCCGCTATGCCAGGTTGGTTGCTGGAAAAAGGAGTTGTCGGATGGATAGAAATTACTACTGATAGCGTGAAGAAACTCGAAAAGTCTCCTGAAAAATATATACTTGGATTTCGTCTCCATAAAAATGCATATAAAACTCAGGATGAGATTGAAAAAGGATTGCTTTTATTTTCTGAAAAGGAAAAGGCAATAGATGGACAAAGATAAAGCGGATTATAAAGTCATATTTGTGGATGTGGGCCAAGGTGATTCAACAATTATCTATAAATTATCAAATATGCATTCAGTCCTGATTGATGCCGGGTCTGCATCACCTGTTTTATCGCAACTAAAAGAGACATCAGAACTTGAAGGGATATTTATCACGCATTGCCATAATGATCACATCGCAGGTATACCAGCAGTTGTCGGTTGGCTACAGGGCAATAATAAAAAAGATGTGGGTGTTTATGTAAATCGCCAAGTTCAATCCTCGAAAATTTCTAAGAGATTAGCTATAACATTTGATGAAGCACGAGAGAATAATACAATTATTTTGTATCCAGCTTATAAAGAATTTCCACAACGGATGGCTTTAATAGGTGGTTGCTTTTTTATTTTATGGCCTACTCATGAAAACGCAATACGCCATCCAGATGATAAAAATCTTGATTCTCTAGTCCTTCGCTTTGAAGTAGAAAAGTTCAGATTGCTGATCGGTGGAGATGCTGAAGGCGATGTATGGTCTCATATTAGTTCCGATGATCTCAAAGCGGATGTTTTTAGATATCCTCATCATGGTGCAGAACTCACTGCGACAGGGAAAGATTCCCTGGCTGATGAGATTATTAATAAAATAAACCCAGCCTGGATAGTAGTATCTGTGTGTACAGATAATCCACATGGACATCCTTCGAGACAATTTATTAATGCTCAATCAAACCATCCTGAGATTCTATTTTTAGATACAACTGAGGGTAACATAATTTTACAAATAGAGAGCAATACTGCCTATATCAAAACGATCCATGAGAACCAGAGTTCGGATAAAATCTGAAACTATTAAGTTGACTTTAAAGTGCATGTATAACGCAGGTTATTAGGTTAACAAACAACAAATTTAGGCAAAAACAAAACCATAATTACAGACAACCAACCCAAAGCCAAGCGTTTGAACCTGATTTTGTGCTTTTTTTGCGTGAAAAAAATGGGAACCTTCTGACCTACCAGATATTTATAGAGCCCAAAGGAAAACACATAAAAGAGCATGATAAATGGAAGCAGGATTTCCTTAAAGAGATTACAGAAAAATTCAAGGATAAGACGCTTGAATTTAAAACACAAAGCAAGACACAAAGATACAGGCTTGTTGGTGTTCCTTTTTATAACAATGAAGATGAGAACAGGTTCAGGCAAAACCTTTTTGATGTTGTTGTAAATTAATAATACTATCGAAAAGGCCAAAACTGCATGTGAAAAAGCCGGTTTGAAAGCGTAGGATCATTTTGCTGATGTCGGGAAAATGATCGGGATTAGCAAGGGTGACCAGAGAGAAGTCGATGATATGGCCTTAACCCGGTATGCATGTTATTTTATCGCACAAAATGTTTAGTGAGTTCACATCATGGTTTGCCATATATCTATTGATATGTTTTAAACATGAAAATATAATTCTCACATGTCTAAAATGATACAAATGCGAAACGTACCCGAATCTCTTCATAGAGAATTAAAGGCAAGGGCCACATTGGAAGGAATGTCACTTTCAGACTATCTGAGGGAAGAGCTCAGCCGTAGCGCAGAACGTCCATCTCTGGCAAAACTCAGGCAAAGGTTGAGTAAAAGAATACCTATAAATCCAAAGATCTCTGCTTCCGAAGCTGTAAGAATAGAGAGAGACTTGAATTGATTGTGGTTGATTCTTCCGCAATTATTGAAGTATTGCTCAGAATCTATGTTGGGGAGAAGATAGAGTCAAGGATTTTATCACCTTTTGAAAATCTGTGTGCTCCCCATCTTATTAATCTTGAAGTTGCTCAGGTATTGCGACGATATTGCGCTTCCGGCGATATGACATCTGAACGGGCTCTTGATGCATCGGTTGATTTTAAAGATATGCCAATAACCCGATATCCGCATGATATTTTTCTGCAAAGGATATGGGAACTCCGAGCCAACATAACAGCCTATGATGCCATCTATGTTGCTCTGGCAGAAGCCTTGCCCGCTCCTCTACTTACTTGTGATAAACGCTTTGCTAATGCCCCCCTTTATAATGTTGATATTGAACTATTCTGAAAAAGAAGGTCTTGAAAGTTTATTTTTAATTATTCTCCATATCTATTGTCCAGTCCAAGGAATAGTGCTATTATCCGCAACCTGTTTTAAAAAATAAAAAAATGAGGAATAAAAATGGGTAATAATATCAGGGTACGGTTTGCCCCCAGCCCCACTGGGTATCTTCATGTGGGGGGCGCAAGAACAGCTATTTATAACTGGCTTTTTGCAAAAAAGATGGGTGGTAAATTTATTTTAAGGATAGAGGACACAGACACAGAAAGGTCAACCGATGAGTCAATCAAGGGGATACTTGACGGCCTTGAATGGCTTGGAATAACCTGGGATGAAGGGCCGTTTTATCAGTCCGAATATATCAGCCAGCATGTTGAGGCTGCTAAAAAACTTCTTGAATCCGGCCATGCATATAAATGTTTCTGCTCA
The DNA here is from genome assembly GCA_964643755.1 of uncultured Desulfatiglans sp. Classification (GTDB taxonomy): domain Bacteria; phylum Desulfobacterota; class DSM-4660; order Desulfatiglandales; family HGW-15; genus JAAZBV01. Next base: position 22,712 of record CAZXUA010000036.1, on the reverse strand, counting down.
AAGGATACACTTGAGGAAAAGAGGGAAGAGGCAACCCAGGCTAAAGCTGACATGAGATATGACGGCACATGCCGCAATCTCACCCCCCAGGAGATAGCAGAAAAGGAGGCAAAGGGGCTGCCTTATACCATTCGCCTTAAGGTGCCGCAGGATGGCGGTTCTGTAAAATTCAAGGATGAGGTGTATGGCTATATAGAAAAGAGGCATGAGGACATTGAGGACTTTATAATAGTCAGGTCAAACGGCCAGCCCCTATATATACTTTCAAATGCGGTGGATGATATACGTGACGGCATAACCCACATAATCCGCGGTCAGGATGGCCTTGCAAATACACCCAAGCAGATACTCATCTATGAGGCGCTCAAGGCCCCCTTGCCTGCCTTCGCCCATATTTCACTCACGCTCGATAATAAGAAGGCAAAGATAAGTAAGCGCAAACACGGGGAGCAGGTGGCAGTCCATTTTTACCGTGACCACGGGTTTATCCCATGGGCCTTTGTAAATTTTCTGGTGCTTCTGGGATGGTCAACCCCTGAGTCTCAGCAGTTTTTTACAAAAGAGGAGCTTATAGAAAAGTTCTCTCTTGACGGCATCAATAAATCAAATTCCATCTTTGATCTCCGTGCTGATGACCCGAAATTTTTTACAGATCCAAAGGCCATAAGCATAAATGCCCACTATATAAGGAATATGCCGATCGAAGAGCTCGCCCCATATGTAAAGATCGAGTTTGAAAAGGCGGGTATCTGGGATAAGGCATATGAGGGGACGAAAAGAGATTGGTTTTTAAATGCCATCAACCTATTAAGGGAGAGGTATCACTATACCACCGATTTTGTTACCCTTGGCAGGGCTTTTTTTGCTGATGATTATCTATATGATGAGAAGGCGGTTGAGAAGAATCTCCTCAAGAATGAAATCCTTAAAACCATGCTGCCTGAACTGGCCACAAGGTTTGAAACAATAGCAGGCTTTGATGAGAAGGATATTGAAGAGGTCATGCGAAAGATCATAGAGGAGTATAGTGTAAAGGCGGGTGTTCTGATAAACGGTGTGCGCACGGCAGTTACCGGCCAGGCAGTAGGGCCGGGCATCTTTGAACTGCTTGCTGTAATTGGTAAGGAGAGGGTTATTGAGCGGCTTAAAAGGTGGCCTGCTTAGCCCGACTTCCCTTCATACACAAGGCTTCGCCTCTTTGCGAAACCGGTCGCAAAAGAGGCGCTATAATCCTTCCTCGGCAAGATCAGGCCCGAGATATCTCCTCTCATTTTCACCAAGGCACCCGAGTGCAAGGCAAATGATAGTCCAGAGATGGATCGTGTGATACCCCCCTTTATAGTGCTCATTAAGATCACGGATCTGGGTGTGACAGTTATGGCATGCAGTAATACAGTAATCCGCCCCTGTAGCCTTTATCTGGTTGAATTTTTTGGCCCCGAACTTGTAGCGCGCCTCAGTGAAACCGGATTGCAGGTACCCGCCGCCTCCCCCGCAGCAGTAATTTAGAGAACGGCTGGGTGTCATGTCAATAAAATTTTTTTCGCCAACCACTGTCCTGACAACATACCGGAGATCCTCTGCAACAGGGTCGCCAAATGATTTTCTTACAAGCTGGCACGGGTCATGGAAAGTAAATTTGATCGAAAGCGCCCTGTTCCATTCTGAATTCACTTTGAGCTTTCCTTCCCTTATCCACTGGGCGTAGTACTGCACAATGCTTTTAACCTCAAAATTATGAGGGATATTGAATCTTTTAAGGCCTGTCCTGAATGCATACATCTCGTGAGCGCATTCAGTATTGAGCCACACCTTGCAGCCCAAGTTCTCTACTGCCTTTGCCTTTGCCCTGACTATATGCTCCCAGCCTTTAAGGTCGCGGGCGAACATGCAGTAATTTTCAGCGGCCCAGCCCTCTGTGCTGTATGTCCAGTCAGCCCCGGCAAGGTGAAGTATCTTCCACATCGGGACCATTTCATCAGGTTCCATGGCAGGTTCCCTGGAGTTCTGGTTAAGGAAGAAATATGCATTCTTTTTATTAATGGGCGCTTGAAGATGTTCCCACCCCTCCTGTTCCTCCCTCACCTCGAAAAGCATCTCTTCAACGCAAGAGCTGAAATCCTCCCCGGATATGCCCATGGCGCTTGAGGTGCTGCTCTTTAATGCCATGTCGCATGAGCCGGTAATGCCTCTGGGCTTTTTATCCTTTGGCCATGCCTCTCTTGCAAGGCCAACCACTCCCGCTATATCCGCCTTTGCAGGGCATACTGAGATGCACCCCTCGCACATGCTGCACATCCACACCCAGGGGGTCATGATCACCTCATCCTCAATGCCGCCTGCAACCATTCCAATGAAGTTCTTCGGGTCCATTCCCTCAAGGCCGCTTGCGGGGCATGCCTCCATACAGGCGTTACAGGTCAGGCAGAGGCTGAGGTCACAGCCCTGAAGAAGCTCCTTGGCCTTGTTCCTGAATTGGGTCTTTTGTTCGGTTATGTTGCTATCTTTTTCAGCCATACTATTCCTGTTTGATTCCCATATACCTATAAAAAGGTCGGGTATAAAACCCGACCCTACGAAAGACTTGAAAAGATCTGAAACCTTTTCACATAGCAGTCTACGCGAAATTGGGTTGACCCTAAACCTTGAGCCCTGAACCTTGCTTTTACCCCACACACCCCAGGCTGGGATCCTGTACCACGATAGTCCGCTGCCGCCGCTTCTTTTTGACCTGACACAGCAGGGTCTTGTAGGTTGGAAAACCTGAGATCGGGTCAAGCTGTTTCAGGTCAGTCAGAACATTTATATTGGCCCTTCTCCAGGCTTCTGTCCCCTGTGGCCCGCCGCCGCCCACTGGGGCATATACATATCCTTCCATAACATCCTCGGTAACATCAGCGGTCATCTCTACAAATCCCCGGACGGTCTTTATGACTACAGAATCCCCTGTTTTAATATCTCTTTCTGCTGCGTCTTTAGGGTTTATCTGCGCCGTCGGGCCTGGATATCTCTCAATAAAATCGGGTATGGCCCTTAAGCAGGACTTCATATCGGGTTTAAAAGGGCCTGTGCCCAGGATAAGGGGAAAGCGGTTGAGCATCTGCGGCTGACTCACAGGGGTTTCATACGATTCCTCATATACAGGGAGTCCGTTGTACCCCATCTCCTCCAGGATCGAGGATTTGATCTCAAACCTTCCTGACGGGGTCTCGAAACCGGGTTTCCCGTCCCTTCTGAGCCCACCAATTTCCCATTTCCTGTACCTCATGGGTGCGGGGTCTTTCCGGACAGTAAACCTCTCTGCCTGTTCCAGTTCGGCCCTCGTGATGCCTGTGCCTTTCAGTACCTTATCCAGGAGATCCATCTCGGTTGCAGGGAATCTCTCCCCATAACCAAGCCTCTCCGCGAGTTCGGTGAGGATGGTAAAGCATGGTTTGCTCTCGCCAACAGGGTCTATCATCTTTTCCCGAATCCGTATGGCATTGCCATAAAAACAGTAGGAGGCATGCTCAAAGGCGGTTGCTGCCGGAAGGACAATATCGGCCCATGCGGCGTCCCTTGTGAACTGCAGGTCTATAGAGACCATGAAATCCAGTTCATTAAATGCCTTCTGCCACTGTATGGGGTCAGGCCATGCAGTGAGTATTGAGGCGCCCATTATAAAGAGAGCGCGTATCTTGTAAGGGTCCGAATGGAGGATCGCACGCGGAAGCAGGCTTGCATGGGGTTCTCCGCCGCAGAAATTTGAATACACGGGGAAATGGCCTTTACCTATGGATCTGTCAAACCCAGGAGTTACAACTTGGTAATCCCTGTTCAGGTCTATCCGGTTTTCACGCGGGGTAAAGCAGCGTCCCCCCTCCACATCGAGCTGCCCGGCCAGGGCCCAGAGCACCATGACCGCCCTTATGTTCTGCACCCCTGATCTTGTATACTCCAGGCCTGTATACATTACATAGCTCGCCCCTTCAGCACCCGCTATTTCATGGGCCAGCTCCTCTATTGCCTCCGGTGAGACCCCTGTGATGGCAGAGACCTTTTCCGGGGTGAACCCTTTCACATACTCATTGAACTCTTCATATCCGGATGTCCAGTTTGCCACGAATTCATAATCGATAAGCCTGTCACGGATCAGGATATGGGAAAGCCCCAGTGCAAGCGCGCCGTCAGTTCCGGGCCTGATGGGCACCCACATGCTCCCCGGTAGTTTTGCTGAGGCAGTCCGCCTCGGGTCAATGACAATGATCCGCGCCCCTTCGTTTGCGGCCCTTGCAATACGATGAAATGTCTCAGGCGGGGTGGATGTAGAGGGATCGGTTCCCCATACGACAATCAGATCAGAATTATCAATATCCGAAAACATCTCTATATGGAGGGCACCCATGGTAACCTTTGGCGCAAGGACGCCTAAGGAGGTGTAGCACGGCGCACCCACGCCGAATGTATTTGGCGATCCGAACGGAAAGAGGATGCTTGAAGCCAGATATATCTCTGAGCCTTTGAGCTGAAAGGCATCTTTAAATGCCCGTTCATAGGTGCCTGTGCCCGCGTAAAAGCCTATGGTTTCAGGGCCATGAACAGCCTTCAGTTCCATTAATTTTTTTACAATGATGTCATATGCCTCATCCCAGGTTATGGGCTCAAAATCAAGTTTACCCTTTGGCCCTTTCCGTTTCATGGGTTGTTTGATCCGGCTTTCCGAATAGATGATCTGTGCCGCGCTCCCGGCCATAGGGCAGAGCACCCTTCCCATGGGGGCATCCGGGTCCGGTGTAAGCTGCTCTATTTTCCCTTTATCATCAAAGTGAACTATTGCGCCGCAGCCGGGGCTGTGGAAGCATATCCCGCAGATTCCATGTTTTTCTTTTGACACCGGGCTCTCCTTATATTGTTAACCTCTCTTAGCTATCAGGAACTGTGAGGTGATGTGTTCCCATAGATTCCTTGTCTTTCTGATTTTCCATTGAATAGAGCCTCTCTCCTGGATACTGAATGGAGGCGAAAAGATACCTCCTCCTTCAATGAGCATCCTGGAGATATTATCCATGCCAAAGCCCTTGAATGGCCCTTTATTTCTACCTCCAAGCCAGAGATCAGGGTGGCTTACGTTTTCATCCCACGAAAAGGGGTCTGAAAAGAGAAAGCTGGCCTCTTGCTTATCCATAACCCTGTTGGCCTCTGAGAGGTGTAAGGATGGATCAGGAACCTTTTCCAGTATATTAACTGAACTTGCTGTTGCAAAACGATTTGTTCGGAAAGGCAGGGCCATTGCATCCGCCACAATAAAATCCGCGTTTTCAAACCTGAAGCCAGGGTCCAGCTTGCCAGAGCTCCTTTCAGTGATCTCTCCCTCTACTATCAGATCAAATTCCAGGCCCCTTTGGGTCATCACTTTCCGGGCAGAGCGGATAAAAGAGAGGGATGTATCTATGCCAACAGCCCTGTCATGGCTCTTTGTCATTTCCAGTGTGAGCCTTCCCACAGCACAGCCGATATCCAGGGCCCACCCATTATTAGGGTTGAATGCCCCTGCCCACCTTTTATAGGCATCTGTCGCATCGGGATCATTTAGAAATTCAGAGTAATGGCTCCACATATAGGATGAATTCATGGAAAATGAGCCATACCCGGTCATGTTTCCTGTTATGGGGAGGCTCCTTTCCGGAACCACCACGGCAATGCCATCATGGATATCATACACCCTCTTGCAGAGCGGACAGGCAAGGCGCCCCTCAATAATATCTTCATCTATCTCCTGTCTGATCTCCACCTTCAGCCGGATCTCTTTATCAGTATGTCTGTTTAAACATTCCGGGCAAATAAGCTCTTCACTCAGCCATCTTTTCATCTCAGCTCCTTCACCTTTTTCCGGTCATTTTAATTTTTTCCTATAATTAATCATATTTTCAGGATTTGGCAACAACGCCCCTGTTTTTTTTGTATGTGAGCGCATTAAAAACCTTTTGACATCCATCCCCTCTTTTGTAGGATATACTTATAAAAGATGATGGAGGTATTTTGATGGGTGACAGGCTTATAATCATGCCTGATGAGGATTTTATTACTGAGCTCGCAGCAGAATATAAAAAAGAGGAGCCGGAGCCTGACCAGTTTTATGTAGACGGCCATGTGGATCTCCCCTGTTTTATGGCGCGGCATGCAAGGGGTAAAAGATTTAATGCACTTGAACAGGGGCCAGTAACCTTTGAAACCCTTAAGTCATCAGGCGTAAGGCTCTTTACAACTGCAATATGCTGCCAGGATATATATAATTGTGAAATGGCAAAGATGCATTTTCAGCAGAACTATGATTTTACCCTGAAGGTTATTGAGGATATCACCCGTGTCAGGGGCATGAACGATATCTATCAGATAAAGGAAGATAAGGAACTAATTGGCACCATCCTGCTGCTTGAAAATGCGGATGTTTTGGCAAACAACATCCGCCTTGCCCTTAGCCTGAGAGACAGGGGCATATTTATTGTGGGCATTACCCATGCAGGTAAAAACAGGCTTGCGGATGGCAACTCTGCGCTTCACTCAGACGGCATTACACCCGCTGGCCGTGAGGTTATCCATATTTTAAATGACAATAATATCCTGATAGATGTTGCCCACCTTCACCCTGCCTGCTTTTATCAGCTCATGGATCTTGTAGAGAGGCCATGCGTTTCAACCCATACAGGGATCCGTGAGAGGTGCAATATCCAGAGCAACCTTGACCTTGAGCAGGTACGCCATTTGACCGAGAGGGGCGGGCTTGTCGGAATCACATTTAACCCTGAGATGTTGACACCGGCAGGTGATACGGATATAGAGGATATCTTTATACATATTGATACTGTTGTTCAAAGGTTCGGGCCTGGTTATGCGGCCATCGGGTCAGATTTATGCGGGTTTGATCAGCCTGCTTCAGGCATGGAGGATCATACAGGCATAAAGGCATTAAAGGCGATCATGAAGAATCATGGCTACACGAAAGAGGCGATTGACAAAATATTGGGGCTCAACTGGCTTAGGATATATGAAGGGGTATTATAATTACAGCTCAAAGGTCATATCCATCCCCACTGCAAAACACTCCAGGTTTGCGCCACGCTCAGATATGATCCTGCGGCACTGTTCTACAATCTCGTCAACTGCCCTGTCAGACCTGCCCTGGTTAAGATGAAAAAGGCCAAGCCTCTTCACCCCTGCCTTTATAGCAAGGTCAAGGGCATCCATGTAGGTTGAATGGCCCCACTGCCTTACCGTCGGATACTCTTCAGGGGTGTATTCCGCATCATGCATCAGGAGGTCTGCCCCCCTGCAAAACTCCACATAATCATCAAAACAGAGGCCGCCCTTATGCTGAAAGGCAAGTTCATTATCCGTCAGGAAGACAAAGCTGTTGCCATTCTCCCTGAATTTATACCCGCTCCCCCTGTTAGGGTGGCTGATGGGTACAGGCGTTATTGTCAATGCGCCTATGTGAAGGGTATACGGGCACTCAGGCAGATAATCAAAGGATGCCTTAAGATCCGAATATTCTATGGGGAAATTGGGCTGCGACATGACCTTGCCCAGCATGCTCTCTATAAATTTCTGTGCAAAGGGGCACCCCTTCATGCTGATCCTGAAGTTTTCATTGTAGATGGGCGCAAAAAAGGGGAAGCCCATAAGGTGATCCCAGTGCGCATGTGTAAAAAGCATGTCAACGGAGTAGCGCCTTTGAGCAAGCAGGTCCAAGCCGAGCCGCCTTATGCCTGTGCCTGCATCCAGTATGACAAGGTTATCTTTGTCTGAACGTATCTCCATGCATGTGGTGTCACCGCCATATTTTACATAATCTATCCCTGAGACCGGCACCGATCCCCTTGAACCCCAACATTTTATATACATTATCTTATTTATGGCACCTTTCTAAAGGCTGTAAAATATCTTGAAGAACCACGCATATATTACCTGTGCGGATTCTTTATTTTGTCAGGCAGCCTTTAAATATTTTGATTACAATTCAAGGTACTTATCGGCAGATGACGGCTAAATATTAAATATTATTCTCAATTCTCTCCGTGTACTCCTTGGTGAGAAAGTTTCTATTGTATTTACGCAAATGCAATCTAAGGCGCAATGTTTTTTCCCTTTTCACTCTTCCTTATGATCTCTGTGACGATCAGCTTTGCATCCTCACGGGTTATAAGCTCTTCATATCCGGGCATGGCAAGCCCGAAAAATTTACCTTTCAGAATGACCTTGATCATCTTTTCATCATCGGTGTTCTTCTGCCATCTGGGGTCAGTAAAGTCCTCACCCTTTAGCTTTTTGCCGTCTACCCCTATTGCAGAGCCGTCAGCCCCGTGGCACCTCACACAGTTCACCTGGTAGAATCTTTTCATTTCGCCTATCTTTGTATCCTGCGCATGGGAATAAGCCACATAGAAGAAAAAGGGGATACAAAAGGCTAATGCAATAAATGCAAGCCAGTTTTTCCCGGCCTCTTCAGATTTCTGCCATCTCCTCTCTTTTACCGGCGCAAAAAGATTGTTCCATTTCATATCCCTTCCTCCTTGAATAATGTTTAAAGGTTCAAGCTAAAGCTTCCAGGCGTTATTATACACAATTGTTTGCCATTCAGGTAAGATTAAATCCTGTTTATTGAAAAAACGGTGAAAATCTCCCTGGCGAGATAAAGGTCAGGGCAGATCAAAATATCTTGCATCTAGCAGCAACTTATTTATACTGATGAGGCAAATTATTAAATAGAAGGACTTTGATATGAATATCATTTATCTGTTAAATTCTCATGTAGCCGCTGCCACTGGTTTTGCTGGTGTAGGTTTTGGAAGCGATATTATCCAGATGTTTCTTGATGCAGGGATTGTTGTCAAACTGGTAATGTTTATACTTATAGGGTTTTCAATAGCATGCTGGTCAATTATCTTTATTAAACTCAGGTTTTTCAGGTATGCCAGGCTTGAGACCGCCTATTTTCTTGAGATATTCTGGGAGGCCACAGAGCTTACAAGCATATATAAAGAGAGCAAAGACCTTTTCTACAGCCCTGTTGCACAGCTCTTTATCAGGGGATATACAGAACTCATCAGGCTTAAAAAGCTTAAAGGAAACGGGAACGCCACCCTGAATAATATCAGCGGGATATCTGAAACAGTAGAGAGGGCATTAAGGAGGGCCAATATACATGAAAGCAGCAGGATGGATAAGGCCCTTGCATTCCTGGCTACCACAGGGAATGCAGCCCCCTTCATAGGTCTTTTCGGCACGGTCTGGGGCATCATGGAGTCATTCAGGGGCATTGGTATCAAGGGATCAGCCAGTCTTGCTGTTGTTGCGCCCGGTATATCAGAGGCGCTGATCGCAACCGCAGTTGGTCTGTTTGCCGCTATACCGGCTGTTATTGCCTATAACTTTTTCAACAGCAAGGCGGCAGCACTCGTTACAGAGATGGAGACCTTTTCCGCTGACTTCCTTTCCCTTGTTGTACGCCAGTCCATGAAGGGCGGCCTTGACAAGGTAGAGGAATAATTTCCCGGGAGGCTTGGTTTAAAATGATGACAGGCGGTGGCGGCGGTAAAAAAAAGCTGATGTCCGATATCAACGTAACACCCTTTGTTGATATAATGCTGGTGTTACTCATAATATTTATGGTGACCTCTCCAATGATGACCCAGGGGGTTGATGTTAATCTCCCGCAGACGCAGGCAAAGGAGTTAAAGACCGAGGAAGACCCCCTTATACTCACGGTAGATATCAACAAAGAGATTACCATAGAAAAACATAAGATAGAGATTAACGAGCTTGAAGAGAAGCTTTCAGCCATGTTTAAATACAGGAATAACAAGGAACTGCTGTTAAGGGCAGACAAGGATCTCCCCTACGGTTTTATCATGCAGATTACTGCCCGGATAAAGGGGTCAGGCATAGAAAAGCTGGGGATGATTACCGAGCCGGAAGAAAAATAAGAGGGATTCAGTGCCAAAGTCAATTGCCATGTACAGGCAAACAGATGACAGTATGATCAGCTGGAAGCCCATGCTGGGTGTTTCGCTCTTTATGCATTGTCTTATCTTTTCGCTGTTTTTCTGGGTGCCCGGGAGCGGGAGTTATGGGGGCTTAAGGACAGGTGAGTCGGTATACAGTGTCAGCCTTGTGGAGGGGCCTGCCGGAGGCGGTCCGGACATGGCAGCGTCTGTTTTAACACCAAGCAAGGGTGCAGGCGCTGCGGTTGCAGCCTCTGCGGAAAGCACGCAGGCAAAAAGGATATCCAAGCTTCCAAGCAAGAAGGAGGCTGTTACAATAGCAAAAAGAACAGTTGAGAAGAGCAAGTCAAAGGCTGATTCTGCCAGGGATACAGATAATCTTCTTGACAATGCGATATCAAAAATCAAAAGTGGGTCAGCGTCTCAAAATACAGAAAATTCAAACCACCTTGAAAAGGCCATTGCTGCAATGCGAAAGGAAGCGGGCTCTGGTTCATTATCAGGGGGTGGAGGCGGCGGAGGCGGCGGAGGCGGAAGCGGCTCAGGCGGCAATCCTGCCCTGAGGATTTATCAGATGGAGGTTGAGGTGCTTATAAAAAGCAACTGGTCTTTTCCTGATGCCCTGGCTAACAGAAAAAACATAGAGGCAGTGGTGTTATTAAAGGTTAAAAATGACGGGACAATAACTGACATGGAATTAATCAGCTCCTCCGGTAACAGGATGTTTGACCAGTCTGTCCTCAAGGCGATTGAAAAGTCAAAACCACTGCCACCATTACCCGAAGGATATAAAAAAAGAAATGAAGAACTCGAAATCAATTTCAATCTCAAAGACCTTGAGTAGGGTCTCAAAATATTTACCTCTATTCGTTGTTTTGTCTCTGGTTTTACCTTCCCTGGCCTTCGCTGCCATAAGCGTAAATATTGATAATGTGGGAGACCGAAGGCTTAAGGTGGCTATCCCGAATTTCAAGAACCTTTCAGCGGGCAAAGAATCGCCTGAACTGTCTGAAGAGCTTACAAAGGTGATAGCAAATGACCTTGACCTTTCCGGCTATTTTCTTCCAATGGAGAAAAAGGCATTTCTTGATGGAGATGGCCCGGGCATAACCGCTGACAATATCAATTTCAGGAACTGGACCCTTATAGGCACAGACCTCCTTATAAAAGGTACCTATAATTGCATTGGTAATAATGTTGAGGTGGATATCAGGGCCTATGATCCCTTTGAGGGTAAGCAGATTTTCGGAAAACGATACCTGGAAAAGATCGCTGATTACAGGGTGCTCATGCACAGGGCAGGCAATGACATATTCCTGAAGATCACAGGACATAAGGGGATATTCTTAAGTAAATTCCTTTTTGATAATACGAGCACAGGAAACAAGGAGATATATATCTGTGATTTTGACGGGTATAACCTCAAAAGGGTGACTAACGAAAAGGCAATTGCGCAGTTCCCGCGGTGGTCACCCGATGGAAAAGGTTTTGCCTTTACCCTTAACAGGGATGGCCACTTCATACCCCATTATATGGATATCTCATCAGGAAAGATAAAGAAACTGTCTGAGAAGGAGGGGCTTGGCTCACGATGGCATCCTGATGGCGGCGGCATTGATCTTACATTAAGAGAGAAGTGGGGCTATACCGATATCTATTCTGCTGATATCAATGGTGGAAATCTTGAAAAACTTACAAATAATCAGTGTGAGGATTTTTCACCGAGCAGGTCTCCTGATGGTAAAAAACTGGTCTTTGTTTCTGACAGGGCAGGCCTCCCACAGATATATGTAAAGGATCTTGTCACAGGCTCTGAGGAGCGCATTACATATGATTTTAAATACTGCACAAGCCCGGTATGGTCATCCCTTAATAAAATAGCCTTTGTAGTGGTTGAAAAGGGGGCGCATGATATATATACTATGAATCCTGATGGCAGAGGGTTAAGGAATCTTACAGGGGGTGAAGGCAATAACGAGGAGCCATGCTGGTCCCCGGACGGAAGATACATTGTTTTTACCTCAAACAGGGATGGGCGTTATCACCTCTATATAATGAACTCAAACGGCTTTAATCAGAGGAGGGTAACATTTTTTGACGGGGAAGAGAGAAATCCATCATGGTCCCCATTTTAATAATGACATAAAAGGTGCATATGTTTAAGATTAATATATAATTATGCACTTTTGTATGCTGTTTTATCTTGTTTTTTTTTTAAAATAAAATATATTGACTGTTATTTTTAGCAGTAAAATAAGGGACAGTTAATTTCATTCAGAAATATAAATTTATTGTGTATAAATTAATAATTTTTTTAACATCCATTAGGGGGATAAAATGATTAGAAAATCGATGACTGGATTATTATTGATTGGATTTGTATCTGCACTTTTACTCTTTACCTCTGCCTGCCAGCAGAAGAAGAAACCTGAGCTGCCCGTTGCAGAAGAGAAGCCCGCAGTTGAACAACCTAAAGATACTTCAGCTGAAGACGAGGCTAAAAGAAGGGCGCAGGAAGAGGCAGCAAGACTTGAGGCAGAAAGGGCAAGAGCAAAGGCTGAGATGGAATCAGAGAAGATCTACTTTGATTATGACAAGGCAGATCTCAGTTCAGCCTCACAGAGCATACTTACAAAAAAGGCCAACTGGCTCAAGGAAAATGGCTCATACAAACTCAAGATTGAAGGCCATTGTGATGAAAGGGGCAGCACAGAGTACAACATGGCACTGGGCGCAAGAAGGGCTGAGGCCGCTGCAAAGTATATCAGCAATGCCGGCGTAGCATCTGACAGGCTTACCACAGTCAGCTATGGCGAGGAAAAACCTGTTGCAACAGGCAGTAATGAGGCTGCATGGTCTCAGAACAGGCGTGATGAGTTTGTTTTGATTCAGTAACAGAGGCTTTTATCTTTTATTAAACAACTGGCGCTGGCCGGGTCTCTTCCAGCCAGCGCCTTTACCTTTTCTTTTAAAGCGCAAAATCCATGGACAATATATTAATAAATAGATACAGGCTAATGGCAGGCGTTATAACGCTATCCCTTTTTTTGTTTATTACATCCTGTGCCCAAAATAAGGAATACATGAGGTATACCAATGACCAGATAGGTTCCCTTAAAAAGAGGACAGAGGCATTGGAGAACAACACAGGCGGCAAGATAGATAATATTGTCTCAAACCAGGCATCCTTAATGGCTGATATAGAGGCCCTTAAGTCAGATATGAGGGCCCTTACCGGCAGAATAGAGGATACTGAACACCTGATAAAGCGCAACCTGGAGATGGAGCTTGGGGATTCAGACAGCGGCGGCAGCATTGCAGATAGGCTTAGTCGCCTTGAAAAGATGGTAAGGGAGCAGCAGAGATACCTCGGCCTGGAGCCTTTTGTTAAGGTCCCATCTGAAGGTTCATCCAGTTCAGGGGAATTTGCAGACCTTGATGCCATAAGCATGGAAAATAAGCCAAGGGATGAGGCACTTTATGAGACAAGCCTGCTGCTATATAAAAAGGAGCAGTTTAAAGAGGCGCTGAGCGGGTTTAAATCATTCCTTGACGAGTACCCCAAATCTGACCTGGCTGACAATGCCCAGTTCTGGATCGGCGAGTGCTATATGTCCATGGGGCAGTATAAAGAGGCAGCCGTTGCCTTTGATGATGTAATCAAGAAATACCCGGATGCAAACAAGGTGCCCGGCGCCTACCTACGACAGGCAATGGCAATGAAGGAGCTGGGTGATATAACAAGCACCAGGTTGCTACTAAAAAAGCTTATTAAAACATATCCTGATACACCGGAGGCAAAAAGCGCTAAGGAAAAACTGTCATCCCTTTAATAGACAGGTTTAACAGCGCTTCTGCTTAAAAGAGTTGTATGCACTCCTGTATGTATACCCTCCTTATCTCTTCCAACAGGGGGTTTTTTTGGTATTTTCATAAAAATAAGCAGTTATTACCATTAAAATGACCCTTTAGTTTCATATTTATATTATTATTTATATAATTATCATTAATTATACAGAAAGAAGAGTATAACAATAAAAAACAGTTAAAAGATATAAATATAGAATAACTTTACCTACTATTAACCATTTATTGTATTGACTTTCTACCTTTGGAGTATTATAAATAACAACATGGATTTTTCGATAATCTCATTAATCTATATTATATAAAAAGGAGTTTGCCATGCCTCAGATAATGACAACAAAAGAATTAGCAAAATATCTCAAACTGCATGAGATCACCATATGTAAGTATGCCGCAGAAGACAAGATTCCAGCCATCAGGATAGGTCGTGTATGGCGTTTTGACAAGAATGCAATAGATGAATGGATAGCAAGCGGCGGTAAAAAGAAGATTGAATGATCTTATGAATAAAAAAGGATATTTGTTCAATGCAACGGGAGGGAGTGAACGGCAGGCTGGTTTTATCAATAAAAAAATTCATGTTAATCAATACAAAAGATATGGCCTGCGTAACTCCTTAAATTCCTCATACCCCTTTAACCAGCGTTCCCTTATATCATAAATATCCCTGCCCTCCTGAATAGCCACCCTTAAATCATAATTGCCAAGTATAAGATCAATCGGAAGTTTTTCATATTCATATTCATAGGGCGGGTTTTTCCATTCAAAACAATCTTTATGTGTATCTATTATTGCCCACATGAGGGCAATGGCCGTATCGTATGACCTTAATAGTGCCCTGTCCAGGATATGTATCATAAAGCCCTTGCATATCTCCCCCTGCCACTTGTTAAAGGTAGGCTTAAAGGAGATATCTCTTAAGATGCACCCCTTTAAGAATTCCGCTGGCACCTTTTTTTTGACCTTGACTGTGTCAAGGTATGGCGCCCCGAATGTCTCAAACGGGCGGCATGTGCCCCTCCCTTCTGAGATATTTGTGCCCTCCCATATCACCTGTCCGGGGTACACATAAGCTGATTCAGGAATAGGCATATTCGGTGAAGGCACTGCCCATGGCAGCCCTGTATCCTCCCAGAGCATGGAACGATGCCACCCCTCCATCCTGATAACCGAGAGGTCACACCATATTTTAAGCTCTTTATTGAACATGAGCGCAAGTTCACCCATGGTCATACCATGCCTCATGGGCATTTTATATGGCCCTACAAAGGAGTAAAGTTCAGATGAAAGCAGGTTCCCCTCCATGACCTCGCCGCCAAGGGGGTTTGGCCTGTCAAGGACAACAATCTTTACATTGTGTTTTTTTGCCGTCTTCATGCAGCTGAGCATGGTTGATGAAAAGGTATAGACCCTTGTGCCCACATCCTGCATATCGACTAGAAGCAGATCTATAAGTCCCATCATATCTGCTGATGGTTCTCTTGAGTTGCTGTAGAGGCTAAAAATGGGTATGCGCAGTTCCTTATCAACCGCATGGCCCGTCTCTATCATGTTGTCCTGCTCTTCACCCGCATAGCCATGCTGAGGCCCAAACAGGGCCGTGAGTGAGCCCTCAGACACCTCTTTGATAACATCCCTTGCGTGGACCAGGTCTGCTGTTACAGATGCCTGGTTTGAAAGGAGCCCGATCCTCTTACCCCTGTATCTTTTATATAGCCCTGACCTGTATAGATCAAGACCTGACAGCACCGGCATTAAATCCTACCGTGTAAAGATCTTGACTTCCTGACCAGGGAAGATGGTGCTTTCCGGGTCAAGATTATTAATTGTCAGAAATTCAGAGAGATTCATGCTGTGTCTTTTTGCTATAAGATAGGGGGTGTCACCCTGTTTGACTGTGTAGTTCCCTTTATCCGCCTGTTTTGTATCTGTGGCCTCGCCCCCTGAAATCATCAACACCTGTCCAACCTTGAGAGAGGGGCTATCAAGGCCGTTGAGCGCCTTTATTGATTTGACTGTAGTGCCGAAACGGTCTGCTATCTTCCACAGGCTGTCACCCTTTTGGACAGTATATCTGGTAGGAGTTCCTGATGGTGCGGAATATGTGGCAACATAAGTATATTTACCCACAGGTATCTTGAGTTTAGCCCCCACCTTCAGGACATTTTTGCTTTTGAGGTTATTAATGGCCATGATTGCATCCATGGAGGTTTTATGTTTTTTGGCAATAGATGAAAGGGATTCGCCGCTTTTTACATTATGTATGAGGTAATCAGATGCAGAGGCGGTAAAGGATGATGTGGCTGGTGTGTAGGCAGGCATCTCATTCAGCTTTGCCACCAGTAACTCACCTTTGCCCTTTGGCACCTTAAGCTCATATGCTGTTTTTGGCGTTACATTCTGCCTTAGTTCGGAGTTCAGCTCCCTCAGGTGATCATACTCCACGAACATTTCAGTGGCCAAAGTCTTGAGTGATATCTGTTTGTTTATATTTACCTTGTCATATTCTATCTCTTTTTCAAGGGGAGGGAGTTCTATTCCGTATGCCGAGGGGTTGTTAATAATATGAAGTGTTGCAAGAAATTTCGGGACATAGAATGCGGTCTCACTGGGCAGTTTTTCATAGAGGTCCCAGAAATTATCCATGTAGTTTATCTTCTGGGTGCTTATTTCCCTTAGAACCCTTGCCTCGCCGCAATTGTAAGCTGCAAGCGCTGTTGTCCATTCGCCAAATATCTGATGAAGTTCGGTAAGGTAGGCTATGGCCGCCTTTGTAGCCTTTTCAGGGTTCATCCTCTCGTCTATCCATGCATCCCTGTTCAGCCCGTACTTATAACCAGTTGATGCGATAAACTGCCACATCCCGAGGGCGCGTGCGCTTGAGATGGCAACAGTGCTGAACCCGCTTTCTATTAATGGCAGCCATGAAAGCTCTTCAGGCAGCCCTGCCTTTTTTAGTTCCCTAACGATTGCCGGCCTGTATTTGCCGGACCTTGCATATACCTTAAGGAACCACTCCTTTTCTCTCCCCCTGGTAAAGAGGTCTATGGCCTTCTGCACATGGCTGTTCATTACAAGGGGGATGGCCTTGTAGGAACCGTTTACAGTAGTGAATCTTGATGAATATACCTCAAGCATCCTCTTTGCTATTGTTATACGAAGGTCTTCCTTTTCCTGCAAAATAACAGGGCTTGCAGAGTTGTCTATCTTGAGAGTAAGTGAATATGCCTTATCAAGGCAGTCTATTGCGTTATCCAGGTCGCCCTTTTCCCAGAAGTCGTTGGATGCCTGACAGTATTCAAGGGCTGTGTCTATTATTTCCTGTTCACTATGTATACTGGCGATCCTGTCCGCATCAAATGGGTCAATTGATCGATCCTGCCCTGCGAGTTCACGGGAATTATCAGGCAGAGCGCCCTGTTTTATACTGTCAGCGGGTTCTTTTATGTTGGCTCTCTCTCTTTCAACCTTTAGAGGGAGCTGCCTCTCCATTGTTGTGCATCCTGCTAAAAGCAGAATCAGGAGTAACGGATGGGCTAAAGTTTTCCGGATAAAAAGCATAATAATTTTCCTTTCAGACTCATTTGAGACAAACTATTCTTTAATCATATCGGTATTCAGGCTATTTGACATAAACAAGATTAAAAAGTTCTAAATATTTTTAAATCATGCTTTATAGTCCCTGTACTCTTCTTCCTGGTTAGGCAACCGGAGTATAAAAAAATCCAACTAATTGGTCAATAATTATCATAATATCAGGGTTAATCAGGTTGATTATTGGAAACTGAACATGTATTATCCTAATTCCTGCTGAAAAGGCAGGTTTTTTATTTTTGTATATGTACACTTTTATTTTTTAAGCAATGATGTCAAAACTGATTCTTGTAAAACAGGATAATCCTGAGAATAAAAAAAAGGCATGCATCGCATGTGGCCGAACTGATATTGACGGGAGAAGAAGATACTGCTCACAGGAGTGCAGAAGACAGATCATGTGGGTGCTGTCACTTTCAAATGGGCTATTAAGCATCTTTAATACAAGATATGCCTCCTTTTCATTCAGCAGGGTGCAGGTGGTGCTCGATATCCTGCCTGCCTGGTCAAAGGAGATATCAAGATTCACCTGTAAAAGGACCCCTGGCAGAAAACCTGCTGACGATCTTAAAAGATTGATCCTTGATTCCGGCAGCGAGTACTATACGATCATTGCTGATAAAAAATCCAAAAGCTTTGCAAGCCAGTCCCTGCTTAAAAAAAACAGCAACAGCCGGATACCTGTCAAGTCAGTCAGGCCGGAGAGCAGAAAGCGCCCGAGGTTTTCAAAAGCGGAAAGGGAATCAATGAAATGCCTCAAGCTGAAGCTGGAGGAGATACTGTCGGAGGAAAAGACCGCAAGGATAAAGTCTGCCTACAAGAAGATGGCCCTGATACATCATCCTGATATGGGAGGCGATGCAGCCGAGTTCAGAAGGCTTAAGGATGCGCATGAGACAATGCTCATGTGGGCGCAGAACCCAAATTTTACATCAAAAAGGGCGCTTGAAGGCTGCTGGTCTTTTGATGCCTCATCAGGTAAATGGAAACCTCCACTCTAATAAGGTTATAAATGTCTTCTCTGATATCAGTTAAAGAAATACTCGATAAAGCAAGTGTAACAGCATCAGCGCCATGCAGGATAGATGCCGGGGGCACCTGGGATATAAAGGCAATGGCCCTCGCATTTGAGAGATGCAGGCCTGTTACATTCAATGCTGCCATTGACCTCAGGACAACTGTAACGCTTCATCCATATAAATCAGGCAGAGTCAGAATTACATCAGAGGGTTTTCCTGAAGGGGTAGGGTGCAGGGGTAAAGGGATGGATCTCACCGGCCCCTTTGCAATCTTTTTTGCCGCTATTAACTATTTTGGCTTTACCGGGTTTGAGGTGAGGATAAGTTCAGCTTCACCAGTAAAATCAGCACTTGGTGGTTCAAGCACCGCCCTTATCGCACTCATCAAGGCGCTTGTAAAGCTCGACACGCTTGCAGGTGCAAAGAGGGTTTTATCAAGGCCGGATATCCTAACACTCGGGTATCATCTGGAGGATGGCATAAGCGGGGGCAACTGCGGGATGCAGGATCAGGCGGCAGCCGTATATGGCGGGGTAAACGGGTGGTACTGGAGCTACAGTAATGTCAAGTCTCCTGTGACCAGAGAAGTCCTTCTTGACAGTGCCGGCATGAGGCTATTTTCTGAAAGGATCATTGTGGCCTACAGCGGCAAATGGCATGTGTCGCTCACAACAAACAGGATATGGCTCGATAATTTTCTTAATGGCAGGACAAGGGATGGATGGATTGAGGCAAATGAAGTCATTAAAGGTTTGATAAGTGCAGTAAGGTCTATGGATTGGGATGAGGCGGTTAGATGCATAAGGGAAGAGATGCGGATCAGGAGAAAGATAACCCCTGATGCCCTGATACCTGAGACAGGAAATCTTATTAAAGAGGCAGAGCGATTGGGGTGCGGGGCCAGATTTACCGGGGCAGGGGCAGGAGGCTCTCTCTGGGCAATAGGCGAGCCTGATGATATTAAAAGGGTTAAGAAACGATGGGAAAGGTCTCTTGTTCAAATAAAGGGCGCATGCATACTGCCCTGCAAAGTTGACCCGAAGGGGGTAATATAGATTTCAAATTTCAGATTTCAAATTTCAAATTTCAAATTTCAAATCTGAAATTGTATTTACCCCTTCCCCTCCTCCTGCAGGATATCCATGAATACCTTGTAGAACTGTTCATATTCCTGCAGCCCCCTTTTGAGCAGGATAGAGAGGCTTAATATCTCCCTCGTGTTAACAACCATATTTGCGCTCAGGGAATAGGCCATCATCTCGTCCATTGTCTTGTATTTTTCGCTGATCAGTGCAACAAATATCCTGCGCCTCCCGGACATGGACATATGATTCAGGTAATTCATGATTGGCCCGCCATTAATCTCCTGCCCATCAAAGCCCTCTGCAAGCACTATCAGGTCAAAGTGGTGATATCTCAGTTTCAGGAGTGCCTCTCTTATGTTGGGCGCAGTAATAAATTTGTATTTCTGCTCTTCGACAGCAGGTTTTATGACCCTGTTAAGATTTTCATCTGCCATTACCAGGGCAAGCTTTACATCTTCATAGTACTCTATAGTGTAATCGTCTTCTGACTCTATATTGGCAGGTGAAGATCTCTTCATTACCTCAAGGTTGTTATAATGTTGATTCTTACCATCCCCTGACCCGGGATTTATATCATCCTTATCAAAGTTTTCTACCCATGCCCCCTGCGGCTCAATAGTGAGTCTGGTTTTACACCTCGGGCAGTTTATCTTTACAACCTGGTCTCTGGGCAGCTTTTCATCAGGGATATTTAGTTTTGTATTGCATCCGGTACAGATTATTTCCATAGCAGCCTCCGGTAAATTCTAGCGTTTCTTTTTACTGTAGAGTTCATCGATCTTGAGCCCTTCTATTTCGGTGGTCTTTTCACCCCGCTCAGCCTTGACAGAATCGATCATCCTGCCAACCACCCCTTTCCGTGAAGCATAACTCATGGCAGTCTCTTCAGATATCTTTCCGGCCTTGTAATGATCTACAATGCTCTGGTCGAATGTCATCATGCCGAATGGTCGGCTCGCTTCTATGATCTCATAAAAGGTCTTGCCCTCTGCCTCTCCGTTCAGGATAGCATCTTTAACCCGCAGATTTGTACCAAGGATTTCATGGGCAGCCTGACGCCCTCCTCCAACCTTTGGGAGAAGCCTCTGGCAGACTATCCACCGAATAGTATCAGCGAGCCTTATCCTGATCTGCTTTTCCTCCTCCTGTTCAAACATGCCTACTATCCTATTTATTGTCTGTCCTGCGTCAACCGTATGCAGGGTGCTTAAAACAAGGTGGCCGGTCTCTGCGGCTGAAAGACCGATTTCGACTGTCTCCCTGTCACGCATTTCACCCACGAGAATGACCTTTGGCGCCTGCCTCATGGCTGCCCGTAAGCCCGATGCAAAGGAGTCAAAATCATGGCCGAGTTCCCTCTGGTTAAAGGTGGCCTTTTTCTGGGAATGGACAAATTCAACAGGATCTTCAAGGGTGATGACGTGGACAGAATTTGTCTCATTGATCTCGTTTAAAACAGCCGCAAGTGAGGTAGACTTGCCGCTTCCTGTAGCGCCTGTAACAAGGATTATGCCGTTTCTCTCCTTTGACATCTTTTTGAATGCATCAGGGAGCCCCAGCTCTTCAATTGTAGGTATCCTGGTGGCAAGCTGTCTCATTACTGTCGAGTAATAGCCCTTCTGCGAAAAGGTGTTTACCCTGAAACGGGCCTTCCCTGCAAGCTGGTATGACAGGTCGCATGATCCTCCCCTTATAAGGTCTCTTGTGAGCCTTCTATCAGAGTTGATCAGGTTAAGTGAAAACACCTCTGCCTGGAATGGCGTTATTGTGTCTATGGGAGGATTCAGGCTTACCGGCTTAAGCACCCCTGAGGCCTCCACCTGGAAGGGCTTATCCACAGTCGCTAAAAGGTCAGATACCCCATCGTGGGATTCAAGCATTGCGGTCAAAATGTTGTCTATCTGTTGTTTCTTCATCATATTTTCTCCTCCCTTTCAAGGAAAAGGCTGTAACTAAAATTAACTCACTATGCATCTGTAAAATCGGTAGGCGGATTCTTAAGGTATGGCCTGAAGATCTCCTTGTTGTTGCATTTTGCATAGGCGTCATCAGCGCTGATACGCTTTGCCTTTAACAGCTCCATAATGGCATCATCAAGTGTCTGCATGCCGTATTTCTTGCCCGTCTGCATTGAGGATGGTATCTGGAAGGTCTTTGCCTCCCTGATGAGGTTTCTTATTGCAGGGATGGCTATCATGATTTCAAGCGCTGCAATCCTCCCCTTTTTATCTATGCGTTTAAAGAGGTTCTGGGCAATAACCGCCCTTAAACTATCAGAAAGGGTGTTCCTGATCTGCTCCTGCTGGTTTGCAGGAAACACCTCGATAATGCGGTCAACCGTCTTTGCGGCGCTGCTTGTATGCAGGGTGGCAAAGACAAGGTGGCCTGTGGATGCCGCTTCAATGGCAAGGCTTATGGTTTCAAGGTCGCGCATTTCACCCACAAGGATGATATCAGGGTCTTCCCTGAGGGCGCCCCTTAAGGCCGCTGCAAAAGACCTGGTATGGAGACCTACTTCCCGGTGGTTTACAACCGCCTCCTTGCTCCTGTGAACAAACTCTATTGGGTCTTCTACCGTGATGATATGGTCTTTGCGTGTCCTGTTTGCCTCGTCGATTATGGCAGCAAGGGTGGTTGATTTACCGCTTCCGGTTGGCCCTGTAACGAGCACAAGCCCCCGTGGAAGCGAGGCGAGTTTACGTACAACAGGAGGCAGCCCAAGCTGTTCGCATGTGAGGATCTCTGAAGGGATCTCCCTGAATACCGCTGCTATGCCGTATTTCTGATCAAAAAAATTTGCCCTGTAGCGTGCAAGCCCCGGTATTTCATAGGCAAAATCAACATCGCCAGTTTCTTCAAAAAGCTTTACCTTCTCTTCGGGCGCTATCTCATAGAGCATCTCCTTTAAAGGATCATTTTCAAGAACCTTGTATTTTATCCTGGTCAATTCGCCATTTATACGTATAATCGGCTGCTGGCCTGTTACAAGATGCAGGTCTGATGCACCCTGTTCGTTCATAAGTTTAAAAAAGGCGTCTATCTGTGCCATCCTATGCTTCCTCCAATATCATGCCTAAAGTTAAAGTTTTTTTGCCATCATACAGGCATCCTGCCCAAAGATCGGAAGAGCGTCGTGTAGGGAAAGAGTGTAGGATAGGGTGTTGATC
>CAZXUA010000035.1:0-28583 GCA_964643755.1 uncultured Desulfatiglans sp. | reverse complement strand
AACATGCTGTTTTTATTGCAGCTTCTTATTTTTCTTGTCGAACTTGGGTTAAGAGCCTGATCATGGGCGCAACGCTATTTTTCTTGTAGAAATGAAGGATGCAGCTCCCTGATTTTTTTTGATTGGAGCGCCGCCCTGAAAAGCCCTTCCCCCCAGCAGGGAGAACCTATTGCGTGCATATGGCTATAGGTGGCCAGAAGATTTTTTCTGCACACTCCATCCCTTTCGCCGTCAAGGCCATATCCTCGATGCATCTTGAATAAAAAGGTAATGTCATCTGACCTTTTTATGACTGCACTTGTGTAGTGAAACTCATGTCCCTTTAGAATATCCCCTGTTTCGAAGTAGGGATTCTTATGCAGCACCTCTAATACAGTGTATCCATGACCTTGAGGTTTCCCGTTCTGCACTGTTTGCAGGGGAAGGGCTCCTGCCATTGGGTAACTATTTCCATGAACGATAAGGGACTCGCCCAGATAGATCAATCCTCCACACTCTGCGTACACAGGCAGGCCTGCCTCGATCTTCTTCTTTAAGGAATCCCTGAACCCCCTGTTATCTGCAAGGGCCTTTGCATGAGTTTCAGGAAACCCCCCTCCAATATAAAGTGCGTCGAGATCCGGGAGCTCATTATCGGTGATGGAGTTGATCTCGATCAGATCTGCCCCCAGGTTCCTGAGTTGATTCAGGTTCTCAGGATAGTAAAACCAGAACGAGCTATCCATGATATATCCAATGCGGGGACGGGCGCTGACATCAGGAATTCCTGTCTGTTCCTTTGCTCCCCGGGAGTCATTCACGCTTAGAGGCGCTGCTTCTTTCGCTATCTGCCATATTGCCTTGAGATCAACGTATTTCTTCACGGCTTCATGTGTCCATTCAACAGCCCTTAGCGCATCATCTCTTTCCTGGTGCGGGACGAGCCCCATATGACGCTCAGGCATTAAACTGCCTTTTAATCTGGGAACAGATCCTATGACCGGTATGCCGCAGTAGAGCTCAATGGAATTTCGCACAAGAGACTCCTGCCGTGAGCCAGCGACTCTGTTGAGAATCACTGCCGGGATATTTATACCCTGCTCAAAGTGCTGGCACCCCATTACCAGGGCCGCGATAGTCCGGGTTGCCATGGTGACATCTACAATGAGTATGATAGGAGCCTTAAGCAGCCTTGCCAGTTTTGCAGTTGTATGGTCTCCGTTCAGGTCCAGGCTGTCAAAGAGGCCCCGGTTTCCCTCTATGAGTGAGATGTCCGCATCAAGGGAGCTGGCAAGAAATGATTCAATGATCTGGGTCTCTGTCATGAGGAAAGGATCCAGGTTATGGCATTCTCTGCCCGCTGCCAGCGTCAACCAGCCCCCATCGATAAAATCAGGCCCCTTCTTGTAAGGCGATACCTTGAATCCCTCTTTCATCAGGCATGATGCAAGGCCAAGGGCCAAGGTGGTCTTCCCTGAACCACCTCTTAACCCGGCCAGAACTACTCTGGGAAACTGCCCTGTCATGAAATATATGAAGTTTACTCAGTAAACTTGAACTGAGTGCTCTGCCTCCAGGAAAGATAGGCAAAACGATAGTCGTCAATCACATGTTCCGTAAACGGAATCGCGCATTTCTCGTAAAACCGCTCCCAGCCTATACGCTGAGCCCAGTCGCCGAGCCTCTCATATTTTCTGGCATCTTTAGCATAGGCCATGAGGATATCCCTGACAGCCTTTACGGTGCTCTCCCACCTTGGAGGCTCATTGGGCAGATATGGGATGACAACTTTTGAGAACTGGGGTTTGGATACCCTGTTCGACACCTTGCCTCCCACCAGGATGGCGACCCCATCGCCCTCTGCGTCTGCCATAGGCATAGCCGGGCACATGGTAAAACAGTTGCCGCAGAACATGCATCGATCGTTATTCACCTCCACGCTCTTTGATCCATCCTCCTGTTTGATGATCTTGATTGCTCCAGTGGGGCAGGCTGCAACTGCCAGGGGTATTTCACAGATCTTATTCACATATTCATCATCAACCATCGGGGGTTTTCGGTGTATCCCTACAATAGCAATATCCGAGGCATGCACCGCTCCGCACATATTTATACAACAGGCGAAGGAGATCCTGACATGGGCAGGCAGTTTCATATCCCTAAATTGATCGAACAGATCATCAAGGATTGACTTCACCACGCCTGATGCGTCGGCTGCTGCGGTATGGCAGTGTATCCAGCCCTGTGTATGGACAATATTGGAAACCGATGCACCGGTACCGCCAATGGGGAACCGGTTGCCCCTGCTTTCAAGATCGTTTACCAATTCCTCCAGCTTTGATTTATCATCGAGTAAAAACTCTATATTATTTCGAGTGGTAAATCGAAGGTGACCGTTGCAGTACTTATCTGCGATATCGCATATTTCACGGATATGCTCAACGCTCATGATGCGGGTTGAGCCTGTCCTTACGGTATACAACTCGTCACCGGTTTCTGAGTGGTGGACCATGATGCCCGGTCTTAGGTATTCATGATACTCCCACTTTCCGTAGTTCTTCTTCACAACAGGCGGGAAGAACTGCTCGTAATGAACGGGGCCAATATCAGTAATTCTGTCCTTCATTGGATTTTTTGGATCGTACGGCATATCTGTAACCTCCTATCTGTTGTGCTTTTCCCTGAACGCATGAATATCTCTCTTAAAGCCACCTGGAACATCCCCTTCCTTCCAGAAGATGTAGGGGTTTTCTCTGGGATATTCGATCATCTGGGGAACCGGCTTGAGACCCGTTACATCAATGAACTCCTGCAGCCCTTTTCTCTGGATGAGCTCTCCAAGCCTTTCCCGGTTTCTGCCCTCTTCCATCCACCAGTTCCACATCTTGTCCACAAATTCCTTGAATTCATCATACGGCGGTTCCATCTTCATGAACGGGATTACCAGGGTACAGAGCTGCGCCCCATCCAGGACGGGTGCCTTGCCCCCCACAAGTATGCTCGCCCCCTGATCAAGCCCGACTCGCAGGGCCCTCGGCATAACATTAATGCAGTGCATGCACCGGGTGCACTCCTTATCATTAATCTTGAGTTCTTTCCCGTCCCATGCCATGCAGTTCGTAGGGCAAAGGCTAATCACCTCTTTCTGTATGTCAAAAGCGCCCCACTCTCTGCCCATAAAGGCCCCGGCATTGGGTTTGAATTCGTTATTCACATATGCCTTTACCGCCTTTTGATCGATCCGGATACCATCTCTCCATGTCCCGATGAGTGCACAGTCAGACCTTGCTATGGATGCAACGCAGTCATTCGGGCAACCGGAAACCTTGAATTTGAATTTATATGGAAAAGCCGGACGGTGAAGCTCGTCCTGGTACTCCATGGTGATATCGTATGTTATAGCCTGGGTGTCCAAACAGGAATATTCACACCTTGCCTTCCCTACACAGCAGGAGGGTGTCCGCAGGTTCGATCCTGAACCACCCAGATCAGTATTAAGCTCATGAGTCAGGTCAAAGAAGGTTTTCTCAATGCTCTCTGTATTGCATCCCAGCAGGATAATGTCGCCTGTTGAACCGTGCATATTGGTCATTCCGCTCCCGTGTTCTTCCCATATATCACAGAGTTTTCGCAGATACCCGGTGGTATAGAATTTGCTGGAAGGCTGGTTTACCCTTATGGTATGGAAAGCCGCAACACCGGGGAATTTATCCGGAATGTCCGAGTATCTTCCTATGACTCCTCCGCCATACCCGAATACCCCGACGATGCCTCCATGCTTCCAGTGACCCACCTTATCCTCGTAGGAAACCTCCAGTTGCCCCAGCAGGTCATCGGCCATCTCGTTCTTCTCAGCCCTTTTCTTAAGATCCGTTATAAAGCTTGGCCAGGGACCTTTTTCTAATTCGTCCAGTAAAGGTGTTTTATGTTTTGACATTATTTCTACCTCCTCATATTTAGAATTTGCGGTCGCAGGCCCAATTTTCACTCGCCTTCACCAGGATGCCCCATACGGAAACGCGGGGAGGAATGGCGTGAGGCAACCGCGGCGCAGCCAATTGGGCAAAGTCGGGGAGCTACGTCGGAATTCCGCTTGGTTTTACCTCTGATGCCCCGCGCGGAAGGGCGGGGAGCTTCACTTATACTAAATAATGAAAATATTTCTTATTCTCTCTCTTAATGCTTGTCAAATAAAAATTAACCTGCCGGGTTTTTATACGCCTTCGCACCGGCCTTGTTTCCAGGCGGGGAAGACCACATGCCCGCTCGTGGTTGAATGCGCTAATAATCATTTGCTAAGGCGCAATTTGACAGGCGGACATCCGGTTTAATTATGCCATCTTCAGCCTGATAGCCAGAAATTGCCCTTTTGAACTTACCAGTGCCTGGTTTGCATTATCGTTCATATTATCCGCACCTCTATCCCAGGTGTTAAAAGTCAAATGTCTGTTATTTTTTCATACGTTTTAATTGTTACATATCAACAGGCAACACATTGACGAGAACTTAAATTTTAAATGGAGGCAATAAAAATGGCAAAGATAATCGACTTCAATCAGAAAAAACAGGCCCACGATATCTTAATAAAGACAGGGAATCCGATATCAGCATAATATTTCCAGTAAATCCATGGGTTTTTCAAGCAGCAGTTTTGCCCCATTATCAATCAGCTCATCCTTTGTCCTGAAGCCCCATAAGACACCAACCGGAAACATCCCTGCGGCAACAGCGGTCTTCATGTCAATGTTTGTATCACCAAGGTAAAAAATTTCGTTTGGCGGGATACCAAGTTTATCGGAGATCTCCATTGCTCCATGAGGATCAGGTTTTGGATTTTCACCCGGCCTGTGGCCAAGCACCATATCAAATTTACCAACAGGGAAAAATTCTTCAATGCACTGGACAGTGGAATCATGCGGTTTATTTGAGAGCACATTCAGTCTCAGACCATGTGATGAGAGAGCATCAATCAGTTCAATAACACCATCATATGGCCTTGTATTATTCTTCCAGTTTTTTCCATATTCATCACGGTATTCATCCATAAATCGTTTTACTGTTTTATCTGCCTGCATAGTTTCAGGGAGCGCCCGTTTTACCAGGTATTCCACCCCGTCACCGATCATCTGTTTATATGCCTCAACCCCATGCACCGGTAACCTGTGTCTAATAAGCACATTGTTCATGGAATTTGCGAGATCAAAAAGGGTATCAAGCAGTGTCCCGTCAAGATCAAAGATAACAGCCTTAAACATAAAAAATCCTCCTGCTGTTTTTAATCAATATTTCTAATGAAAGGCAATATAAATTATTCTCTTTTGCATGGGCAACCCCTGTTGTTGCCAGCCAGATCGATTTTTTTGCATCACCCATCAAGGGCAGGGTCCTCCCCTACAAAGATAATATGATTCTGATGCGCTTTGCGCCCTGCGCCTTGCGCCTTCCGCCCTCTATCCATTTGACATGGCCCGTCATGATATCTATATTAGCCGTTAAAATGGCATTAAAAGGAGTTTTTACATGTTTGATTATGTAGATGAAGGCGAAGGGATGCATTATGAGGGTTACTGTATCAGGCCACCAAGCGAGGCGCACAGCATCCTGTTGCAGGTTACTCTGGGATGTTCACATAACAAATGCACATTCTGCGGGACGTTTACAGATAAACCCTTCAGGATAAAGGATGAAGAGACTATCCTAAAGGATATCAAATATGCATCAAGATATATGCAGCACCAGGAGAGGCTCTTTCTCATGGATGGCGATGCCCTTATCATCCCGCAGAAACGGCTCATGTGGATACTTGATAAAATAAAGGAACACCTGCCGTGGGTAAAAAGGGTCGGCGCATATGCAAACACAAAGGGCATAAAGCTAAAGACACCGGATGAACTCATAGCATTAAGGGAAAACGGCCTTGGCATATTGTACCTCGGGGTTGAAACAGGTGATGATGAGGTGAGAAAAAGGATCCTCAAGGGATCAACAGCAAAAGAGTGCATTGAGATGGGCCGCAGGGTTAAGGCGGCAGGCATTAAGCTTTCTGTTACTGTTCTTCTCGGCATTGCAGGCAAAGAAAATTCCCTTGAACATGCAAGGTTGACAGGAGGGCTTTTAAGCGAAATGGACCCGGACTACATCGGGGCATTAACAGTAATGTTTGTGCCAGGCACCCCTCTTTATGATGAACATGAAAGGGGTGAATTCGTGCTCCCTGATGAACTGGGTCTTTTAAGGGAGTTGAGAGAGATGATACTCCATACGAATATCACAAGGGGGTTATTCTTCTCAAATCATGCATCCAATTATCTCCCTGTAAGGGCAAGGCTCCCGAGGGGTAAACAGGAGGCAATAGATCAGATAGACATGGCTCTTAAGGGGGGTGTGAGGTTAAAACCTGAATGGATGAGGGGGCTATAAATAAGCTCATAATCTTATATGCCTTTGCTCAAGGCTGAACCCTGATGGCTTACCTCTTCCATCCGAAAACAACAGTTAAGGTTTAAATTACCTTCTTCTTTTTAAACCAGAGGAACATAAGTACGCCTGCAACAGCCATAAATATCATGATGGCCGGATATCCCCACCTCCAGCGAAGTTCAGGCATATAATCAAAATTCATACCGTATACCCCTGCTATAAAGGTCAGGGGTATAAATATCGTGGCTATAACAGTGAGCATCTTCATGACCTCATTCATCCGGTTGCTCACCGATGATAGAAACATCTCCGTCATCCCTGAAACAATATCCCTGCATATCTCTATATTTTCCATAACCAGGATGGTATGATCATATATATCCCTGAAATAGATCCTGGTCTTTTCACGAATAAGCCATGATTCACCCTTTACAAGGCTGCCGATCATCTCTCTCATAGGCCATATAGACCTTCTCAGGGAAACCAGATCCCTCTTTATATTATATATCAATTCCAGAGTATCCTTTTCCGGGGAGCCCAGCAGTATCTCCTCAACGGTTTCCACCTTATAGCCAATACCCTCCAGCACGCTGTAATAGCTGTCCACCATGGCATCAAGAAGGGTGTACATCAGATAATCTGCCCCCATTTTTCTTACTTTGCCCCTGTCTTTTCTGAGCCGTTCCCTTAAGGGGTCAAAGATATCTCCAATATCCTCCTGAAAAGAGAGTATCATATTTTTAAACAGGATCATGCTGATCTGTTCATATCTGACCCTGTAGTCTTCAGAGTCAAAGTAAAATATCTTTGCGACAATAAAGAGGTAATTCTCCAGGTCATCCAGCTTTGTGCGCTGTTCTGTATTTAGGATGTCTTCAAGCACAAGGGGGTGGACATTAAAATGGCCGCCCACTTTGTTGATGATGTCAACATCATGAAGACCGTCTATATTCACCCATGTAATGTCCGAGCTTTCGCTATAGGGAAAACACTCCTCAATGGAATCAAGCACCCTCTCCTCAAATTTTTCTTCCGTATAGCTTATAAGGGTTATCTTTACCTTCTCAAGTTTCTTTTCCCCAACATGTATCAGGGAGCCGGGTGGAAGCCCTGCCTTCTCTGAGACCTTTTTTGTAAGGAATGATATCATCTGTCTGCCTCTTCATCTCCGGATAATCTATTTATCCCGATTTTCAGGGGTCTTGATATGTCGCCCGCGAGATAAACCGTCTGTGTCGGAAAGGCAAAATCAATCCCCTCTTCATTGAAACGCCTTAAGACCTCCCTGTTGAATCTATCGCTGAACTCCATATATTCCCAGTAGTCCGGCGGGTGATACCAGTATATGGCCATTATGTTCAGCGAATCGGCATTCAGTTCACTCAGGTAAACCTTGGGCGGGAAGTCCCTGTGCATGCCTTTGTGATTATCCAGAATCTCTTTTACTATCTCCACAGCCCTGTCCAGTTTGTGAGGAGGTGTATCATATGTCACAGTGATATTGGCGACCCTTTTGATATAAGTGCGCTTCCCGATATTTGTGATTATCTTATTTGCCAGTTCCCCGTTAGGTATGGTTATGAGATGGCTGTCAAGCGTTCTTATCTTGGTTGATCTTAAGCCTACGGTTTCAACCACACCATCGTGTCCATCAACAACTATGCGGTTTCCTATCTCAAAGGGTTTATCGATGAAGAGGACAACAGAACCGAAAAAATTCTTTAAAGAATCCTGTGCCGCAAGGGCCACAGCCAGACCGCCTATGCCAAGACCGGCTATAATAGAGGTGATTGGCTTATTACTCAGGGTCTGGGCTATCTGTACCAGGGCAAGTATTACTATTGTCACCCTCAGGCTCTTCCTGATTATGGGTGACATCATATCATCAAGGGTAGTCTCTGTCTTTAGAGCAAACCTGCGAAACCAGTCGGCAGGTATCTCTGCCAGCCAGTATAAAAAATATCCAATGGCAACTGTTAGAAGTATAGAACGGCTTACATTGGAGATTTTTCCGATTGTAGATTGGAGATTAAGCAGTGTCAGACCGGCTGAAATGCCAATGGATGCAAAGAGAAATACCGCGCTTTTTGCCAGGGCATCAAGTGTTGTGGCAGCCAACATACGCTGCTGGGCCTTTAACCTTTCGCTTGACCTGTTAAGAATTACCTTTGCTGTCCTACCAATAAGGAGTGAAAAGAGGATTATTGCAAAAAAGACAATGATCCTCCAGATGCTTGAGCCTGCAAAGTCATAATTCAGTATTGAATCCATAATAAATCTCCTGTGGTTTCAGCCATCATCATTCAGCTATCAGATGTC
Organism: uncultured Desulfatiglans sp.; assembly: GCA_964643755.1. Classification (GTDB taxonomy): domain Bacteria; phylum Desulfobacterota; class DSM-4660; order Desulfatiglandales; family HGW-15; genus JAAZBV01. Next base: position 19,865 of record CAZXUA010000035.1, on the reverse strand, counting down.
AGCAAAATCTTTGTTTTTTCAGATAAAAGCTCATGGCTAATAATTTTCATCCATAAGCGTCAGCTTTCGGATGAAAATTAATTCGCAAAAAAATAACCCAGTGTAAACATCAATGCCCTGTCTGTCTTTTTCCTGCCTGGCGACGGTGTATTATCCCAGTCAAAGTTGTATTGCAGGGATGCGTTTAAATTGGTGAAGATAGGTATGCGAACGCCGGTCTTGCTCTTTATAAACATATCATCAGCCCTTTCAAAACTCCCGAATCCTTCATGGAAATGAAATAACTGGAAGACCTTGTTATATAAAAATTTGTCATAATTAACAGCCCATCTGCCTGAGGCATAATCTTCATCTTGAATCGTAAAGTAATCTTCAGTAACATAGTTAATACCTGCCTCAACATATAGATTTTCCAGGGGCATTTCAAGAAACTGATAACCGGTGCCTATACCGTATACCGAACGCAGGTTCAGATCCTTTAATCTGTCCTTTTCATACTGTGCATTACCATACATAAAAAGCCTCTTGGAAAGGAAACGGTCATACTTGAGAAAGCCGATGGCATTGTTCTCACTCCTTACGCCATTGGTATCAGACCTGTTCAGTCTACCGCCGGCAGTATACCTGTTACTTGTTGTCCTTGCTGAGAACTCACCATCAAAGTAACTGTTATCCTTATTCGTGTTTCCCCTGGTATAACTCATCCCGGCGTTTGCCCTTGTCTTTATCTTTATCTCTTCCTCTTCTGATGTTTTTATCATCTCTATCTCCTCTATGGCTACTGACGGTGTTTTATTTTTACCTGAAGAATTGAGTTTTATCAGCCCCTTTCCGGCTTCGATTATATTACCTAAATATTCAATGCCATTTTTCAGTATAAAAGCGATCTTCTGATCTGTCTTGGCATTTACAATCTCAGTCCAATTGGCAGTAATCTCGCCCGCATAGGAGGTCTTTATTACAACCTGTTTTTCATTCATGTTAAGTATCTTCCCTGAAATCCTGTCACCGTTTTTAAAAGTGAGTTCATCTGCTTTCAAAGGGTTAAGGTGCAAAAGGTTTATGGTTAAGATTGCAAAAAAGAGAGATACAAAAAGGCGCTTCATTTCAGACTTCCTCCACAACAAAAAATATTCTGCATGGGTTTAACTTAACTGAGTATCATCAATACTGACCACATTAAAAGCACTCGCTTTTTAATGAAAGTTATACTTTCCGATCTTTTCAGAGTCAACCGGTTTGTATTAACCCGCATGTACAAGAAAGGCAATATAGATAACGTAAGTAACAAGAAATAAGCCCCCCTGCCATCTGTCAAGGGTATGTCTTTTGCCTGTAAACATGCTTAAAAATAGGAGCAGGCTTGCAAAGATCACAACCGCAATATCAACATTGTTTGAATAGGCAAAGGGAAGCGGTTTTATAAGGGAGCTTATCCCCAGCACAAAAAGGATGTTGAAGATATTTGAACCCACAACATTGCCTACAGCAATATCAACATTCTTTTTATATGCGGCAGCCACTGATGTGGCAAGTTCAGGAAGGGATGTGCCGAATGCCACAATCGTAAGCCCTATGAGGCTCTCGCTCATGCCAAGGCCTTCAGCAATATGAACAGCGCCAGCTACTATCCATTTTGCGCCGATTGTGAGGCATACAAGGCCAAGGATGATCATAAAACATGAGCGTGAAATGGAGTATTCAGTAACAGACACCTTTGCGCTTACATCATCCATTTTACTTGCAATAGAAAAGGTATAATAGATAAAAATAATGAAGAAGAGCAGGAGCAGCAGGCCATCAGACCTCTCCAGTGCGTTTTGCCCCGTATTATTTATAAACTGCCCGTTTACCATTATACCAAGGGCAATAACAGAAAGCAGGCTGAACGGGATCTCCTTCCATACAGTGCCCCTTGTAACCCTGATCGGATAAACCAGTGACGATACCCCGAGTATAAGCAGGATATTGGCTATATTGCTGCCGATAACATTACCGATAGCAATGCCGGTGTTTCCATTTATGCTGGCAATGATATTTACAAACAGTTCAGGTGTTGATGTACCAAAGGCAACAACCGTAAGCCCGATCACAAGATCTGAGACATTAAACCTTCTGGCAAGGGATGATGAGCCATCCACCAGGATATCCGCACCCTTTATTAAAATAAAAAAACCTGCAACAAACAGAATATAAATCAGCATCTGTCAAGCCCACCGCTATTATCAGGGATATCCCGCTAAAATATTTTTTATAAAAATGGCCCTATTCTACAGTTATTACACTGTTTAATGTGCCATGCTCGTTATATGCCACATTCTGGTTCAGGGGGTCATGCCACCATTCGCCCTCAACAAGGTACTTATACTCATATGTGCCCGGAGGTATAACCACTGTCCTGGTCCATAAACCATCACCATTCTGTTTCATATGATGGGAGTTTATATTCCAGTTATTGAATGACCCCGTAAGGCGTACATCCTTTGCCCCTGGGGCGGAAATGGAAAATGTTACCCTTCTCTTTTTTCCTCTCTTTGCATGCATTTTGATCTCCTGTTTCCAAGTAAAACCTGGTTAGCAGATAATCAGGGAAAAGAGATCCCCTGACAGGATGACCCATTATATACAATGCTACAGGATAGTCAATTCAACCTCTGGAGATATTTTTTCCACATCCTCACGGTGACATAGTTCTGTGCCTGGTGTCATGGCGGTGGCTGTGCCTGATGCGCAGGCGAGCCTTACACACTCAGGCAGGCTTTTTCCTAAAGAATGGGCCAGTATAAAACCTGCCACAGCAGAATCACCTGCCCCTACAGCGCTTTCAGCATCCACGGGCGGGGCAACTGCCTTTATGATCATCCCCTCGCCTGAAAATAGAAGCCCCTTTCTGCCTCTTGAGGCAAGTATATATTTCAGGCCTTTTAAATGCAGGGTTTTACACGCATCGATTATCTCATCCTCAGTTTCAAGGTCTCTTCCGACAAGCCTTGAGAGCTCATGGATATTGGGTTTTATACCGGTCGGAAGGAAACCGATTGATTGCTCCAGCGCCCTGTTATCCGCATCCAGAAAGATAAAGGAGCCTTTATTCCTGCCGGCCAGAATAAGCTGTCCGTAAATATTGGGGGAGACGCCGGGGGGAAGGCTGCCGCTTAAGACAAGATAATCCATATCGCTTATGGAAAGAATCTGGTTATAGAACTGGCCTATCTCGACAGGGGTAACATCAGGCCCCTTTGCGCTTATTACATATTGTTTACCTGTGGCTGTTTCTTTCAGAATGATATTTGTCCTGGTCTCACAGGAGATCTTGGTAAGCTGGGTCATCACGCCTGCATTAATAAGAAGCCCCTCAAGATAAAGACCGTCATACCCGCCTATCATCCCCAGGGCAACACTCTGGCCTCCAAGCTCCTTTATTACCCTTGACACATCAATGCCCTTTCCGGCAGCATAGTGCTTTTCCGATATAACCCTTATTGTATCGTCATCAAGAAGCCTTTCCACATTGACAGCCCTGTCAAGGGCAGGATTGAGTGTTACCGTATATATCATTACTGTTCTCCTTCTGAGTTTACGCCGTTTTTCAAATCAGGATCAAGGGTTCTTAAAAGCGCCCATGCCTCTTCCGCTGATTCAACATATTTGAAAAGATTAAGGTCTTCAGGTGAGATGGTGCCCTCTTCAACAAACATCTCAAAATCAATCAATCTCTTCCAGTAATCCCTGCCAAAGAGAAGGATCGGTATGCGCTTTATCTTTTTTGTCTGGACAAGTGTGAGTGTCTCAAAGAGTTCATCCATTGTGCCAAAACCACCCGGAAACACTATTAATGCCCTTGCCCTCATGAGAAAGTGCATCTTTCTTATTGCAAAATAGTGAAACCGGAAACAGAGTTCAGGGGTGATATACTGGTTAGGCCTCTGCTCAAACGGCAGGATGATATTGAGTCCGATGCTCTTTGCCCCTGCTTCATATGCGCCCCTGTTGGCTGCCTCCATTATGCCTCTGCCGCCGCCGGTCGTAATTACATAGGTCCTTTTTTCAGCATCCTGGCAGGTGCATGAAATCATCCTCGCAAGCTTTCTGGCCTCCTCATAGTAAAAGCTGTTTTTAACCCTCCTGTGGGCCACCTTATGTTTTTCAAGCAGTTTTATATCTTCAGGATTTGACTTCAGCTCTTCTTCAATCTTTTCAAGCTCCTTTGAGGCAGATTCATGATCAGGGGTCCTTGCGCTACCGAACATTACCACTGTCGATTCTATGCCCAATTCCTGCTGAATCAGTTCGGGTTTTAACAACTCAAGCTGGAGCCTGACCGGCCTTAATTCATCACGCAGTATGAATTCCTCATCAAGGTATGAGAGCCTGTAAGAAGCAGAACTGGTCTGAGGTGTATCAGCAACATTTCTTGCTGCCTCCGCCTCTTCGTGCGCATTTGGGTAAGGGCTGATCCTTTTTTTATACTGAGACATAATTTACTCCATTCATGTTTCTTTTTTTTAACAGATAACAACATATATTTCGAACAAAAAAGATTCAAGGTTTAATATTAATTAGTGTCCAGCCCCAATTTTAGCTTTCCTGTTAGACATAATGTAATATTATTTGCCTGCAACAACCTCTTCATGATAGTAATAATCGATTTAAAATAGCGGAAGATGCTGTTGTTTTATAAGCATCGTATCACACTTAAAAACCTGTTACAGAGTCTTTCATGATGGAACCGTTAAAAAGATCAGGAAAAAGGCCAGTTAAATCTCAGAATGGCCCGACTTTTCTATATTCTGTTATAATAGCGATCCTTTTAATAGCAGGCTATACAGGCTACAGGATGGTTGATGCAAAACATAAAAAAAATCTTGCTACGCTGGAAAAGGAAAATCTGGAGTGGTCCGGGAAAAATGACAAACTCAGGCAAAAAATCAGCTCACTTGAAAAGACCATTTCAAGGCTTTCAGGCGAGGAGGAACTTCCCCCGGAGGCAGAAATCAATGAAACAGATGAACCAGCAGTGGATCTGGCAGATGAAGGGGCGATAGAAGCGGTCTCCATTGAAGATGTGGAACGACGTATTGCAGCGTTTTTTGTTCACCTTGATAAACAGGAATATATTGAGGAGTACCATCTTGGCATGGGCACATATGAGATATATAAGGAGACAATAGAAAAGATATCTGAAAAACCGCCCCTGCTTGTTAATGAGACAGAGTCATTAAGCGCCATGTTCATGAACATAGCCCATTTTTACAGGCTCCTTGGCGTTGAACGTCTCTCACTTATCAGGGATGTGCTTTTATATGAAGATCACGATATGGAATCCACCATGAGGGATTTCTTCCTGTGGTACACACGCATTAACAATTCAGGGTTAAAAGGGCGACCTTCTCAGCAGATATTATATGAATATGCAGGTTTTTTCCTTAATACCATTGGCGGAAGGAGCTATCTTATGAGGCGGGATTCAAAGATAAGGATACTCACCAGCTACTACAGCGTTCTTATCCTGGACAGGGCAAATGAGGCAAAACAGAACCCTTACGGTATCGATATAAGGCCATATATAAGGCTCGTTTATGGCGACATCTCGGGAAAATCGGGTTTTATGTTTTATTCAGAATATATAAAAAGGCTTACAAGGCTTAAGAATAAATACAATATCTATTAACTGCGGTCACGGGTTATTTGATGTGCCTTTGGCCAATGGGCCGTAGACAGCATCTACTGCAAGGTCAATCGCCCTGTTCGCCTCAACCCATTTGTTAAAATCCTCAGGGGGCATATTAGTTGCAATCCTTTTTAGCTCCCTGACCAGTTCCGCATCTATGGTCTTTTGGAATTTGCTTACCTCCCTTGTGACATTTATAAGGACACGCCGTCTGTTATCCGGGTCCTGCTTTCTCTCAAGCACCCCCTTTACCACCATCCTCTCAACAAGGGTTGAGGCGGAGGACTTGGATATCCTCAATGTCCTGGCAACATCCGACAGGGTGCATGGCTGGATTTTACCTATCTTGAATACTGCCTGCATCTGGGTATTTGTAAGTTCGCTGAAAGGGTCCTTCATGCTGAGGCGCTTTCCAATGCGCTGGAACCTGGAGAATAAAATCCCATCCAGTTTTTCCATCACATTAATGATATCCTTTATTTCTTTATCCATCATGGCCCTTTTCATAACGGGGAGAGTATTTTTACTTGAGGATAGGCGCATACCTATTTTGTGTCAAGATAATAGTTCTCATATTTTACAGACAGATATCTTTTTAACCGGTGTTTTATGTTTGACAGCACAAATAATCTGCGTTATCAGTACTGTTCGCAATCGAAACTGTTTCTTCTGCGAATAGACTTTTCAAAAAAGGGGTGTTCATATGCACTTCAAATCATTCATTTCAAATAATAGCTTGATAAAAGCCTTTGCAGTAAAGACATTCATTTATCTATTGTCTGCGGCACTTCTGCCGGTAAGTTCAGTATCAGGGGCGGATATAAATGCAAATACCTCACGCTGTTCAACCATAGCAGCTCTTGCGACTCCTGATTTTGTTATTGAAAAGGCAGAGATTATCCCTGCCGGCCCTGCGCCTGCTGCTGATGGAAGCGGTGTTGTGGATGTAAAAGGTGAACGGCTTCCAGAACATTGCCTTGTACAGGGCATGATTACCCCCCGGATAGGTCAGGGGGGGCGCAGGTTCGGGCTCGGGTTTGACCTGCGAATGCCTTCAAAGTGGAACGGCCGGTTTGTTTTTCATGGTGGCGGAGGTCTTGACGGAAGGCTTGCCCCTGCTCTGGGTGATATCTTTGGTTCGGTAAGGCCTTCTGCCCTGTCACGAGGTTTTGCTGTTGTTTCAACAGACGGAGGCCATCGCAGTGACTGGATGGATGGCTCCTTTGGTCTTGACCAGCAGGCCCGCATAGACTACGCATATAATGCACTGGGAATAGTTACCCCAAAGGCTAAAGAGGTGGTCGAAAAATATTACAACAAGGCGCCCTCCTACTCATACCTTCTGGGTTGCTCAAACGGCGGACGTCAGGGCCTGATGGCATCACAGCGTTTTCCGCTCTATTTTGACGGTATTGTAGCAGGTGATCCATCCATTAAATTTTCCAGGATAGCTGTTGATCAGATGTGGAACCTGCAGGTTGCTGCCCGCATTTCACCAAAGCATGAAAAGGGCCGCCCGATTATATCTCATGCATTTTCGGATGATGACCTGCGTCTTGTTTCAAAAAGCGTTCTTAAACATTGTGATGCGCTGGATGGCCTTGCTGACGGCATGATTAATGACTGGCAGGCATGTGATTATGACCCGGGTGTTTTGACATGCAAGGGAGAAAAAAAAGAAAACTGTCTTTCCAGGGCACAGGTGGAGGCCCTGAGTGATATCTATTCCGGTCCTCGAACAGGCAAAGGAGAACAGCTATATGGTGCTTATAATTATGACACAGGCATTGCCGACCCCATCTGGCGTGCCATGCACTTTGGCTCATCAGGGACAGGAGAATGGGATGCGGCTGATGCGACACTGGGATTAGAGAATATGAAATATTACCAGTTGACGTCTCCTGAACCTGACCTTGATCCGCTTGATTTTAATTTTGATAAAGATGTGGAACGTACGCGCCATACAGGGGCAATGAGTGATGCAGATTCAACATTCTTATCGACCTTTATGCGTCACGGTAAAATGATCGTTTATAATGGCCTTTCCGATCAGGGCATGGCCTCAAGTGTACTTGCCGGCTGGTATGATGAGGCAGTCAGAGTCAATGGAGAGGCAATCAGAGATTCTGTTCGTCTGTTCTTTATTCCTGGTATGTGTCACTGTGACGGAGGAGAGGCGACTGACAGATTCGATATGCTTGATGCAATCATGGCATGGGTGGAAGATGGCCGTGCGCCTGATAGAATCATCGCTACAGGCAAGGCGTTTCCTGGTGTCACAAGACCCCTTTGCCCCTATCCTCTTGTGGCGCGCTACAGGGGAGGAGATACAAACAATGCGGACAGTTTTGTTTGCGCTGAATAAACAACTAAAAGGAGGAGTATGAGTATGCGAATCAGAGTTTTTATCATCATGTTAATTTTCTTTTTGATCCCGGTTGCATATGCACAGGGAACAGCCAGTTCATGCGACCGCAAATGTCTTGAGGGTTATATAGACAGGTATATTGATGCAATGAATGACAACAATCCAACCCTCGATCTTTTTTCAAGGGACTGTAAATTTACAGAGAACGGGGTCAGACTGCCCTTAGGCAACGAAGGGCTCTGGGTAACCATGTCTGGAAAGGGAAATTATAAATTTTATATCCCTGATATAGAGACCCAGCAGGTAGCCTTTCTGGGCACAGCCCGTGAAAACGGCAGAGATGCTAAGGATGAAGGACAGCTTGTTGGAATAGCAATAAGGCTCAAGATAGTCAACAACCTTATTACAGAGGCGGAACAGATTGTTGTTCGTCCTGCAAGCGACACCATGGGCCTTACGGGAAAGGCCACAGTCGGCGAACTGGTGGAAAAGATGGGTACGCCCCATAAGATATTTACTGACCCTATCCCGCTTAAGGAGCGCTCATCCAGAGAAGAACTCGTAAAGACAGCCAACTATTACTTTTCCGGCCTGCAGAAGAATGATCACGGCAAAGGATACTATCCCTTTACGGATGACTGCCACCGTATTGAAAACGGCGTTCCTGCCACCAATGTACCAGTGCCAGAGGGCCAGACACGGCCTGATCCCAAGACAGCCACCGTCTATTCAACGCACTGGGGTTGCAAGGAGCAGTTTGAGGCAGGGAAAATGGGATTCATTACACGTGTCAGAGACCGCAGATTTGTTGCTGTGGATCAGGAGAGAGGGATTGCCTTTGCCTTTGCCTTTTTTGACCATGACGCCATTAACTGGACATGGCAACTGGCAGAACTTTTCAAAATAGAAAAGGGTCAGATTCGCAGGATCGAGGCGATCTTTCACAGGTGCCCCTATGGTATGAATTCAGGATGGAGCACCTATGAACAGGGCATATCTGACAGCATACAGAGTGTGAGGTAGGACAGACCGAAAAATTGTATTTTTCGGTCTGAGCTTTCAGCAATCAGCTCTTTATTTTTCATCTGAAGTTATTAATGCGTCATTCCCCGGCTTGACCGGGGAATCCGGTTTTCGATATTGATAAGACTGGATGCCAGATCAATTCCCGGCTCACACTTGATGTGGAGTCCGGCATGGTATTATGATTAAAATTACTTTAGATTTAAAAAATCATATAGGAGGACATTGAAATGAAAACAGTAAAAATTGGAATACTAGTAGCATTTGTATTTCTATTATCCGCCAACTCCTTTGCCTATACTTCCGGGCATTGTGACCGCGAATGCCTTGTAAAAATGATGAAGGATTATCTGGCTGCCCTGGTAGCCCATAACCCATCAAAAGTACCCTTTGACAGGTATGTCAAGTATACCCAGAACACCGCTGAGATACCCGTTGGATATGGCCTGTGGGATACCGCATCAGGGGGCCCTTCCGAGTTTCAGGTTTATGCTGCTGACCCCATCAATCAGCAGGTAGCAGGGCTTTTTATGATGAAGGAAAACAACAATGAGGATATCCTGCTGGGCTTGCGTCTTGCATTGCGAAGGGGCAAGATCGCAGAGGTGGAGCACCATGTTGTTAAAAGCAATGAGATAAGTATTCAAAACCTTAAAAAACCCCGTCCCGGACTGGTAGAAGATATCAAACCTGAAGAGAAAACGCCCCGTGAGTTAATGCTCGATATAGGGCTTGCCTATTATGATTCACTTACCGGCGAAGATGGCACACTGGCGCCATATGCTAAGGAGTGCCAGCGCCGTGAAAACGGCGGCATATCTGTGGGAGGCACTAAAGAGGATTTTCCCGAACCAAAAGAGGCGCCAAGGGATTTTGCACCGCCTCAGACAATGGACCCTGAGATGATGAAACTGGGCAAGGCCCTTTCACTTGCACCCAATACATGTGAAGGACAAATTACCGCCGGTGTATGGGGCTATATAAGTGAGATCAGAAACCGCCGTCTCCTTGTTATTGACGAGCAGAAGGGACTCGCTGTTGGTTTTTCAAACCTCTACCATGACAGTAAGCTTAAGGAGATGAAGTTAAATGGAATACCGGGTGTGGATACAGTGCCTGCATTCCAGGGCACATTCAATATGCCTGCTATCCATTTCTTCAAGATAAAAAAGGGAAAGATCTATGATATAGAGGCAACAGGGCTTGTACTGCCATATGGCACAAAAACAGGGTGGGAGTAATTAAAATCAGGGTTCAAGGGCTAAAACTAGGGGCTTTTACTTGAACCCTTGAATCCTGACCATTATCAAAGGAGAAATATTATGAAAAAAACAATGTCTTTTTTATTCTGCACAATAATTGCCCTTTCACTGATGTTCACAATCGCATGCAATCAGAAAGAGTCTAAAACCGTGAGCTATGGTGAAGACCGGGCACAGATTGAAGACCTTCAGGCGCGCTATCTGTTTGCGCTCGATTTTTTTGACCTTGACACATATGTATCAACCTTCACTGAAGATGGAGAGCTGGATATTATAGAGTACAAGGTCAAGGGGCGCGATGCCATCCGCAAGGCTATTGAGGAGTCCAGGTCTGTCTTCGATCATTCTGCCAGCACTGCCACAGGGCGTCATAATATCACCAATATTGTGATCAAGGTTGATGGCGACAAGGCGTATGGAAGGTCTTACTGGTTCCATTACAGCAATGACAATCCTGAGAAAAAGGCCGTGTTTGATGGTTACGGCCATTATGAGGATGAAATGGTTAAGGTTAATGGCCAGTGGCTCTTCAGTAAACGGGTTATATATAACGAGGGTGTTGAGAAATGGATGGGGCCAACTAAAAATCCAGCGTGGTAGAATTTTTTCGATGTTCGGAATCGTGGAATAAGGTCCATTTTGAGACCCCGCAGATAAACTGCGGATGATTCATTCATATTACAGTTTTATACTTGGATTGTATACCGGGTTTCTTAGTGAGGCGCCGAAATCCTATTGTTAAAAGGAAATTGTAGAGACGGGTTTAAAACCCGTCTCTACGTATATATATCTGGTGCAAAATTCAGGTTATAACTAATCTATTTGTTATTTAAGGTTGCGTAACTGGGGCACGGCGCACCGTGCCCCTACAGGATAGAATCAAGAACTCTCCCATTAATCTAGATTGACACTCAATTGATGATAATACACTGGAACAAGTAAAAAATCGGTGTCAGGCACTGATATTGACATTTTAATCTAACTATTGGAAACAATCTTGATTTCTAGATGACAATTAAATGCTTCCGCATATTTTTTATAAATATTGGTATCATGCCAATTGGCTATCTAAAGCTTTCTTCCTTAACCTCAATATCTATTTCAAATAGAATAAAATCAATTACATTATTTTTCATGCCGGTTTTTTCATGTGGTTTACGCCTTTATTAATGAATGTATTTTAAACCTGAAATATAAGGAGGAGAGAATATGAAAAGCATTAAGGAATTAAGGAGAATAAAGGTGATAGAGATGTGCATGGTTGCGGCCTTGCTGTACATAAGCAGCGGGGCATTTGCCTGTGAACTTTTTGATGATTTTCCGGATTTCATCTCTTTTACAGGGGGGCTGGCCATAGATAAAACCGGAGAGGTTGTTGTCGATACAAAAGGAAATGTCTATGTCAATGTCACTGTTGAGGGACGTGTTAACCTATGGCAATTTTCCAGTGATGGAGACCTCATATCTACAACCGATATCTGCACAGGAGATGCTTACGGCCTTACCATGGACAACAAAGGAAACATATATATCGCTGTCACAGGAGAGGATCAAGGCGTATACAGGGTAGACCGCCGTGGTAATGTTGTTCTCCTCCCGGGAACAGACCAGATCGTTGCTGCAAATGCTCTTACCTTTGACCAGAGGGGCAACCTCTATGTTACAGAATCATTATCAGGTGCACCGGGTGATTACGGACAGGGTGGCATATGGCGCATTCCCCAAAGAGGTGAGGCAGAATTGGTGCTGCGTGATGATCTCCTTACAGGGACTGGGGCTGTGCTTGGGTTCCCCATGGGCGCAAATGGAATAGCATATTATCGTGGTAACCTGTATGTTGCAAATTCAGATAAGGGGTTAATTGTAAAGATCCCGATTAAAAGGAACGGGGAGCTTGGTCAACCGGGAATATGGAAGGTGCTGGAGGCAATACCAGAGGCACTGCCTCCTTTAGCTGCATTTCCTATAATGGGTGATGGAATTAAGATTGATGAGTTCGGGAACATATATATCGCTGTTGTTTCAAAATGTGCTGTTATCAGAATCACTGCAAGGGATTTGACCCAGGAGACAATTGCTGTATTAGGTTCTGATACCACAGACCCACTATATGCCCCGCTTTCCACCCCGAACAGCGTTGCATTTTATCCTGGCATGGGCTTGCGAAAAGGGCTGCTTGTCACCAATGTTGGTATGATCCCTGGATTAGGGCCAGGCAAAGGGCTTGTAAAAATCGAAATAGATGCACCTGGCTATCCCTGCCATAGAGTTTTCAGAGGGTGGAATCTGATCCATCCGCACTATTGGGGCAAATGGTTTAAAATTTGGTTTCCCGATTAAAACCGGATAAATCGTATTTCATTTATAGGGGCGAACCTGTGTGTTCGCCCTATAAGCGATGTAAACGACCATTCCCATATTTGTCACGCTCCACTCTCTTCAAAAAAAACTGCTTGAATTCATCAAAACTTACTGTTAACATTTTGGCCGATTCATCTCAACAACTGACGACCTTGTAGTATCATATGAACCATATGTTTTTTTGTTAATCGAAAGAAAACAGGCTTTAACCTTTCACCTTAAATTCATGTTGTAAGCAATTGTTCCTTTTCCTTTGCTGGATCCTCTGAGGCTCATATCCTAATCTTTGGTTACTGTATGATTTACAGTTGTTTAAAAACAAATATCTAAACTTTTGAGGAAAACCCCGATGGACCAGAAACGCTGGCAAAAGATAGAAAAAATTTTTACCACCGCACTTAAAATGGAACAGGATAAACGAGAGAAATTTCTTAATGAGACATGTGTGGGTGATGAATCATTGCGTGAGGAGGTTAAATCTTTGCTGATTCACGATGAACAGGCTGGCAATCTGCTTGAAGAACCTGCTATGGTGCTCGCTGCGCGGAAGTTTGAATTGGATTTATCTATTTCGGAAACATTAAACACCTCCCCTTCTTTGATTGGTAAAACCCTTTCGCACTATCAGATTGTTGAAATACTAGGTAAAGGAGGCATGGGAGAGGTATATCTGGCGCATGACAGCAGGCTAGGCAGAGATGTAGCCATTAAAACACTTACTCCAGGGTTTACTCTAAATCCTGATCGATTGGCCCACTTCAGGCGTGAGGCTCATACACTTGCCTCTCTGAACCATCCCAATATCGCTGCAATATACGGGCTGGAGGAGTTTGAAGGGGAGGATTATCTTGTTCTGGAACTGGTGGAGGGGAATACACTTATCGGGCCTTTGCCTCTTACTCAAACACTTGACTATGCCTGCCAGGTGACCGAGGCGCTGGAAGCAGCGCACAAGCGCGGGATCATTCATCGTGATTTAAAACCGGCCAATATTAAGGTAACACCGCAGGGCAGGGTTAAAGTGCTGGATTTCGGTCTTGCCAAGGCTATTTGGGGCACAGAGGATATGCCGGATCAAAAGCAACCTGTCACAGTTATCGACTCTGTGTGCTGGCAGATTGCAGGCACTCCGGCCTATATGAGTCCAGAGCAGGCCAGCGGTAAAGAGGTAGATCAACGCACAGATGTCTGGGCCTTCGGGTGCCTGTTATATGAATTACTTACAGGTAAACGCGCATTTAAAGGAGATACAATCTCGGATACCATTAAAGCCATACTGCATGATGAACCGGACTGGCATGCCCTGCCTGCAGGAACCCCGGTAAAATTGATCAGGCTTATGGAGCAATGTCTTTACAAGGATATAAATCATCGCCTTAAAAGCATTACAGAGGCCCGTCTTACTCTGGAACAATTAAGGAAAAAACTGAATAGCAGGCGGTTCCTTAAGTACGCCAAAAAACCCATATTTGCCATACCTGCCGCCATTGTTACCCTCCTTCTTCTTTTTTTGGGGGTAAGGATGTATCAGCACAACTCAAAGGTGCGCTGGGTAAGAGAGCAGGTGATCCCGGAGATTTCACGATTGCTGGATGCATATGAATTTGATAATGCCTTTCGCATGATTCGTCGCGCCAGGGCGATTCTTCCTGACGATCCAACCCTGCAACAGATTCATCAAAAAATCTCCATGCCAACTCCTCTTATAACCAATCCTCCGGGAGCAGATGTTTGGGCTACTGGATATAATCCTGATGATAATGACTGGCTGTTCCTTGGCACTACACCTTTTACCTCACAGGAACTGCCATGGGGACATTATCGTCTGCGTATTGAGAAACAGGGATTCAGAACAATATTTGGCTCTGGAGAAGTTCATGGTGGAAAACCTCTGGAATTCGTCCTGGACTTGGAGAATACTCTTCCTCCTGAAATGGTTCGTGTTCCAGGCGGATATGTGGGTGTTTCAGGCCTGGATGGGGTAAAACTTAACGCATTTCTGATTGACCGTTACGAGGTCACCAATCAACAGTTTAAAGAGTTTATCAATAATGGGGGATATCAGAGACAGTGGTATTGGAAACAGGATTTTATCCAGAATGATTCTGAAATAACCTTTGAAGAGGCAATAAAATTATTTTGTGATTCCACAGGTCAGCCTGGTCCCGCCACATGGTCACATGGAAACTATCCGGAAGGGCATGATGATTATCCGGTTAATGGTGTGAGTTGGTATGAGGCCGCTGCTTATGCTGAATATGCAGGCAAACAGTTACCGACTATCTATCACTGGCAGAAGGCTGCAAACCCAGGCTTTTTTGCTGATATTGCAGTGTTGAGCAATTACGGCGATAAAGGGCAGGCGCAAGTTGGATCATACCAGGGTATTTGTCCCTTTGGCACGCTGGATATGGCTGGAAACGTGAGAGAGTGGTGTTTTAATGAAATTGAGGGTAAGCGCATTACCCGCGGTGGGGCATGGAATGAGCCGGATTGGATGTTCTCGGATCTGGATACCCGAAGCCCCTGGGATCGTTCTGAAAAGAACGGCATACGCTGTGTACGCTATGATGTAGACAACGAATCCGTGCTCCAAAAGCCGGTTAAATCGCCAATACATGACTACAGAAAAGATACGCCAGTTTCTGAAGAGGTGTTCCAATCATATAGGAGTCGTTATGCCTATGATCAAGTTGACCTTGATTCGCGAGTCGAAGGTATTGATGAAGAAAATTCTGACTGGAAACGCGAGAAGGTCTCCTTTGCCGCTGCTTATGGAAACGAAAGAATCTTAGGTTATTTCTATATACCTAAACACGCAACTCCACCCTATCAGACGATCATCTACGCCGAACCAGGTATGGCATTTCGTTTACGCTCATTTCAGCCTGCCCAGGAGTATTTTTTCAGTTTTCTGATAAAGAACGGGCGGGCTGTACTGGTCCCGGTTCTCAAGGGTCAGTATCAGCGACAGTATGAGACAATGGCTGCGGGACCAAATGAGAGCCGTGACCGGGTGATTCTCTGGTCCAAAGACTTCCGCCGCTCAATCGATTACCTGGTGAGTCGTCCTGATGTGGATAGCGACAAGATAGGTGTTTATGGTCTAAGTATGGGCGCTGGCATGCTGCCTGTGCTCGCAGTCGATGAGAATCGTCTTAAAGCCGCAGCGCTGGCCAGTGTTGGTTTGTATTTTGATAGCAACCGGTTACCGGAAATTGATCCCTTCAATTTTCTTACCCATTTTCAAGTCCCGACACTCATGATGAATGGCCGTTCCGATTTCGATTTTCCAATTGAGACATCGGTAGATCCGATGTTTCAGCTTCTGGGTGCGGCTGAAAAGGATAAGAGGCAGCTCTTTTGGAATGGAGGTCACGGTGACCTGAAAGAGGCCCGTGAAGTGGTTCAAGAAATATTAGTCTGGTTTGACCGATATCTCGGCCCCGTAAAACAGGTGAAATAGATATGAGATACAATATTTCATGGGTTTTTATTATACAAGATAGCCCCTGTGATACTATCTGCACATCATTGCTACAGTATAAAATTAAGGAATCACTTTTACATGCAGGTTTTTACCGGTTTTTTCCGCCTTAATAGGTTGATGAGTTAAAAAGTTAAAATCTAATGAAGGATATGAAAAGACATTTATTATCAACGAGCATTTATGCCACTAATGATTCTGTAAAATATAGTAAATCTAATATAAAAATTGAAACTGGGGGTATATGTCATGAAACAGTCCATTATTGTTACTTCGTTTTGAATTACAGGCAATCCATACCTGTAATATTTAGCTGTATTCCACGTTTTATCTATTCAATTCAACTATACTGGAATTCTATAAATCATTCACACACAAAATCATCATCACCTACCTGACAACAAAGATCAGGAATTGGATTACAAATAGATAAAAATGAAATAAATGATTCCGTGTTTTTTCTTTTTTTTATTTTTTCATTCGGTTTTTTTCCGGCCATTAACGCCTATATAAGTGAATGCCTTGAATAACCTAAAATAAAAGGAGGAATTATCATGGTTAAAAATTATAATTGGACTATAGCCACATTGGTTACCATTATCTGGCTTGCAGTCATTTCCGGGCCAGTCGGCGCAACTGAACCTCAGGCCAAAGCCACTGGCTGTGCAGGTTCAGATATAGCGCAGGTTAAAGTCTGTTACAGAGACCTTAATCTGTCACACCAGGAGGGCGTAACGGCTTTGTACAGGAGGATCAACAACGCGGCCAAACAGGTATGCGGTCGTCGCCCGGTCATTATGGATGTGAAAGGGTCAGCCCTGTATGATGAATGCCGCAGAGATGTAGTTGCGCGCGCTGTGAATGATGTTGGCCACCCCGGTTTAGCAGCTCTTCACCAAAGAACCACTAATGGAACGGGCTCTCCGGTACTTGCGGTTACCAGTATTGACAAAAATAAAAAATGAGAGGTGAAGACCTTAAAAACGCTGGCTGCGCCAGGAGACGCAGCCAGCGGTAAATACATAAGGTTCGCCATACAAGCGCAGAGACTGAGCAGGCAAGCAAGATATGTTCAACTTGTTCCTGTGAAACTCTTGGGAACCAGAGAATACAAAAAATCAAATTCGAATTTCGAAGCACGAAATTAGAAATAAAAAAACTCAAATTCAAAATCTTAATATCGAAATCCGAAACAATTTCTAAACTCAAATGTTCAAATTATAAAAACAAAGCACTTGTTTAGGTGGTTGTTTTTTTCTTCTGTTTTGAATTTTTGTCATTAAATATTTTATATTGTTTCGAATTTCGGGTTTCGTGCTTCGATTTTTTTCCCTTTGGTATTGTTTCGCACTTCGATATTCGATTTTTTGCTTATATAGTTTCATCTTCTTTTCCTATTTCTCCGGCACCTTTTCCTTCAGTTCTTCAAACCAGTTCAGGACGATGTTCATTTTTATTGGAGCTTCGGTGGCAGAATCCTTTCCGATTGGTTTCACCTCTTTGACCATCATGAACCGGTCATCCGGACCGATGGCCCACATGGCTTCCACCAACTCACCAAGTGTCCAATAGTAATAGTTGCCACGAAACAGGACTTCGGGTTTCCCATTCTTGAATGTCGGATCTGTTTCCACTTCGACGGCCATCACGGCATCGCCATTTCGGTAAAAGAGCTTTTTTGAATCCTTAGACCATAAAGGAGCCAGTCCACCGGTATCAGATATCCGCCATTTTCCCTTTTCGACATCAGGGAAAGGACGCACATACACATTAGCCGTCCCACCTGCTTCACCGGATACGTATGCAATCCATCGACCGTCAGGTGAGATTGACGGCTGAGTTTCGACATATTTTTCAGCAAGTAGCGGTTTTCTGGATTGATCTCCCTCAATCTGAAGCATTGTTATATCTCCTCGAGGTGGATTGACATCGTGTTCCAACATAACCAAACTCTTTCCATCCCCCGTCCATGAATAAGGGACAGGGATGAATGGGAAAGTGCCAATTTTTTGTGTCGACCCTGTTCCATCTGCCGCCTTCATATTTATTTCATATTGACCATCGGAAAGATTCCTCTCGTATAGAACCTGTCGGCTATCTCGAGTCCACAGAGGCGACACGTTTCCACTTTCGTCAAAGGTCAATTGGGTTATGGTTTTATGTTTCAAATCCCAGACCCATATCTGGCTATTCCCGCCGGTGGAGGCCACCAGCGCTACGCGGTTCCCATCAGGAGACAACGCAAACCTATGGCGCAGATTGTTTGGAGAATCCGGGATCGGTTCCTCCTTACCTTTTTGATCTACCCAAACTGCGACATGCTGGGCGGGCGGGAAGTTATCCGCGTCCCTCGAAAAATACAGCAGCGTTCCAGAATCAGAGATGGTAAAACCACGTATTCCGCTGACTATTGGGACCGGCCCTCCGGTTGCCTCAAGTCTTTCCAGATTGAAAGGAACTGCGAAAATACTGTAAGGTTCCTTCCCTAATGCATAGACAATGTGACCAGTCGGGAGATAATAGGCACCGATACCTTCAAAGAGATACTTCTTCTCGCCGGATTGAATAGACTGCACTTGTATTGTGGGTTGTTTCGAAGTATCTGTAAAAAGAACCGATTTCCCATTGGGCAGCAATTTAGGCATGAAGTGATTAGTCCCCTTGACGAGCAGTTCGGAAGTTCCACCGTTGGCGGAAATTCGATATATGCCACTCGTGCCGTCCCCAAAAATAATTTTGTCGTCCTGGTTCCAGAACGCACCGGTAGGTACCTGAACTTTGCACAAACCGATCGGGGCACCGCCTGAGATATTTATTTTTTTAAGATTGAAGTCTGTTCCAAAGTAACCGATCCATTTGCCATCTGGAGAGAGGAAAGGTCTCCGTTCCCGTCCTTCCGTCCCCGGAATGAACTTGGGATCAATTTCGTCAAATGACTGCAGGTAAAGTCCGCGGGGAGTGGCGTACACGAACTGCCTTCCGTTGGGCGAGACTTCGAAACCGGCCAAGTCCAAGTCACTCGGTAATTCATAGGAAAAGCGGGTTATCGGAAGAGGCACAGACCTCGATGAAGTCTTGAAATTCCATATGATTGAACCCACAATAACTGCAGGCAGGGCGATGGCGGCGATCCACAGAAGCATACCCCTCTGGATTTTCTCCGTGGTTCTTCCACTGCGACCGGTTTGACAAACACACCACTGGGCGCGGTCAAGACCTTTTGAATATCCACCCTTGCGTCGCTAATACCGCTGCAACGGTTCTTGGGTTTTTTCTCAAGACAACGCTCCAGAAGAAGGCCGATTCTTGGGTGGAGATTGGGAGGAAGAAGGCTCCACTCCGGTTCACCCTTTATAACACCGGCAAGGGTCTCAGTGACCGTTTCGCCTTCAAAAAGCTTTTTTCCTGTTAGCATTTCAAACAGCACAACACCGAATGCCCAGATGTCGGCACGTTTATCGACACTCTTTCCCGCGGCCTGTTCAGGCGACATGTATGCGGCTGTCCCCAGAATCACACCCTGGCGGGTGGCTTCATTGCTAATGGTGGGGGAGTCCAATGGTTTCGCTTCCCCGTTTTCTCCGGCAAATGCTTTTGCCAGGCCAAAATCCAGGATCTTTATCTTGCCTTCAGGCGTAACCTTGATGTTGGCCGGTTTCAGGTCGCGGTGAATGATACCCTTTTCATGGGCAG
>CAZXUA010000034.1:17997-29949 GCA_964643755.1 uncultured Desulfatiglans sp. | reverse complement strand
CACCCTATCCTACACTCTTTCCCTACACGACGCTCTTCCGATCTCAAAGCATCAAATCAAAATTACCTTTTGTATCAGGTGCTGTTTTGGGAGCTTTCCTCTTACGCATCTCCATTCGTTTAGACATGGTTTCTCTGATAACATCAATATCTTCAGGCTTATTGATCTTGAACAATGTACTATTTTGCACTTTTAACTCCTTGCCCAATTAAAATTTATTTTTTCTCACTTGCATTTTCTTTATAAAATGAGAGTATTTCATTAATTTTTGAGGGTTTTACCCTTTGATGAACAGTATCATCAATCAGCATGACTGGAGCAAGTCCGCATGCCCCAAAACAGCGGCCAACATCAAGCGAAAAAAGCCTGTCTTCGGTTGTCTGCCCAACATCTATATTCAATAGTTTTTTGCAGGTCTCCAGCACTTCCTTTCCACCACGGACATAACAGGAGGTGCCGAGGCATACACGAATCAGGTGTTTACCCTTGGGAGTTGTTCTGAAAAAAGAGTAAAAACTGACCACTCCGGCTACTTCACTGTAGGGCTTGTCCAGTTTTATGGCTATTTGTTTGAGTACCTTTTCAGGAAGATAGCCCAGCATCCTCTGAGCTGTTTGCAGAAGAGGAATGAGCGACCCCGGTTCTACAGAATAATCTTTTAAAATTTCTAAAAATTGTGCAATTAATTGTTCCTCTGATGCTTCGCAGGCACACTCTTTTCGGGCTGTAACAGGCATAGGCTCTCCTCATTGATTTGTCATTTCTAAAATGTTGCTTACACGGTTGACATTAAATAACGTCATATTAATAAATGGCTCATTGATAAGAGTGAACCATTTTAAAACCTGCTCTAAAACTGCTTATTGCGATAACTAATATTCTGGTATAAACCCTTGACCTGCTAAAATAAATGCGGATTGATTACGTCAATACTGCATTATTAAAAATATTGAATCAATAAAAGTATTACAGATGATTCAATAGACAATATATTAAAAACAGAATCAATATCTAAACCAGAGATTACCGCGTAATCTTGATACATGTCTTAAAACATCAACAACTAACTTTAACCATTCAACAAGTCGAGAACATGAAACATAAAATAACATGCCTGTTTTAGTGGTGAAGAAAAAAGAGATGATAGAGGCATGTCATTAAAAAACAATCACCAACTTGGGACTTTAAATGACACAGGTAAACGATTAAATCAAGCAATTTTTTTATCACAGTTATTATACTCCATCTCTTATCTTATTAGATACATCTGTTCCCTTACAGATAAAAAGCGTCTATAACCGATATCCGGCTGTTAATTATCATTAATATTTCCCAATCATAATTGAATACTGGAAATTTATAGAGCCGGTTCTTTTCGGATTTGACAGATATTGTTCAAAGCAATAATATTTATCTAAAAATCCGGAAATTATCACTGATAGTATTATTGGCAAAAATCAGCAATGACCTATTAATAAATGATAATCAGGCCCCTGTCATACATCTGAAAAGGGCAGGGAGGTTGTAATACATCAGGGGGATATAATAGAATTATGCAGAGAATATCCTTTTTAATGGCGATGTTCTTCTCTTTTTCTCTTTTTATCACTTTCTCAGATTCAGACCCCGTATTGGCGGTAAACGAGTCGAAAGATATTTACCTTATCGCGCAGGCGGCCCCTCAGGGGGGTGTTGACTGGGCAAAGAGATACAATGACCTAAGGGACAGTATAGAACCCAATATGGATGAGCCCAAAGGTTATCCAGGAAGACTTGAGCCTTACCTGACCTGGCTTGAGAGAAAGGCCAGAGACCGTGATGAGGTAAAAAAGGCCATGGAAGATGCCTTTAATGCCGCCCACGGAAACCCGGAATGGGGCGAAAAGTTTGACAATCTGCTTAAGATGGCACAGAGGTCAGGAGAAAACACCGCCTGGGATGCCTGCTTTAAATTTCTACGTATCAAAAAAGATGATGATTGGCAGAATACCTTGTATAAGGCACGCAATTTTGGACGAATAATATATCAGAAGGCCGCAGAAACCCGATTTGACCCTGTTCATGTGCGGGAGCAGTGGGTGCGCTGCCTTATCCGCTATGCAATCAACAATATTGAAGTGGCAAAATCCGGGCTTTATGATGGCCGGACGAGTGTGTTTGGGGAGTTTGATGAAGAAGGCCTTCTTGTCATTCCCAAACGTGACTTTAATGTTAATTGCGAACGGCGCATAGATTTCAAGATACTTGAAAAAGGGGATCCTATTACACCGTTAGACAAGGGCCTTGAATGGCTTGAAGATGTTCGAAAAGAGTGCGACTGGTGGCAGTTCGGCCTTGAGCGCACCGATGTGACCAAACTGATGGTGGAATACTTTAAGGATTGTCTCTGCTTCCTGCCCGGAAACAAATCCCATAACTGGTATGTGGAATTGGCAAAGAAATACCGACTGGAAGAGGCCAGGGAATATGCTGAGGGATTTTATGCCACCCTGAAAGGAACCGTGTGGATTAAGGAAGGGGAGGATCGAAAACCAGCCTCATATGCTGAGGTTAAGGTGGTTGACCCCAAAGACGGAAAAACATGGAAAACAAATGCTGACAACAACGGTAAATATAAAATCAAGGATGCCCTTCTTCACGCACACAAGGATGCCAAGGGAAGGGTGCGCTGCCCTGTTTTTAAGATATTCGCATCCCATGAAGGCTCATCCGCCGAGGATACCTTTAAAGGTACTCTTCAGGAGCCTAACCGCGGGGCAGAGCTCACCAAAGACCTTGTGATCAAGCGAAAGGGATACACGGTTACAGTGGATCTGGAATTCACTGCGCCCTATATCCCTGACGGAGCAATGCGGATTGCAGAGCTTCAAATGCATGTGGTTTTTGAAGATGTCTTTATTGAGGCAGGGAATAAGGAAGATCCTAATCCTATAATGGCTTCAGGGGGCATTGATTGGGGTGAAGTTCGTGGCACATTCAAGAGATTTATTCTACAGGATAGCTGGACATCAGGAGAGGCAAACAACAGGGAACACCCCAAGTTCACAAGGGGCAAGGAGCCCCCGACCTTTTTTAAGGCATCACTGACATTGGCGGATGATCTTGTGCCTGAAATGGAGAATTCAAGGGACGGAAAAAGAAGTGTATCAATTAGGCTATCGGAAAAGAGAACCCTGATCTTCAGGACCGACATGCGCCGAAATCTACCGGAATGGGGAAATAGCGTTGGCGGTACCCGACTTGATGATTTTAATCTGGATTTTGAGGTGCCCTGGAATGACCTGCTTGCAGGTAAACCTGTCACCATCAAGCTGCCATACATGGAGGATGAGGAAAAAGGGTCATGGACCATTCAATTCACACCAGGGAGATAAGGATGAAGGTGTCTGTATTTATTACTAAACAAATATTTAAAGGGAGGCAAAGATGTACAGGATATTTTCATTGACCGTTATATTTCTAATTTTATCCCTTAATACCGGTTTTTCAGCGGAGTTCAAAGAGTATCCGGGCGCTGTCATAGATGAAGAGGCCACCAAAGAGGCGCAGGAATTTGCAGCCATGGCAAAACAGGATACCGGAAAGACTACTATCTATACCACAACTGATTCCTTTGCCAAGGTCGCGGCCTTTTATAAAGATCTGGGTAAGGAGGTATCCATGCCCCGTTCATCCGGCACCAGCGGAAAACCTAAGAAATATGAAGGCTATGACCTCTGGGAGGCCTACTTTACCCTTGACAACGCTCAGAGCATTGCAGATTCAAAATGCTGGGTTAAAGTGCAGAGGCCCTTTATCGGTGATGAGGTTAAAGATATTACGGTAATCACACTCAATAAAAAAGAATAGTCTTTTTAACCTCGGATCCTATGCCTTAAAAGTAATGGGACCGGTTAAGGATCTGCAAATAAAAAGGGGTATTACTGATGAAGGTACTTATCGCCTTTATATATTTTTTCTCTTCAATATTGGTGCCCATTGGTCTTTGTTTTCTGGGGGTAACCCTTGCCCCTGAAAAGACGGCAGTGAACAGGGAATCGCTCCTTGCGCTTGCCAAAGGCTCAGGACTGGAAAATAACATCCTGCCTGATGCTGTTTCAAAGGAGCCCTTTTCATACCCAGGGGCATTGAACGGAACGGCCATACAATATAAAGAGGGCTCTGTTAGAATACTTTTTTTTCGGGATAAAATAGAGGCAGCAGGGGTTTTCAAGATATACGCAAAAGAGAGATCAGAGGGCTCAGGGGTTCATCAGAGAAGCGGGCCGGATTATTTTTTCTATTCAATCCCTGAAAGGGGTGTTGCAGGCCGCATTGAACATCTGGATGAGGTAATTATTCATGCTGAGGCGCACGATCCTGAGGCGGCCTCAAAACTGGTCATGAGAAGCGGGATTGTCTATCCCAACCCAAAGGCGAATTGGATGACTGAAGTTTTTCGCACAGACCGATACTTTAACCACTTAATCGTTGCATTTATTATCTATGCCGCCGTTCAACTGCGTATATGGAACCGTGTGGGAAGCTGGGCAGCCAAGGTTGATCCTGAACTGGGCATCATGCCTGTTAGTGAGGCGGAACTTGTAAGCCGCCTTTTATCCATAAACGATGCTGATCTACCCTTTCAGGTCATTAAAAAAAGAGGAGGAATAGTTGAAGCGACATGGCGTCTTGCGAATGCCAAATGGGCCGGGCTGGCCACACTCAATAAGGTGAACGAACTCCGGGTGCTGCAACTAAGACTGGATGAAAAAGAGAAGGTATGCCGAGCCCTTGATATAGGCAGGTCTGTTAGAAAAACGGCGAATGGCCTTGAGATGGGGTTCTCCATAACAGGTTTTCTTTTCAGGGGGATTGTATTTAAGCAATGGGAATATGAGGTTCAGTACGGCATTACCCTAAGGGATGGCAGAATACATATCGGCAGGGCATATGAATACAAATTCGATCATGATGAGCTAAATAGACTTATTGTTGAAACGGTTATAAAAAGCGGCTGGGAATACAGGCCTGTGCTTTTTATCTCAAAAATACTTGGAGGGTAACTATATGGCACCCAGTATCCATCCCTCAAAAAGGGTAAAAGGATATTCATCTAACAGCAGATCAGGTTCAAGAAACCTCTTCAAGATTCCTTCATTGTCAGCCTTTTTCATCCATGCAGCAGCAACATATGCATCAAGCTGGTCAGGCGTTCCCCCCTCTTTCGGATAGGCCTTGCTCCACATTGAGGTGGGGGGAAAACCTTAAAAAGGATCTGAGAAACAAAGACCAGTCATATTCTGGAAAAGGATTTATAAACTGAATTAATGGACAGTACATATGTCCTTAAAAATTTACTTTCTCATCTTGTAAAGGATTAAATTCTTATAATCAATCTGCACATCAAATAATCTTCTGAACAGATCAACATACTGGCTTTTTGTTGCTGCTTCTCCATTTATTGTCTCAACAGCTATATTTTTCAATGGACTGAAATCCCTTTCAAGAAGGTTCTTAACAGGTGCAAGAGATTGCTCAATATCAGGATCATCAGGGGGAATCATTATTGTTAAAACCTTTCCACTGTTTTCTACAATAACCACAGGATATGTTCCTCTGTAGACGATACAGTTACCCGGCAACCGCCTTGGGGTTGTGCCTTTTAATGCATCTATCTGCATACCGCACACAGATGCAGGGTCAAAGGCATTTACCCAGTAGATACTGTTATCCTCTGCAAGGGTAGAGAGGATCTGAAATGCCTTGCGGGAGATAAACTGCGGCCCTGTAATACCCTTGAAAAAAAGGCCTGACATGATTTCGCCTGACAGCTCCATGATGCAGAGGCTCCTGAACATTACCTTCCAACTGAATTCAGGCACCTCCCTGAACAGTATCTCCCTGAAAATAATCCCGTACCTGTCAAAAAGCAGCCTTACCCTCTCCTTTTTTACCTCCTCCTCTTCTATCAGGTCTTCCTCCTGTTCAGGATCAGGGAGCCTGAACCAGTTTCCTATATATGCGTGAGCGCCTTTCCACCTGTTGAAACCTGACCTCCTGGCTATACCCCTGCCCCTTCTTCTATTATCCTGACTGGCTGTAATCTCAGGTGCACTGAAATTATTCTCTATCCCCTTTCTTAGAGCGCCAAGACTATCGTTAGATATTATGCCGTTCCATACGCCCTTCCATAGTCTATCAGTAAGTTCGATAGAGGTTAAACCGGACATCTCCATAAGGTCAAAAAACCCGTACCTGGCCTTTGTATCAGTAAATAGTCCTGAATCATTCTCCCTCTCTTCCTTTAGCCTCGACCTGCCAAGGAGATCAAGTTCAGGCTCAAAACAGAATGCTATCCTCTGCTTATCAAAACCTGTCCATACAAGATCACTTTCACTCATGATCCTGTCAAGGCAAGCGCATTTGTAGCCATGCATCCTTGCAGGAAGGATATCGGTCTCCCACATCCAGGAAGGTAACGGCAGGCAGAGCAACTGTTCCAGTCGCGTGAAAAGGGCATCTTCATCCTCTGCCTTTACAATTAAACCCTGATACCTTGCAAGAAAAAGGGGTAGAAAAGCAGCATCAAGAGAATCAATAACAGGCACTGACCTTGCCCTGTTGATACGGAGCATGATCTCATAATTTTCTGTGTCACAAAAATAGAGCTCGGGGCTTTCTTTTATGAGTCTACCGGTTATAAGATCATTTGATTCGATAAGGCTTGCAAGCACAGGCTCAAGCTCATTAATGGTAATCCCAAGGGTGCGGGAAATCCATTCTTTTGTAACAGGGCCATAGAAGCTCAACCATTCTAAAAAGATATTGATATAAATCTCATCGGATGACCTGCCTTCATCCGCTTTCTGTTCATGTTCATGGCTGTTAGAAATCTCTTCGCCATTAAGATGTTTTGCCTGGAGGTGGCCTGTTAAAGGTGTAAATGCCCTGCTGATAACAGGCCAGGTCTCAAGTGGTGCAACAAGACCTTTACTGGTTAAGGGAAGAGATATATGAATAAGCTTTTTTGATACAGCTTCAGTAACCCCGGCTGACCTGCCATTTATGTCCCTTTCAATGGCTGATAACAGCTCTTCCCACTCCGGGTATGGGATCAATATGCGCTCCTTTACCCAGTCCAATAGTTCAGATGGCTCCTGTGGTGAATAGCCGGCAAAGAGCCTCTTTCGCTTGAGTTCAAACTCCTTTACAACCGCCTCATCTATAGCCGGGCGCTGCCCCTGGTTTAACAGGATATCTTTGATAAGATCACCCTTTAGGGCAGACCTTGCTGATGCAGGTTGGTCAGTTTCATACATATACTGGTTGACCTGATTCCAGTTTATATTTGCGGCAAAGGGGCTTGGCCTGAATGTTTTTACCTGAGACAATCTTATTATCCCTGATGCTATCTCGCCAAGCACAAGCCTTAAATTATCAAGATCAAACTCGTCATTAAGACATGTGCGCCATGTCTCTATTAGGATGGGGAAATCTTCATAACCTATCACCTTTTCAAGAAGCCTTTTTGAACGGAGCCTTGTCATCCACAAAGGCATCCTCTCGCTTATCCTGTTTCTTGTGATAAGCAGTGCCCTTCCTGCACACTCCCTGAACCTCGCCCCGAAAAAACCTGACTTTTCAAGCTGCATCTTCAGATATGAATCCAGATTTGCTGCGGTTACAAGGTGGATAAGCTCATCAGGATCAATACCAGAACTGAGCTGAAACACGATAGAATCATTGCCCGGATATATCTCAAGGCACTCCCCGTGCTTTTCTATCCAAGCCGCGTTTATTGCCATTGCATAGGGGCGGTTAACCCTTCCGCCCCACAGGGTGTGAATAACAAGCTGGTTTCCGGGCACACCTGCCGGGCCTGTTTGAACCTGCTCAAAAAGAATGTGATGCCTGTGTGGAAGAGGCGCATTCGTATAATCCCTTTGCCTTTTAAGAAAACCGGTAAGGAGCGCCGATGATGTTTCATCCATGAAGTGGTGCTCCCTTAAAAACCGGTCAAAACCTGAGTCATCAAGGCGTTCATTCGCCATCTCAAGAAATGAGGATATCTTGTCCGAGAAATAGAAATCACGGTTGAGTTCATTACTGCGCCAGAAGGGGGTATCCATAATCTGCGCGCCTGAAGGGGTAACAAACACATCATTATGGGTGATCCTGTTTATCCTCCAGTTGCCTGTGCCAAAGGTGACAAGCTGCCCCACCCTTGCCTCCCACACATACTCCTCATCAAGCTCACCTATAAGGGCGCCTGTTTCATGATGCCTCAGTTTATAATAACCGCGGTCAGGTATGGTCCCGCCTGACATGTATATGGAAAGCAGCGCCCCTTTTTTAGCGGTTACAGTGTTATCTATCCTGTCTATGGATATTCGGGGGTTGAGTTCTCGTATCCTCATATCACTGTACTTGCCTGCCAGCATCTCAAGTACAAGATCAAACTGGGTCCTGGATAAATTCCTGTAGGGGTAGCTGCTCCTTAACTGCATAAAGAGTTCATCAATATCCCATGTTTCAACACCGGTCATGGAGATGATCACCTGAGAGAGCACATCAAGGGGGCAGTTAACCGGTTCAACAGCCTCAATATCCTGTGAGGTAACCGCCTTAGCCAGCACAGCCCCGTCAAGAAAATCATGATCATGGGTAGGGAATATTGTGCACCTGCTCGCCTCCCCTACCCTGTGGCCAGCCCTGCCTATCCTCTGTATGGCTGATGATATTGTGGGTGGGGACTGGATGAGTATAACCTCATCAAGTGCGCCTATGTCTATCCCCATTTCAAGGGAGCTTGTCGCCACTATTGCGCTCAGCTCCCCATCCTTGAGCTTCTGCTCCACCTCAGTTCTTATCTCACGGGAGAGGGAGCCGTGATGTGCATAGGCGATATTAGATTCAGCCCCATCATTTATCATATAGGTCAGCTTTTCTGCAATGCGGCGGCTGTTGGTAAAGACAAGGGTTGAGCTGTTTTTAGCGATAATCTCCCTGCACCTGTCAGCAAGAAATGACCACACAGGCTCCTCCGGCCCCCTGTTTACCGCCTCGTAAGGAAATGATATCTTTACCCTGTACTCCTTTTTATCATCAGACCTTATGATTAAAACTTTACGGGGCATAAAGAGTGGTTCTGGTACATCGCCCCTTATTTCATAACCGCCAACAAACTCCGCCACCTTCTCAAGGGGCCTCACAGTTGCTGATAAAGATATCCTCTGGAATTCACCGGCAAGCCTCACTATCCTCTCTATAGCTGTAATCAGATGAACGCCCCTTTTTTCGCCGATAACAGAGTGTATCTCATCGAGTATAACGCTCTTTATGCCTGTAAGCATCCTTATGCCGCTCTTTGAACTTAAAATGATATTCAAGCTTTCAGGGGTGGTGATCATGATCTCCGGCGGGTTACGAACCATCTGCCTGCGCTCAGATTCGCCTGTGTCACCGCTCCTTGTCATGACAGAGATTGATGGAAACCTCTTATTATCAGATAAAAACAAGTTTTTTAATTCATCAAGGGGCTGAATAAGGTTTCTTCTTATATCATTATTAAGCGCCTTGAGGGGCGATACATAGAGCACACGGGTTGTGCCCCTCTCCCACTTGCCGGTTACAAGCTGATTTATCGCCCATAAAAATGCGGTGAGTGTTTTACCGCTTCCGGTAGGCGCTGTTATAAACACATGATTGCCCGAGGATATCTCAGGCCATGCCCTTTTCTGTATATCGGTAGGCGTACCAACATATTCCCTGAACCATTTCACAATAAGGGGATGGAAGAGATTTTCCATTTTTACCATATGGGATTACTGCTTCAATGACATACAAACTAATTCAACAATATCCAGCACATCAAGTTTTATCTTGTTAAGCCTCACATAACTCTTCATGGTCCTTACGCACTGCTGACATGAGGTGACTACAGTGTCTGCACCTGTTTCAAGCGCCTCTTTTATCTTTGCGCCTGCTATCTCTTTTGAAAGCGCTGCATCAATCATCTCAAGGTTTCCGCCCCCTCCGCAGCAGGCGCACTTTTCACGGTTCCTTTTCATCTCGACAAGAGTGACTAGGGGAATGGCCTTTATGATCGATCTTGGCGCATCATACTCCCGGCTGCCGCGGCCAAGGTCACACGGGTCATGGTATGTTACCACCCTGTTAAGTTCTTTGAATTTCAGCCTGCCCTCCATGAGATATCTGCTGATGTACTGAGTCACATGGTAGAGCTCAAACTCAGGCGGATAATATTCCTTCCACATCCTGTAGCAGGAGGGGCATGCAAAGACAACCTTGCTTGCCCCCTTTTTCTTTACAGCCTCCACATTGTGATGAATCACCTCATCTACCCTGTCACGAAGTCCTGCGCCTAGGAATGGAAAACCGCAGCAGTATTCATCTTCTCCCAGGAGTGTAAAATCAACACCCGCTGCATCAAAAACAGTTACAAGGCTCATTGGTATCTGCTGTGCCATTGGAAAATATGCAGAGACGCATCCTGTAAAATAGACCACATCAGCCCTCTCTTTTATGTGGCCGTGTTCGGGCGGGTCATCAAGGTCACTCACCCACTCTGCCCTTTCACTGTTATCCTCATTAAAGACATTATGGCTCTTAAGAACATTATCCTTTATGGTATTTACCTTTGGCGGGAATGCATCGGAATGGACCATATCCTGTCTGAGGGATATCCATATATCCTTTAGTGAGATGCCTGAAGGGCATACCTCCTCACACCTGCCGCACAGGGTGCACCTGTATACCGTTTCACTGAATGCTTTAAGATATTCTTCATTCAGTGATGACTTAAAAAACCTTTTTAAAAAACCGGCCCTTGCGCAAAATAGCCTGTTAAGCACATCAAGCCTGTACACACCTGAAAGAGTGCCATCACTGGCGGCAGATACAGCAGGGCAGACATCTGCACAGAGCATACATTTTGTGCATGCGCCTGCCTGAATTACCTCTTTCAGGGAATAGTCGGTTATGGCCATTACTGCTCTTCTTTATATTTTGCTATATCTTCCCGCACCCATGCCTCAATATCCTTTGGGTCATGGATAAGGTTATTGATATCATCCATATTGCTCGGCCTTATCTTAAACATCCACCCCTTGCCGTAACAGTCCTCATTTATGATGGTGGCATTCTCTTCAAGCGCCTCATTTGATTCGACCAGCACACCATCAACAGGGGCATAGACCTTGCCCAGCCATTTGCCTGACTCTATCTTGGTAAACTTTTTACCGGCAGCAATCTCCTTACCCTCTTCAGGTAGCTGCACATAAACGATTTCACCTGCCATCTTTATTGCAAAATCATCCATACCCATGGTAATCAAGTCGCCTTCAACCCTTACCCAGAAATGATTTTTCTCATAATAAAGATCATCCGGCATATTGTATCCCTGTATATCCATATTCTAATCCTCCATCAAAATTTTAAATCCTTTGATACCGCCTTTATCCCAAGACTCACAGGGGCAATAAATATATGCTTCATGGAACTGAATGGCAGCAGTGCAATAAATAAACAGGTT
Source organism: uncultured Desulfatiglans sp. (assembly GCA_964643755.1). Taxonomy (GTDB): domain Bacteria; phylum Desulfobacterota; class DSM-4660; order Desulfatiglandales; family HGW-15; genus JAAZBV01. The sequence goes on along the minus strand of CAZXUA010000034.1, from coordinate 18,413 downwards.
ATAACCGCATGCAGATACCAGAGATATACATATATGCCGTTCATATGAAAACCTGTCATAAACCTGCTTATAATATATCCGATAAAGCTGTATTGTGAATAAAGAGGACCCCCTGTCATGGCAATCCTTGCCCCTTCAATAAAAAACCCTGTGATGATTATCCCCATTATGAGGAGACTCATTAAACTGACCTTTTCCGGTAAACCTTTTATACTGTTTTTCTTTCTTCTTATCCTCTTTTCAATGAACATCAAACACCCGCCTGCAAGGATAATCAACCCTGTTATATCAAAAAAGAAGCCAGTAACAGGATGATTTTTATCCAGCAGAATCCACACCCCATCTGATCCCTTTAACCAAATCGAGGCGCATGTGGCTATAATCCCCCAGAGAAACCGCGCCATGAAAGGATAAAA
>CAZXUA010000034.1:0-17987 GCA_964643755.1 uncultured Desulfatiglans sp. | reverse complement strand
GCAAGCTATAAATTTTTTCAACACATTGTATTTAAAGGATAAAAGATCATGGCATGGATGATCCATCGAGTTTTGGATGCCTTTAAAAGCCTCCTCTGGAAAAGGCCGTCAATAATTAACCCGGAGAAGAGGCTGTTTAGAGAAAATGATCTGCCTCTTACAGCCCCTTTATGGCCCTTTCCCGCTGAAAGCCATAAAATGGCAATAGCTATTATACCTAGAAAAAATATGATTAGTGAAACCAATGAAGGGGTATCACCAACTGAAAAGGTCGCTGTATGACATGGGAAACAGATAAGAGCCTTTGCAGGCAGCGCATGATCTGAAGCGCCCAGCGAATTACCCTTAAAATGACATCTTGAGCAGCCCTCTTTGCCACCGACTGTTATCCGGTGCGGGTCATATTCATCCTTTTTAAAAGGCTCAAAACTCCATATTGGCAGACCTTTTTCTATTTCCCTAGCCGGTTTGACACCATCCAAATGGCATGCCCGGCATGGGACGCCTGTATGTGCATCATGTGCGGTCTTTTCATTATGCAAGTAATGGCACTTGAGGCAATCCACCTTAAAAGGCTTATCAGGGGAGAAAGCTGCAAAATCAGAATGACATTCAAGACATGTGCTGCCTCTGCCTTCTGATACAGGGTGGTCAGGGCTATCTTTAATATATGAGTGGCAGGCCATGCACTCTAGTGTGCTGTGGGGTTTACTCGTAAGATTATCTTCAGGGGCTGATGAATATGCCCATGATGATCCACACCCAAAAATCAGCGCAGCAAGAATGATAATCTGTGTAGTACTTTTTCTCATAAACCCCATTTCCCCAAAAATGAAGGGCGAAGTATTGCACAAAAAATAGGATTTGTAAATTGAACCCTGGTTCAAAACAAAATAAAAACGCCCTGACCTTTTGGGCAGGGCGTTTTAAGGATTATTACTATGGGTTTATATTAGATCTTGAACTTTCCTACAAGGGCCTTGAGCTCTTCTGCCAGTTTTGAAAGCTGTTGTGCGCTCATATCAACCTGTGAACTGCTGTTGGATATATCGTTTGATGACTGGTTAACATCTGCAATATCCCTTGCAATTTCGGTTGAAACAGATGAACTCTGTGCAATATTCTCAGATACCTCCTGAATACCGCTGGATGCCTGGGCAACATTGCCGGCAATCTCCCTGGTGGTAACAGACTGCTCTTCAACAGCCGTTGCAATGGTGGAAACAATCTCATTAACATCATTGATTACCTTTGATATGCCCTCAACCTGTTTAACAGCCATTGAGGTTGACTTCTGGATGCCCTCTATCCTGTCCTTGATATCCTGGGTGGCCTCGGCTGTCTGCCTTGCAAGTTCCTTGATTTCATTTGCAACAACAGCAAAGCCCTTTCCTGCCTCACCGGCCCTTGCGGCCTCAATGGTGGCATTAAGAGCAAGAAGATTTGTCTGCTCTGAGATCTCGGTAATTGTCTCAGTTACCTTGCTTATCTCCTGTGCTGCCCTGCCAAGCTCATCAATCTTTGAAGATGCATCATCTGCCTGTTTAACAGCATCCTGTGTGATTGTTCTTGCCTGTTCGGAGTTCTGGGCAATTTCATTAATGGTAGAGGTCATCTCCTCAGCGGCAGTTGCGACCAGATTCATGTTTGTTGATGCCTGTTCGCTGGCTGCTGCAACTGAATTAATATTGGAACTCATCTCTTCAGCGGCAGAGGCAACCGTATTTGATTTGGCAGAGGTCAGATCAGCGCCCTCTGAAAGGTTGCTTGAAAGCTTTGAAAGCTCAATAGATGAGCTGGTCATGGAATCTGCATTTTTGCTAAGTTCGGCTATTATACTCCTTAATTTTGACATAAAGGTGTTGAACCATTTTGCCAGTTCACCTACCTCATCTTCACTTGTAATTGTAAGGGTCTTTGTAAGGTCTCCTTCGCCCTCTGCTATATCCTTCAACCCGTCAACAACTGCTGATATAGGCTTCACAACAGTCAAACCTATTAATATCCACATGCAGATGCCTATAAAAACTACCACACAAAAGAGCAGAAGTATGCTGATATTACGTATTTTTGTTATCGGTTCAAATACCTGATTTGTGTATACACCGGTGGATACTGTCCACCCTGAAACAGGATCAGTCTTGTAGGAGACTATCTTCTCCTTGTCATTAAAGGTATATATGATAATCCCGTTCTTCTTTTCAATCATCTCCCTGCCAAAATCATATTTTTTCATATCCAGGGAAAGGATATTTGAATGGTCAGGATGTCCGATCGTTATTCCAGTCTGGTCAAAGAGAAATGCATAGCCAGTCTCACCAATCTTGGTATTGTCTATGCTTCTGGCAGTAAAATACTCAATATCGACCATCGCAAACAGTACGCCTACAATCTGCTCTGTCATTGAAAGGGTTACAGTATCAATTCTATAGGCAGGCACCGCATAAATAAAAACCACTTTTGAAGATAGCTCGCTTTTGAACCCGCCTGATATTTGAGGCTCCCCTTTCACTGCCTTCTGGAACCACTCTTCATTGCTGTAGTCCAGTCTTTCATTTTTTACAGGCTTTGCCGGGTCTATGGGTTCTGATATTGACCTTGTAACAACCTTACCCTTAAGATCAATAACCCCAATATAGTCCAGATATTTTGATTTCTTCTTTTCATTGGAGAGCATCTCACCGGAATAAACCCTCGACTGAACAGCCATAGCCTCATCAGGATCAAGGGCTCCATTCACCTCAGGTATCTGGATTATCTTTTCAAGATCAAAACGCACCACATCGAGCCATGATGTGAGCTGGTTGATGGCCCCATTTGAGACCTCACTTATCTGGGCCTCAATCGAATTCTTGAGCGCTGCCTCTGATTTATTGTATGAAACCCATGTGGATACAACCATACCGATAATAACAATCAAGAGAGTTGGCGCTAATAATTTATTCCGTAACTTAAGCTTCATTTCGACCTCCCAAAAATTAAAAAATGATCCTTTATCTTCACCCTTAAGGATTGTTTGAGTTTGGATTTCATCAATATCTACTATTATATCTACTATTGATCACCCTATGTTTTGCAAAGAATATGCCATTTTTAAAAGATGAAAAGAATATGAATCTGAGTATTAACAGTATGAGAGGGAATGCCCGCTGAATCAGGATATTATCACAGGAAGAGGCAAAAGGTTAGAAAAATATGATTTTTTCTAAAAATAGAACAGTTTAATAATGTCAAAGTTATGACAAATTATGGCGAATTATTGTCTGTTTCATGGTTAACAGGATTTAAATACCATAATGTATATCCCAGTCCTTCCAGACAGGTTCATACCCCTTGCTTCTGATCATCAGGGCTATCTCGTAAGGGGTGCGGCTGTCATTTATCTCAAACTGCTCAAGTTCGCCTGTGTCGGAAGTATATCCGCCCGGTTCTGTCCTTGATCCGGCGCTTATGGAGGTAATGCCAATCTTAATGGCATTATCCCTGAATCTTACAGACTCCCTTGTTGATATGGAGAGTTCAAGGTTTTCATCAAATATCCTGTAGGCACAAATCATCTGGGCAAGATCCCTGTCTGTCACAATAACCCTTGGCTCTATTACCCCTGTGGCAGGCCTGAGCCTTGGAAATGAGACAGAGAATTTGGTCCGCCAGTATCTCTTTTTAAGGTAATTCAGATGAAGCCCTGTAAACCATGAGTCTGGCCTCCAGTCATCAAGCCCTAAAAGGACACCAAGCCCTATCTTGTATATCCCGGCTGCCCCGATCCTGTCAGGGGTGTTAAGCCTGTAGAAAAAATCTGATTTCATACCCCCCGGATGAAACTCATTATACTTTTTGCCATAGGTCTCCTGGTATACAAGCACGGTATTCAGCCCCAGCCTGATAAGCCGCTCATAATCCCCCTGTTCCATTGGCTGAACTTCCATAGAGATATGGGAGAAATATGGCCTTATATGCCGAAGCACCTCCTCAAAATATTCTATGCCCGCACTCTTTTTGGATTCACCGGTTACAAGAAGCACATGGTCAAAGCCATATGATTTTATAACCTTTACCTCTGCCATAATCTGATCCATGGTAAGGGTGATCCGTTTTATCCTGTTATTATTCCTGAATCCGCAATAGAGGCAGTTGTTGCTGCATTTATTGGACAGATACAGGGGGATATACATCTGAAGGGTCTTTCCAAACCTCTTTTGTGTAAGCTCATGACTCAGCCCTGCCATCTGCTCAAGAAAGGGGGCAGCAGCAGGTGAAAGAAGGGCCATAAGGTCTTCTAGATTGCGGGGGCCGGTTTTTGAGAGGGCCGCCTCAACATTAGAAGCATCCTTCATATATATCTGGCTCTTTATCTCATCCCAGTCATACTGCGTATATATCTCTTTAAAGCTCATCTTAATCCAGAAAATAAAAGGTCATATTTGCCATTTGTCTAATCATCAAGAAATGAGGTCAAAGGGCTGCTGGCGACTGCATGAGCTGACTTTTTACCAAGCTTTGCCATGAAGGCCACTCTACCTGCCTCAACAGCGAGCCTGAATGCCTCTGCCATACGGACCGGGTCACTGGCCACTGCAATAGCGGTATTGATCAGCACTGCATCAGCCCCCATCTCCATTGCCTCGGCTGCCTGTGATGGGGCACCTATGCCCGCATCCACCACTACCGGGATATTGCTCTCCTCTATAATTATCTCAAGCATTGTCCTGGTCTTAAGCCCTGAATTGCTCCCAATGGGTGAGCCAAGGGGCATTACAGCGGCAACGCCCGCCTCCTCAAGCTGCTTGCAGAATACAGGGTCTGCATTGATATAGGGGAGCACAATAAACCCCTTTTTAACAAGTTCCTCTGCCGCCTTTAAGGTTTCCCTGTGATCCGGCAGGAGATATCTTGGATCAGGGTGTATCTCCAGTTTCAGCCAGTTTGTCTCAAGGGCCTCCCGTGCAAGCTCTGCCGCAAATAGCGCCTCCTTTGCTGTCCTTACACCTGATGTGTTTGGCAGCAGATTTACACCCGGCAGTTTAAGGTGGCTTATCATTTCATCTTCCTTGTCATTAATATCTACCCTTTTCAGTGCAACAGTAACCAGCTCCGAACCTGAGGCAGAAACCGCCTTACCCATCACATCATTTGAGCTGAATTTTCCGGTACCCACAAAGAGCCTGGAGCAAAACCTTTTTTCAGCAAGTATCAATTCATCCATATTCCTGTTTCCATTTCCCCTTATGATTATCACTGCATTATATAATGATTTTATTTCATATTTAATAACTTATCCTGTATAGCCAGATAACTTTTTAAAGGATCATCCGCCTCCCACACAGCCCCCAGAAATGCCATCCCTTTAAAACCCAGCGCCTTTGCCTCATGCAGGTTTGCAAGGCTCAAACCCCCGAGCGCTATCACATCAATTTTTGTCCTTTTCAATGACTCCTTCAATTCAATGAGGTTAAACCGCGACTTATAATTCTTTTTTGAGATGCTGTCAAAGAGAGGGCTTAAAAAAACATAATCAATGGCTGGATCATAATAATCAAGCTCTTTAAGTTCATGGCATGACCTGCTCACAGTAAACCCCTCTTTGTTTTTGTACCTGCATATTATATCATTTTTATCGCCGATATTTGAGCCTGTAATATGAATCCCCCTGAGATTGAACCCCTGAGCAAGTTCGTAACAGGAGTGTATGACAATTCGCTTATGGAATTCCAGAGGTATTTTAGAAAGATACCCTGACATAGCGCCATAGTCATAACCCGGTTTGCGAAGATGCAGCAGTGGTAACCCCTCTTTAAAAATCCTGGTTATGAGTATATGTTCATTTTCTACCGAATCAGGGGGTGTAACAAGTATAACCCTCATTCTATTTTAACCGCCCCGGGCAGGGACGATGATCAGTATCTCATCACCCTCTTCAAGTACGTGAAACTGCCATTCCTGTCTTGGGATAACGATCTCGTTAACAGCAACCGCCACGCCTGTTTTATCACCGATACCATGGATATTTAACAGTTCAGTCAGGGTATTCCCGGTGAATTCCTCCTCTTTATTATTGATCGTAAGTCTCATAGGCTGTTTCCTGTCTGCCCTAAAAAAATAACATAGGTGAACTATAATAGAGGATGCAGCATATGGCAATCCCTTAATCACGAATATCAAAGAGCAGGCGCAGCCATTCCTTTGACAAGAATGTCATTATTATGACTCTTAAGCCCATCGATTTATAAGCGGCCATTAATAACCACAAATGATTTTCCATATTTTTATCAAGCTGTTGAGAGTTATTATGAGATACAGGGAGATTATTCTTCAGTAATAAAATAAGGTACCGATAAGATAAATTAGTGGCATGCACTTTGCGTAATTATATTCTCAGATTTGGGAAAAACATTATTACTGGAAACAAGCCCGTCATAAACTAAAGCGGATGTAAAATAATGGCAGACCTTACACTTAATGAATACAAAGAGCTTAATAAGCATGAGATCAGGAGCAGGCTTCTTGAGGAATATAATACCATCCATTCAGGAAAGAGAGGTTATTTACCGGCTCTACCAGTAAAGGCTGCAAGAGATAAAGGTAAAAGAATCAGGCAGTTTTTCATAAGGTATCTTAAGACAATAATGGCTAAAAAAGGCATCCCGCTCCAAGGTAATCAGCCGTTTTAAAACAAGGGTTCAGGGGTCAAAGATCTGATGGATTGATATTTTTCCATGAGAAGATAAAAAACTTTGGCCCTGGGAATATCCATCAATAGCCCTGGGACAAATTGATTGACATCAGCCCATGAATAGGTTAAATTCCACAGCTAAGTTATAACCTGTCAATATCATTAAGATTGTTATTTAAAGGAGGTTAAAGAAGTATGCCAACTGTAGAATTTGAAGGCCACACCTTTAATGTTGATGAAGATGGCTTTATTGATGATTTCAATAACTGGAATGAGGCCTGGGTGAGATACGTCAAGGGTGAAGAGGGCATCAGTGAACTCACAGAAGAGCACTGGAAGGTAATCGGTGTCCTTCAGGACTATTATAAAAAGAATGGCATTGCACCAATGGTCAGGATACTAAGCAAGGTAACAGGCTTCAAGCTGAAATATATCTATGACCTGTTCCCCTCAGGGCCTGGCAAAGGCGCATGTAAAATGGCAGGGCTTCCCAAACCGACCGGCTGCGTATAAGAAAAAGTAGTTGAAAAAATCCCAGGGCATAAAATATACCCCTTTTATGCCCTGTTTTTTTCCTCTTTTAAGAGTTTGTACTGAACGCTGTCAACCAGCGCCTGCCATGATGCCTCAATAATATTTTCAGATACCCCCACTGTTGACCATATCTCATTACTGTCCCTTGATTCGATTCTTACCCTGACTTTTGCGCCTGTTCCATCTGCCCCCTCTATAACCCTTACCTGAAAGTCTACAAGTTTCATCTCTCTTATCACAGGGAAAAAGCCGTTAAGGGCCTTCCTTAAGGCATTATCCATAGCATTAACAGGGCCGTCACCCTCAGCCGCAGTTATCTCCTTTTCATCGCCAACAGATATCTTAATGGTGGCCTGGGAGGTGCTGTCATTATCCCCATCCTTTTCCATGGTCACACGCAGGGATTCAAGCGCAAACGGCTCCCTGAACTGTCCTGTTATCTTTTTAATAAGCAGCTCCAGAGAGCCCTCTGCCGCCTCAAACTGATACCCCTTATCCTCAAGGGATTTAACAATATTCACTATCCTTACGCTGTCAGATGCTGTCTCACCAAGCCTTATATCCATCTCCCTTGTCTTGTATTCAATATTACTTTTACCAGAGAGGTCAGAGACCAGAACACGCCTGCGGTTTCCAACTGCTTCAGGGTCAATATGCTCATATGCCCTGCTGTTTTTAAGAATGGCACTCACATGCACACCGCCCTTGTGGGCAAATGCGCTCTTTCCTACAAAGGGGCGTTGATTAACAGGCGGCACATTGGCCACCTCACTTATGAATCGTGAAAGTTCTGTGAGATTTTTCATGTTCTCGTCAGGTATGCACTGATAGTCCATTTTCAGTTGCAGATTACCGATAACAGCAAGCAGGTCAACATTGCCGCATCTTTCACCATAGCCGTTAATTGTGCCCTGAACCATCCTGGCCCCGCACAGCACAGCCATTATGGAGTTTGCAACTGAAAGGCCGCAGTCATCATGCACATGAATACCCACAGGAATTGATATCTGAGGGACAGCAGCATCCATTATCGCCTTCAGTTCATGGGTGAGTGTGCCCCCGTTTGTATCACACAGGACTATCATATCGGCACCCCCAGCCTGTGCAGCAGCGATTGTCTTAATGGTGTACTCAGGGTTATTTTTATACCCGTCAAAAAAATGCTCTGCATCATAAATGACCTCACGCCCCTCTTTTTTAAGATACCTTACTGTATCCTCTATCATCTCCAGATTCTGTTCAAGGGTAACGCCCAGTATCTCTGTGGCATGCAGGTCCCATGTCTTGCCAAAGACAGTAACAGCAGGGGTTTCAGCCTTAAGAATCGCCTGGATACTGGGGTCATTTTGAGGTGTAACCCCAAAACGCCTGGTGCTGCCAAAGGCGGTGAGTTTTGCATTTTTGAATAAAACGGATCTCGCCATACTAAAAAACCTTGCATCCTTCGGGTTTGATCCAGGCCATCCGCCCTCTATATAGGCTATGCCGATATCATCAAGCCTGTGCGCAACCTTGAGTTTATCTTCGGCTGAGAGGTTTACCTGTTCACCCTGTGTCCCGTCCCTCAGGGTGGTATCATACAGCATTATTTTTTTTTGCATTTTCATATATCCTTAAAAAAAAATCCGTTACCAGTATTACCTGATAACGGATTATAGATTACTTATTTTGTGTCAGGCCCTTACCGGAACCGGTATTTACATCTCTCTCCTGTAGGTATAAGCAGCAGGGTAGAGAGATATATCCCTGCTGCCCTGATAATTATTATGCTTATTATTGTATTTAACGTAAAAAGGTTCATAACCTGTTCCTTATTAATTAATGAAGGAATCTTACAATCGAACGTTATATTTGTCAAATGGTAAAATTATTCTGGCATTAATAAGACTATACATAAACATATCCACAACCTTACCATCCTTGAACGCCCCTGAACGGATTACACCTTCCTTTTCAAACCCCGCCTTTTCAAGCACCCTGGCTGAGGCGGTGTTTGTGGCAAAGGGGGTGGCGTAGATTCTGTGAAGACTGAATTCATGAAATGCCCATTCACACATATATTTAACCGCTTGAGTCATTATGCCTTTGCACCAGAATGGCTCAGCAAGCCAGTATCCCATCTCTGCTGTAAACCTGTGGACATCTGCACCTATTACAAAACCTATACTGCCAATAGCCTCGTTTTCAGATGCTATGGCAAAGACTGTTTTCGGATTAGAGTTTATGACATGTTTGATAAACCTCTCCGCATCACCGGCAGTATAAGGATGGGGGAATCCGTCACGCAGGTTTTGCCATATCTTTCTGTTATCTGCATACCGGGCCAGTGAAGAGGTATCTGCCATCTGAAAGTCGCGTATAATTATTTCGTTTATTTTCTGATGCATTACATTTAAACCTGTGCATGTAAAAAAGAATAGGGGCACGGTGCGCAGTGCCCCTGCGAAAAATAACTGTAAAATGACAATCAAAAACGGTTTTCACTCGAACCCTGAATCCCTGGAATCCTTGACCACTATTTATTCACCTTGCACTCAAAATTGGCTGCATCATCAGTGCTTCCTCTGCCTTTATATACAGCCACCTTTGGATACGGGCACAGGGGCCTTGTCATCTGTTTCTGACCCGGTGCCGGGGCAGTGGTTGCTATAATGGTTTCAGGGGCTTTGCCTTCGGTTACCCATGTGTCTATTACAGAGAGCATGTCAACAACGTTAGGACCAGTGCCACCAGCGCAATGGCCCATGCCTGGTATCATAAAGAGCCTTGCTGAATCGGCAGCCTTATCTATCTTTTCAGTCATGGTCTTATAAAATGCCACTGTATTTGCGGCTGGTATAAGGCCGTCAGCCCAGCCGTGTGAGAGCAGGAGTTTTCCACCGCCATTAAAGAACTTTGAGAGCCCGTCCGGCGGGACATCAAGGATATCACTTCCGGCCTTGTATGCTGCTGCAAGGTCTTTATCATAATCAAAGGATTTAAAATCCCAATTTGGATCTCCAAAAACAATATCCCTGAAATATGATGTTGCGCCTGCAAAGGGCTCAGGCCCGGCTGCCAGCATGGCAAGCATCTGCTCGCTGCCGGGTGTAAAGCCAGAGAATACCAGTTCTCCTGTCCTTGGATTCTTCACACCTCCATATATATCCCTCAAAGCCTCAAGCTGCGGGGCGGTAAGACAGCTTCCCTGATCTCCATCCTTGCACTGAATTACTCCGGGGTCATAACTGCACAGCTCAGGCCATGAGACAAGCCCATCCTTTACACCATCAACATCATCGCACTTATCAATAAATGCCTTGTTTGAAAGCATAAGCTGGGCAGGTGTTAGTTTATGGGCATCATCCCTGAGTGATACATAGCCTGACCATAATGAGCTGATCATCAGCCCCACCATCGGGTTGGCCGGGGCCATTGAAGAGATGCCGTTAAAGTCATCAGGATATCTGTAGGCAGCCATTAATCCCTGTCTCCCGCCTGTTGAACAGCTTACCCAGAATGCTTTATCCTCCTTTTTGCCATAATAGGCGGCCAGTATCTCCTTTGCCTTGACTGTCATCTCATGAACAGCGCGATAGCCGAAATCAACAAGCTTTTCTTTATGACCAACTGCCCATTTTGCATCCATGCCTGTACCCACATGGCCTGTGTCGGTTGCAACCGTTGCATACCCCTTTTCAAGAGGTTCAGCCATTGCTGAATGGCTTATGGTTCCAGCCCATACGCCATTGCCAATGCCCACGAGCTTTCCATTCCAGTTATCCTTTGGCATCCATACCTCGATTTTGATATCAGAATCAGCGGTCGGTATAAGTGTTGCTGTAACACGGCAGAATGCCGGAGTATTCTGAAAGGGGTTCATGCCTCCAGGGCCACCCATCATGAATCCTCCTGCCGGAGGTTTAAACTGGCCTGCCTCAACGATGGTTGCTGTATCTATCTTCCCATCCTTTATCTTCAGGCTTGCAAGAGCTTCGCAACTGTCAGATGCTGAAACAGTGACAGAAGATATAGTCATGCATATAGCCGCTATGATTATTGATTGAAATGATTTTTTCATCATATTCTTCTCCTTATTATTCAGGTGCCTTGCACTCAAAATTAGCCGCATCATCAATACTGCCGTTACCCTTGTATTTTGCAACTTTGGGATATGGGCAAAGAGGTCTTGTGCGTATTGGCTTTCCATCCTTGATCTGACTTGCAATCATCATTTCAGTTGCAACTCCCTTTTCACGCCAGTTGATAACAGCGCTTATCGGGTCATACTGATTAGGGCATACCCCTCCGCTGCAGTGTGACATCCCGGGAATCATAAAGAGCCTGAAAAACTCTTTGGTGTCAGGGCCATTCACCTCCAGGGCTTTTTCATAATAGTTGACACCCATCAGAGGCTGGAGAATTGGGTCAGCCCATCCATAGGTCATCAGTAGTTTTCCGCCATGTTTTTTATAACCTGAAAGATCAGGGTTCTTTGCATCAGCAATCTTGCTCCACTCATCTAGCATATGGATGTCCTTATCAAAATCAAATGTCATACAGTCATAGTCAGGTTTTGGGGGATTGTGTACAAGATAACGCATGGTATCCTGGGCAAGACCAAAATCCGCTGAAGGCATACCAGGCTGTGTACCTATAATAAATCCCATCCATCCGCTCTGAGGAGGCCCGCCGAACATGCCAGGCGTAACCGCTTCACTGCCCGGCATAAAACCGGGAAAGATATTCTCTCCATTACTTATTGGGCCCTGGTAGACCTTTGCTATGGCCCCGGCCTGCGCTGTGGTAAGGCAGTCAGCGCTGTCTGTGCCTTCTGTGCAGGCAGGTACATCTGTGGCTGGATTAAAATCACACTTGCGCGGATCATCAATAAGCCCATCCTTTAAACCGTCTATCTCATCACACTTTGCCATAACCCGCTCTGCAACAAGGGCCATCTTTTCTGCTGTAAGTGTAATGCCTCTCAAGGCCTTCTCATTCCAAATGGCACCTATGGTAAAACCTGTCTGATCGACCCAGGGGGCATTTGCTATTATACCGTCAAAATCTTCAGGAAAGCGCTGCGCCTCCATCATCCCCTGTCGCCCTCCGTTTGAACAGGAGTTCCAGTATGAATATTTAACAGGGGTTTGATAATAGTCGGCAATTATTGCCTTGGCAGTAACTGCTGTAAGATGCACTGCCCTAAATGCATAATCTATGGCCTTTTGAGGGTTGCTCATTACAAATGAGGCGCCCGGCTCCTTTTGAGTATCATGGCCCGTATTTGTGAGCGCAATTGCAAACCCCTTGCTTATGGCCTCTTTTACCTGGTTTACCTGCATGGGATCATCAAGGGACTGCCCCGCATGACCGCCATTGCCTATCATGTAAAACCTGCTGTTCCATTTTTCAGGAAGATTCACCTCAAAGGCTATCTCAGGGTCCAGCATACCCCTTACCTTGCAGAAACCAGGGGTGCCCCCTTCAGCCTGTATTTCAGTTGCACCGAGCTGGATCAAATCAGTAGCCTTGAAACTGCCCATTGAATCACATGATTTTGCCGGTAATAATTCAGCCTTTGTGTAATCTACAGTCAATTCTTTTGTTACATCTGGTGGCGGTTCACTCTCTGGCCGATACTTTTCACAGGCACTGAGTAAAAGGCAAAATAAAATAAGGATACCGAGTAAATAGACAAATCGAACGCTTTTAATTTTTCTTTTCTCCATGACCTCTTCCTTTTTTTAAATTTTTATTAATGATGAAACACAGATAATCAACTCCTGTGTTTTATGTTTGCGGAAAGTAATTAAATTCATTTGTTGATGGCACAGTAAATATAATTAAAAAACTGGACTCCTGTTTCCATGCCGTTTCATAATACCTAAACCAGTAAAGATACATATCTTTAAGGAGTCTTTTGCAGGGTCGGGATTTACTCCCAGCCGAATTATTTGTAGAGACAGGGCATGCCTTGTCTCTACAAGGTGGGGTATAAGGCCCCACGAAAACCAACCTATCACCTAAAAATGACTTACCAAATAAAGAGCTGAACGCTGATCGCTGATATCTTTAATCCAAAAATTGATATTATTGGATTAAAGATTATGTTCGCTCCTGTTTATTACATCATCCTGGATGCCAGGTGAAAGCTGTGTGAAGTAGGCGCTGAAGCCGCCTATCCTCACAATGAGATCCTTATGCTTTTCAGGATTCACCTTTGCATCTTTCAGTTCATTTGTATCAACCATGTTGTACTGAATATGGGATCCATCACTATTCATAAAGGCATTGGTATATGCAACCAGTTTGCCTATACTCTCCTCGCTCTGGACTATAGATGATGAGAACTTCTGGTTGAGCACAGATGCATATGACTCCTTTGAGCCTGCCTTTAGGGCAGAACGGAGCACAGCAGTAGGCCCTTTTTTATCTGCGCCGCGCATCGGTGAAAGGGAGCCGTCATTAAGAGGTTCAAGCGCCTTTCTCCCGTTTGGAAGCGCCCCTACCCCAAGGCCGCCAAAATAATGCCAGGCAAGCCCTTCCCGTGCCACAAGATATTTTCTGAATGGCGAATTATCATAACTTCTGATGATATCATATGAATCCTTGCTAACCTTTGCTACCAGGCTGTCCACCTCATCAATATCATTTCCATACTTGGGCTGATGGAGGCACATCTGGCGAATCTCTTCACCACGAGGCCCTTCAAAATTGGCATCAAGCGCCTTTAAGAGCTCATCCATGGTGAGTTTTTTATCATCATATACAAGCTTCTTGATTGCCATAAGAGAATCCGCAGTATCAATCAGCGCCCTGTCTGAAAAACCGAAGTTAGTGTAGTCAGGATGTGGGATTAGCAGATCCTGACCATGCTCCATGGTCTTTTCAATACCCATTACTGATAAAAACGGCAGCCTCATATATTTTGGCTGGACCTTTCTTGCAATCGCTGCAAGCCAGAAGATCCTATGAACCATAAATTTATGCTGAATCATAAGGGCATTATAAAGGTCATCAAAGGTCTTGAATTCAGCGGGGTCGCCTGTCTTAACACCGGTGGGCTTTCCATTGATATCTATCCCGTTATGAAGAGTTAGATGGAGCATCCCTGCCATATTGCAGGCAGCCACGCCATCTGAGCCGTAGTGCTCTGACCTTGAGGGGAGGCATGGGTACACACACCCAAGACCGCACCATTCCCTGGCCTCTTCGGCAGGGATGCCATCCTCGATAAAATGAGAGATGACCACCTCATCGTTTTCAAATAGCGGGATGCCACCCTTTGTAGCCATGTTTGTACGTATGGCCTTGCTCATGATCCAGTCCGGCGTACCCCTGTTCCACCTGAGCCCGACAGTAGGGGAAGAAAGCTGTAACAGCCCAACCATGTGAAGGAAAAGATAGGTGAGTTCATTGGTTGCATCAACCCCCTTTTTATCAACACCTCCCAGCATGATATTATTGATGGCAAAATTTATCTGGTGCGACTGTTTAAGGCTCTCCGCCGCTATAAAGGTCTGGGTGCCCCAGCGGCCAATAAGCTCTGAAAGCAGTTCTGATGCCCTTTCCAGTGTTATGGCGCCGCTGTTTATATCATTTATAAAGAAGGGGTAAAGATACTGATCACCTCTTCCCCACTGCGGGTTGTTATGCATGGGGTTTTCATAGTTTTTACAGACGCCGATAATGGCCATGCACTGGAGCGCCTCGTGAAATGTGCGGGCAGGGTATTCAGGCACATGTTCACAGATACGCGCAATTTCAAGGAGCTCCATCCTGCGTTCTGTCTTTTTTTCAGTCTCGGCCATCCCCCTTGCAAGGGCTGCATACCTGTGCGCATGGGCTATTGCCGCCTCGCACACAATGATTGCAGAGCGCCAGAAATAGACCTTATCTATCTCCTTTTCTTGGTTCCTGATAAATGCGTCTATATGGGCCTTTGCCTCATCAATAAAACTTCTTACACCCTTATTAAGGATCTTTTCCCACATAAGCACAGAGGTGCACTGACCGAAAAAGCCTGTATCCAGCGTCGGGTCTTTCAGTTTTGCATCCTCGGCATCCTTTGCCCATGAGCCGACCACCTCTTCCCACGCCTTGTATGTCATCTCAGGGGCAGTCTTGCCCATAAAGATACGGGCGCTGCTTCTCAGGGTCTCAAGGCTCTCTTTATCCAGACCAACACTGGCATCCATTGTGACATTTATCTCCCCCCTGTCATCCCACAGGCCGGGGATATAGTCTCCTGACACATCAAACGATGCGGCGCAACCAATCACATTGGGAGTAAGCCTTCCTACTATTACATCAAAATCCAGGATGCGGATCTCTATATTCTTAAGTATCTTTTCCAGGAGTTTAGCGCGGCGGATCTGTATATCCTCCCCTTCTGTCTCAAGCCATGAATCCCTTGCCCATTTTGATCTGTCAGCAAAAAGCATCCATTTGGATGACTTCACCGCCTGTTTCCATTGCTGGATACGTTTACTGAGGGTAAGCGTATCAATCTGTTCAAGCAGTTTTTTATTAATGTCGGTCATTTTTATCTCCTTCTTATATATTACCTTGTATTCATCCAAAAACTGACGTTTTTAGATGAAACGATCAGCCTTCATCGTTCAGCTTTCAGCAAAATGTATTAACAATTAGCTGAGTGCTAATAGTTGATAGCTACATCCATAAACAACAAGTTTATGGATGACAATTACCTTGAGATCGTGCAGTTTATCCCACGATCATTATATGCCCTTTTAACCATTTCTATCTCTTCCATTTTCATGATGCCTGTCTCGCCCATGAGGTACTCCATATCAAGCGCCCTGTACTTGTCTTTTCCCATCCTGTGAAAGGGCATGAGCTCAAGCCTCAATGCATTTCCATTGAGCCCCCTTAAAAACTCTGCGGTTGCGTCAATATTTGATTCCGTATCGTTTATGCCAGGTATCAGAGGGTTGCGGAATATGATATCCACATGGTGTTGAACCAGGAATGCGGCATTTTCAAGTATCCTGTTATTGGTATTGCCGGTGTTAACCTTATGGATATCAGCATCCATGTGCTTAAGATCAAACAGAAAATGGTCTGTTACAGGCATAACCTCCTGAAATGCAGCCAAACTCACATTGCCGCAGGTCTCAATGCAGGTATTAATCCCCTCCCCGTGGCATAACTCAAAAAGCTGCCTCACAAAGGCAGCATGAAGCAGGGGCTCACCGCCTGATACGGTCACGCCTCCATTAGAGGTATTATAAAAGATCTTGTCACGCCTCACCTCATCCCATACCTCATCCACTGTCATTAGCTTCCCATATTTTACAAGGGCGCCATACATGCAGTTTTCACTGCATATACCGCAGGAGTTACAGAGGGAGTAATCAATACGGTGCTTTTCTTTATCAATGCTGATTGCATTGTTCGGGCAGACCTTCAGACATTTCCCGCATCCTTTGCATAGCAGCTCAATAAAACCGATCTGAGGATTGGCTAATATGCATTCAGGGTTCTGACACCATTTGCATGAGAGGGGGCATCCCTTGAAAAAAACCACTGTCCTTATACCCGGACCATCGTGAATTGAATACCCCTGAATATTGGTGATAACTGCACTTTCCATATAAAAAGCTAAATCCTTAAATCACTAATCGGTAATCCATCCAAATACTCAATAAAATTAAGCAGATATTATAGATATGTCAATTGAATGTAAACAATAAATATGTTGATTATGCAGTGATTTCGAAAAGTTATTGAAGCTTCAACAACTTAGGGCTTAATTTTTCTATCATGGCAAACCCTGTTTCTGGCTGTACATTCCTTTCAGGCACGGCTTAAAGATATACAGGGTTTTATTAATTATTTTCCATGTTGGAAAATTAAATTGTATATAAGATAGGCGTAACCACAAAGGGTAACTAAATGAACTTCCAAAATATGCTTTTATATGTGATGAGCGGCACAGGAAATACCTATCGTGTGGCCAAATGGATGAAGGAGATAGCTGAATCCCATGCTGTACACGCAGAGATAATGATGATCGACCACGTAAAACATAAAGAGGAAATAAAACCGGAAAAAGATAGTCTGACAGGTATAATGTTCCCCGCTCATGGTTTAATGGCGCCATGGTCGATGATCAATTTTTTATTTCACATGCCTTCTGGCAATAACGCACCGGTAATCATCATTTCTACCAGAGGGGGGATACCGCTTGGCCCTGTTGTTATCCCGGGTGGTGTGGGTTTTGGTAATTTTCTGGCAGCAATCATTATATTATTAAAGGGATACAGGGTTAAGGGCATGTTCAGCCTGGATATGCCGGTTAACATGATAAATTTTCACTGGGGGATGAACACAAAAAATATCGAGGCAATGTTAATCAGGGCAAAGAACAAAATAGGCCCGGTAATGGATCATATTCTTAAGGGCCAAAATGTATTGTATATTCTCAATAACCTCTGGGAACTTGCCTGGACACTGTTACTTTTCTGGTTGATACCGGTATTTCCCATCCTTTACCTCCTTGTTGGTAAGCTATTTATGGCAAAGCTGATGTTCGCAGACAACCGATGCGATGGCTGCGGGATGTGTGCCAGATCATGCCCGAATCAGGCGATTATCATGAAGCAGGTCGGTAAAAAATCCCGGCCTTTCTGGACATACCATTGTGAGGTTTGCCTGAGATGCATGGCATTTTGTAAAAAGGAGGCAATAATGGCAGGTCACTCCTGGGGAATAATATTATTTTTTATTACATCCATACCATTTAATTATTTATTATTGCGAAGAACCGATCTAT
>CAZXUA010000033.1:0-29998 GCA_964643755.1 uncultured Desulfatiglans sp. | reverse complement strand
ATGTTATTGGGTGGTGGTTGAACTTGGAATACCAATGGTGGATGTAGCGAGGCGGTTCGACATCACACCGGCAGCAGTGAGCATTTCGGTTCAACGTGGGGAAAAGACAGCAAAGAATTATAAATTAAATTGAAATTATATTTTTAATGGTCGTCCCCATTTTTACATGTATGGCAATCCTATTTTACATACGGATTATATATAATTTTTCCAGATTTATGATCTCGGGAATAATGTTTAAAGAAATTCCAGGCGATCTTGCCGTATTCAGGATAAAGGGCATGCTTCAGGTTCATTGTGTAATTGACCGCTACCATTGGAATATTATCTTTATCATTTAGCATCCATGAGGTGTTGTCATATTCACCGTTGACTTTAACCTTTGTCATATAATCCGCTTGAAAACCGTTGACTGGCCAGCTCTTAAAATCGTAAGGTTCAATCCTTTTCATGCCGTTATAACCGAGAAAAAGGTTAAGCAGTGTCTGATATCCTGCCGCGATGGTTCCATTGACCTGATCAAAAGCCCCGGGCAGATCAAAGGATGAAGTGGTGAACATTATAGCCATTCGTGCCTTCTGTAATTTTGCGGCCTCCTCAGGAGTACCGGTGTATCCGGCAGCGGCCATAGGCACAGCAGCGGCAAATAATGATGGTTTTCCGTTAATCGCACGCAGAGTGGCTGCGCCTCCCATGGAGTAGCCGGTAACATACACGCGTGATGGATCCAGTGAAGGATAGGTTTTGAGCATGTATTCGACCAAAAGCGGAAGTGATTCTGTCAGTATCTGCCCGATACTCTGATGTTCAGGAGCAACCATGGCAAACCGTTCTGCACCGGCCAGGGGAAGCAGACCGATTTCCTCGACAAACTGACGCGGATCATCTCCGCCTCCATGATTAGCGAGGATAAGAGGCACTGTCCCAGCCGGGGCTGTATGATTCAGCACCTCTTCAGGCAGATATTCGAACCAGGTCTGCAAATATTCACCGTTGGGGGTTATAACTTTACTGAATCGCTCCTCAGAATGGCCTATTACATGAATTCCATCTTCGGTGACACCATTAATGACGGCATTTCTCTCACATAGCGATAATGGAGCCTGATCCATACTATAGCCCTGATAGGGAGTTGATGCGCTGTGCAGGCCGGATATTCCCACTGGCACGCGCATGGCTTTAATAAACAGATTATAATATGCGTCTTTTATAACAGCTGCTATATCCGGATTTTCCTTTTGAGTCACAACTACTTTTTTTAAGGGTAATGCCTGATCAAAATAGATTTTTTGTTCAGGTGTAGCAGCATATGCGCTGGTCTGGTTGGCTATTTTATATGCTTCAATCACCCTGTCCGGGGCATTCACGAGGTATACCGGAACAAGTCCTGCCACATTTCGACCAACTCCCATGTTGCCATTGATCAGTAGCATGCCGGCAATCCTGCTTACATAGTCAAGTGTGCCTGCAATGTAATCATTGAGATATGTCGCACCACCGTTAATACCTATGACATAGGTATATCCAAAACCTCCGAAATACTCTGCGTCACTGTAACTGGTCCCGCCTCTGTCCCAGGGGCCGCCCTGCCCTTCACCGGCCTTCTGTGCGAATATAGCTGTCTGCAGGGCATAATAGTATTTCTGATCATTAGAGCTGAATGCCTTTCCATCCGCAGGTGTAACAAGGATCACGCTGCCGACTGCCTCATCGATGATCCTGATCAGCCCCAGATCTTCAAGGTATTTTTTTGCAGCATCTTTATTTTTAAAGGATTTTTCCGCAAATACCAGTATATCAGTATTAAGACGGGCGGCTGCGCGTCCGCCATACAGGTTTGGTGACCGGTAGATATAGGTGGTTCCTTGAGGATATCCATCGAGAACCGGGTGGGATTTGAATTTTCTACCACTGTTGCCTTCAAGGTCTGCGACAGCTATGGGGCCGTTTATGCGGGCCTCCTCCAGGGTTTCAAAGGAAGCGGAATTTTTCTGCTGCCCTGAATAGTCGAGTGCAGAAACAAGACCGGGGAAAAAAATTAAAGCGAATATCAATGTTAATATTTTCATCAAGTGTTTTTTAATCATGATCATGTTCTCCTTGCTTCAGTGACCCCTAATTATCATGTTGCATATGCAGGGAAGAGTTTGAAAATATCGTTTATAAGAATTCCCTTTTTGAATAATGATGTATATAGAATCGTAAGCTGTATGTCAATGTGTACTCGCCCCGCCATATTGCAGGCCCATGTACTTCCAGGCGCTATTGCACAGTAAGAGGCGGTAGCCCATATTCGCATCCTTCACAGATTTCTTTCCGGGACAAAGGTATATGAGGTTTATCGCACAGAGCAGGCGAAGTGAGTAGGATGGGTTTGAATATATTTAAATGGATTTAACCGCATAGTAGAAAGCCATACCACCGAACAGTATAAGAAAAATATTTCCAACAAGAATAAGGATGTTAATGAACTTTTCTTTGAGCATTTTACCTAAACGACTTACGATGTATGTTAATGGTATAAAATATATCAGTACACCAAGCATAATTACTGATATGGTGATAATTCCGTGATCTCTCATGCCTGGATATTTTTCATTCCATATAAGATAAAAGTTTCCTGCAACAACTATCCAGCCAACAATGGTCATTGGATTTGATAATGTTACTACAATCCCTGAAATAAAAGTCGCAAGCCTGCTACTCTGATAATTATCTATCGTTTTCGCGTGCTCTTTCTTATTACAGAGTGAGTATATCGAAGTCCCGCCAATAAATAACAGGACAGACCCGCAGACAAACCACAGTAAGATCTTGTATATATGGTTTGATGCAATAAAACTGGCTACTCCGAAATATACAAGAGCAAGGTAAAAAATATCAGAAAGGCAGGAGCCTAATGTGAAATAAATACTCTTTCGAAACCCCAATTTCAGAGCGCGCTGACATGCAATAATGGTTACTGATCCAGGAGGAATCGCAACGACTATCCCTAATACAAATGCTGAAATAATAAAATCGAGAGGCATAAGTTCGACTAAAGGTTAAAGGTTTGTGTCAGTGGAATATAAAGTGAAGGCTTTCTTTGCTTCTGTATTAACCTTTTTTATAAAATAGGTCTTTGCATATGTGTATGCATCCCGGTCAAATTCATATCTTTTTGCAAGACGCTTTTTCAGGGCCGCATATTCGTCAGCCACCTCCGGGTTACTGATCAGATAGTCCCTGAAATAAATCCTGTTCCATATACTTTCCGCCCCTTCAGGATCCATATGGATATGGTAACACTGCCCCTTAAAACCCTCCGGGGTGTACCCTTTGACAAACATCATATGGGTTACCTGCTCTTTCATGTAGATATACCCGGCAGAACACATTATTCCTTTAATATCATCTTGCTGATTTTTATAATCAGAGAGTTCTACAAGGATATCAATAGTGGGTTTTGCCAGAAGACCGGGGACAGCGGTGCTCCCTATATGTTCAATCCGTAAAACCCTTTCTTCTGTAAGAAGCCTGAAAAGATGTTTTTTCTCCTGGATGAAGAGCTCTTTCCATTCGACTTTGTGTTCAGAAATTATTATCGGGAATAGCCTACCCAGCTCCTCCCGGTTTAATGTGTCCAGATTATTATGCATGATTTAATCCGTCGGGTTAAATAACCCGACCTACTTATTCTGCTCTTTCACTTATTTTCCATGGTTATCTCATTGGCCCAGTCTATTGAATCCTGGAATGCCTTTCTGATCTTGATGGGGTCAAGGCTCAGGTTTCTGATCATTGCATTTGCCTCATCCCACCCTGATTCCTCCATGCGCATTGCAAGCTGGAGAAGGGGCAGGTACTCATTATTGGGGTCATGGCAAAGTGCAGCCTTGAGCTTGTCATCAAGGGGCAGGTACTTTACCACCTCCTTCATCTCCATACCCAGCATAGTATCAAGCAGCGAAAAGGTGCCCAGAAGAAAGAGACTGTCAGGGTCAAACCCCCAGAAGTCATGCTCCCTGGTTACTGTCTCTAAAAATTTTCCCCTCTGGGCTGAAACAAACATAAGCTCCGGGGCATTGGGGCTCTGATTCATATCCGACAGTATCACCACCCTGAGCCATGTCTTCATCTGCTTCCATCCGAGCAAAGTAATGGCCTTCTGAATGGACTGTATCTTCTGGGTAAAACCGAATGCCGCCGAATTGAGGTAGGATAAGAGCCTGAAACTTATTGAGACATCAGACTGGATCAGTTTTGCAAGCTCATTATAGTCAGGGTCTTCCTGCTCTATTATCTTTAAAAGATTAAACCTTGAGATCTCATTTGATGATATCTTTCTTACCGAGAGCTTTTCAGGAATCTTAAAAAATGAACCGTGGAAGAGGGAACAGCCCGTTTCAAGACACATATCAAACCTGTCCCCGTTTTTAATATTCTCGGCAAGTATCATTGCATCATATTCATTACCCTTCTGTACAACCTCCTTCAGATCATCCTTTTTAACCTCAGAGGTATCAACGCACAGGAGGTCTGTTTCTGAAAAGAGTTTATCATGGCCTGATACACCTGTAAAACCCCCGATGGCAATATGATACCCATCCTTTTTGAACCTGAGAAGCGAATCCACCACCTCACTGTTTGCAAGCAGTTTTTCAGGCACCCTGATTACTGCAAGCTTTGGAGGAAGGGCATAGGGTGAGTCATCAAGCACATTCTTCTCATTTAAATTTACGATTATCCTCTTTCCCCTCTCCACAACCTGCTGTATCCCAATATAGTTGCTTGATGCGACGTTTACTGCAACATTATCCTCTATTGATATGGTTTCGCCTATATCCGTGGAGTTGCAAACGCAGACAAGCTCATATCCCCACAGGTCTTTTTTTGTGTTGAACACAGGCTGCCTTGCGATTGATATTGTGATGGAACCAGCGCCACCTCTCTTTTTTTCTGCCATATTGCCTCCTGTTCCCTGACCCAGGTTAAAATTGCCATACTATATGGTTTCTAACCCGCTATCAGGCGGTTTAATGCCCCAGATACCCCTGGAATATTCGGATACAGACCTGTCGCTTGAAAACCTTCCCATATTTGCCGTATTCATAATGGATTTTTTGATCCATTCATCCTTATCCCTAAAGGCCTTTGCAACCTCCTCCTGAGTGGCAATGTATGATCGGTAATCGGCCAGGAGCATGTAAAAATCACCCCTCTCCAGAAGTGAGGCAGTTATAGGCCTGAAAAGCGCTGGCTCTTTTGGTGAGAAATGGCCTGAACCGATCATGTCTATAGCCCTCTTCAGTTCAGGGTCATTATCATAATAGTTCCATGGGTTATATCCACCTGCCCTCATGGATTCCACCTCATATGCCTTAAGTCCGAATATAAATATATTTTCGCGCCCTACCTCTTCCATGATCTCCACATTTGCGCCATCCAGTGTGCCTATTGTCACTGCGCCGTTCAGGGCAAGTTTCATGTTTCCCGTGCCTGATGCCTCCATGCCTGCTGTGGAGATCTGTTCAGAGAGGTCTGCCGCGGGTATGATCTTTTCAGCCTGGGATATACAGTAATTGGGGAGAAAGAGCACCTTGAGCATGCCCATCACATCGGGGTCGCTGTTAACCACATCAGCCACCGAATTTATGAGTTTAATGATGAGCTTTGCCTGCATATAGGCAGGGGCGGCCTTTCCTGCAAACAGGACAGTTCTCTTCACATGGTCGCGGCCAGGGTTTTCCTTGATGCGATTATAGAATGTAATCACATGCAGGATATTTAATAGCTGCCTTTTATATTCATGCATCCTTTTCACATGAACATCAAAGAGTGTATCAGGGTTTACGCCAACCCTGATTTTGCGCAGTATATAGCGGGCAAGGCGTTTTTTATTCTCAAGCTTTGCACTGTGCCATGCAGCCCTGAACTGTGCATCCTCCGCATATGGAATAAGCCTTTTAAGCTGTGACAGGTCACTGACCCAGCCGTCACCTATAACTGAGGTGATAAGTTTTGAAAGGACCGGGTTCGCCTGATAAAGCCACCTTCGTGGGGTAATGCCATTTGTTATGTTGATTATTTTGCCCGGAAAGATACGGTCAAAATCATTAAATAAACCGTTTTTAAGTATCTGCGAATGGAGTTCTGCAACCCCGTTTACAGAATGGCTCCCGACAATTGCGAGGTTGGCCATGCGCACAGACCTTACACCCCTTTCATTTATGAGGGATACCCTGGAAAGCATCTGGTCATCAGCATGAAACCTGGCCCTGACCCTGTCAAGAAATCTCTGGTTAATCTCATATATTATCTCCAGATGCCTTGGAAGCACCTTGCCTATAAGGTCAACAGGCCAGGTCTCAAGCGCCTCAGGCAGGACAGTATGGTTGGTATATGCAAAGCTCTTTTCGCAGATGGCCCATGCTTCATCCCAATCTATGCACTCCTCATCCACAAGGATACGCATCAGTTCAGGAATGGCTATTGTGGGATGTGTATCATTGAGCTGGATCGCGACATAGTCTGAAAAGTTATCAAAGGTCTGGTTCTGTTTCTTGTACCGTCTTATGATATCCCTTAATGTTGCGGCCACAAAGAAATACTGCTGCTTTAGGCGCAGTTCCTTTCCCTCTTCCGCCTCATCAGAAGGGTAGAGAACCTTTGATATATTTTCGCTTGTAACCTTTGCCTGCACTGCGCCGATATAGTCACCCTGGTTAAAATAGTCCAGATTGAACTCCCTGCTTGACTGGGCAGACCATAAACGCATGTTTGTTACAAAACCATTATTGTACCCGGGGATAAGTATATCGCAGGCCATTGCCATTACGGCTTCGCCATCTACCCACCTTACCCTCCTCCTGCCCATATCATCTTCATAATATTCAGTGCGGCCATAGAACATCACCTTTTCAAGGTTATTCTGCCTCCTGATCTCCCATGCGCTGGTGCGGCGCGACCAGTTGTCACACTGCTCCCGCTGATACCCATCCACAAGTATCTGATGAAAGATGCCGTAATCATAGCGTATGCCATACCCATAGCATGGCATGCCCAGGGTTGCCATAGAATCCATATAGCATGAGGCAAGGCGGCCTAACCCGCCGTTCCCCAACCCTGCATCCCACTCCTCCTCCTCAAGCTCCTCAAGGTTTAAACCCATCTCTTTTACAGCCTCTGCGGCCTCATCCTGCATCCTCAGGTTTGTGAGGTAGTTCATCATGAAGCGTCCAGGCAGAAACTCCATTGAAAGGTAGTATACACGTTTTGAAAAAGTCTCATATAATGACCTCTGGGTCTTTATCCACTTTTCTATAAGCCTGTCACGGATGCTGTAGGATAGCCCCATAAAGCAGGAGTAATTATCAGGCCTGGAAGGATCATTACCAAGGGTTGACTGTATATGCCGATATATATCATCCCTGAAATTGCCTTTTGATATTTCAGGTGAAGATGGGGTCTCTTTGCCTTTATCCTTTCTGGCCATAAACGTCTCCTACGGTATAATTTAAAAAGGGGAAGGCCCTGTGCGGACATTCCCCTGTATAATTTTGGTTTGACAGGTATCTTTCTTCATTTTGCATCTTTACCTGTCAGAGCAAGTTTATACTTAACCTCACTAGGATTATTCACCTGATTTTTTCGCAGCCTTTTTTTCCTTTTTTTCCTTGCGTTTTTCCTTCAGGGATTTTTCAGATTTCTTCTTGGTCTCCTTCTGGGTATCTCTTGCCTTTGACATAAAATCCTCCATTTATTAAGGTTGATAAAACAGGCCTGCATAAGGCAGGCATCCGGTATAAATATATGGATTGTTAAAGCGCCACATTATAACCACAAAAATTGGAATGGGCTAGCGGAAAAAAATATCTCTATAATTTTTTTCTAATAAAGGGCACTCTCTTGTCAGTCATTCAGTTTCTATAATTGACAGATTTATCATAATTATTTAGCCAACAGTTAGCTGGACAACCAGAAAGCGCCGGTCAAACCGGCATGAGATAGAAGGTGCGACTTCATATTGGATAAGTGGATAAGGGGACCTTTAAAATTGGAATTGCTTGACAGCCAAAGAATGATCTAATAGTTAAGATTGCCATTATGCCAAGACAATCCAGATTATACGCCCCCGGGGTATTGCATCATGTAATAATCAGGGGCATAGAACGAAAAAGAATATTCACTCTCAGTAGGAAGAGCAGAGTATTTGAGTCAAGAAGTGTCTTTTGTTACCTGTACGTGAGAGAGCTAGGTGAAAGCATGAAAACCATAGAAAGAATACTGGTTAATCAGGGTAGGTAGCCGCTCCCTACTCAAGAGCGGAATTTTTCTTGTACTTCTTTCATTACATACATAAAGCCTGTCATTAGCGGTTAGAATGTGAACATATACTATCCTTAACTTTTCAAAAGAGGGGATGAATATCTGTTAGCAGAACCAGTAAGGTGATGCCGGTTAAACTACATTGCTTTGATGCAAATTTACACTGATTATTTTCCCTGATACTGTATCAGGGATTGACATATTGAGCTGTAATATATTATTAATTCAATACTTTCTGGATAAAAATTAACCTTAATAAAGGGTCTGATATGATTATAAAATGTCGTGAATGCAACCATGAGATAGAGGGTGTCGATTGCCCCGGATGCGGTGAATCGACTCCAGAGGAAGGCAAATTCTGTATCAATTGCGGATATAAACTCAGGGATGAAGGAGCCGGGATGTCAGATGGAGATGATGGTGCCCTGGATTTAGATGACAGGATACTCTGTTCTGACGGCGCATGTACCGGGATCATCATAGACGGAAAATGCTGCGAATGCGGCAAACCCGCTGAATCATAAGCATAAAGTCCGTATACCGCAGACCGTAAACCTTATACCTGGTCATAATATTTATTTGGCAGACCAAGTATGCGTATTATGTAATAAAATTAAGAGGATTACCCATGTATGAACTAAAGATAATAACCCAATTCGGCGCCGCTCACCAGTTGAGGAACTATAATGGCAAATGTGAATTTCTTCACGGGCACAACTGGAAGATAGAGGTGTTTGTGAAGGGTGAAAAGCTTGATGACTGCGGCATGCTTGTCGATTTCAAGATACTCAAAGAGCATACGAATGAAATCATAGAGCGTCTTGACCATAAATTTTTAAATGAGATCGAGTGCTTTACAGAGATAAACCCCTCATCAGAGAATATTGCAAAATATATCTTTGATGAACTGTCAGAAAAGATAAACGATAACCGGATCAGGATAAGCAGGGTAACCGCCTGGGAATCTGATAATGCATGTGCGACATATTCGGTTGGTTAAATCATGTCTATTATAGCTTTTATACCATCACGATACGGTTCAAGCCGGTTTCCGGGTAAGCCCCTTGCCATGATCGCAGGTAAACCCATGATCCAGCACGCATGCGGCTGCGCCCTTAAATGTCCGGACATCTCGGATGTGTATGTGGTGACAGATGATGAAAGAATAATGGACTGTGTTAAAGGGTTTGGCGGTAAAGCAGTCATGACATCAAAAGAGCACCCGTCAGGTACTGACAGGATTGCTGAGGCAACGGAAATACTGGGGCTCAATAATGATGATATTGTGGTAAACATCCAGGGTGACCAGCCTCTGTTCAGCTCTTCCATTATCTCACAGATGGTAAAACCCCTTGTTGATGATAAAACAATAACAATGGGTACTGTAATGTACAGGATAAGTGATCCCTCTGAGATCAATAATAGCAATATCGTAAAGGTGGTTACAGACAATAACGGTTTTGCCCTCTATTTTTCACGCTCGACCATACCCTTTTACCGCGATAGCCCTCCGGCACAGGATTATTATAAGCACCTTGGCTTTTATGCCTATAGAAAGAGTTTTATCCGTGAGTTTAACATGCTCCCGGTAGCCAGGTTTGAAAACGCAGAAAAGCTTGAACCTCTCAGGGCCATTGAAAACGGTTACAGGATAAAGGTGGTTGAGACAGATTATGATTCTATTGAGGTGGATACCCCTGAAGATATTAAAAAGGTGGAAAAACTTCTTGAAAGTTTAAAATATTAACATGACAGAAAAGATTTGGAGATTACTGCCATCTTCTGAAAACAGCCAGAAACTTGCCTGTGAAACAGGTATCTCAGCAATAAAGGCCAGGCTTTTGATAAACCGCGGCATCTTGAACCCCCAGGATATAGAGACATTTCTCTTTCCAAAATTATCAGGGCTTATTGACCCAATGCAATTAAAGGATATGGAAGAGGGGGCAGCCATAATCATCTCTGCAATAGAAAGGCAGGTGAAAATCGCCATATTCGGGGATTATGACGCTGACGGCCTTACAGCCACCGCTGTCCTGGTTAATTTTTTCACGGAGCTTGGCATCCCCGTGCTCTATTATATCCCGGACAGGATCGATGAGGGCTACAGCCTTAATCGAAAGGCTATAGAGATGCTTCATAAAGAGAATGTAAGGCTTATTATCACTGTGGATTGCGGTGTGTCCAATATAGGGGAGATAGAGTATGCGAAGTCCCTTGGTATGGAGGTGGTGGTAACCGATCACCATCAGATACCTGATGATTTTGAACCTGTGTGCCCGGTGATCAACCCGAACCGGGCAGATTCAGCATTTTCATTCAGGTCGCTTGCAGGTGTAGGCGTTGCCTTTTTTCTGGCGGCAGGTATCAGACAAGCCATAAGGAAAAAGGGGTGGTTCAGACATGCCCCGGAACCTGACCTGAAGCACTACCTTGATCTGGTTGCACTTGGCACAATAGCGGATATGGTGCCGCTAACGGGCCAGAACAGGATTATAGTCACAGCAGGGATAGAGGCTATCAGATCATCAAAATGGCTCGGCATCGAGGCGATGAAGAAGATATGCGGTCTTGAAAACCAGGCACTGTCAGCAGCAGATATAGCCTTCAAGCTCTCCCCAAGGTTTAACGCGCCCGGACGCATAGGTGATAACAGGGCTGCCATTCTCTCCCTTGTTACAGACAACTACTCTGTCGCCTTGAATATGGCAAGAGAGCTTAACAGCATGAACAGTGAGCGCCAGCGGATAGAGGGCGCTATAGTTGAAGATATAGAGACGAGCATTATCCCATCCATGGGCATAGATGGAAAAAGGACACTCCTCTTTTCTAAGCAGGGGTGGCACAAGGGGGTGCTGGGTATTGTGGCATCAAAGATACTTGAAAAATACCACAGGCCAACCATTGTTTTAACAGTGGTAAACGGCATTGCATCAGGCTCAGGCAGGAGCATAGATGGCTTCAACCTTTATGAATCATTGACAAGGCTCAAGCATCTGTTTAAAAAATTCGGGGGCCATTACCATGCTGCAGGGTGCACCCTTGAAAGCAGAAATATAGAGCCCCTTGCAAATGAACTTGAAGCGTTGGCCATGGAAACACTCAGTGATGAAGACCTTGTGCCTGCCATTGTTGTTGATGACCGGCTAAGGCTTAATAAACTGACAATCGAGAGTGTAAATGATATACGCTCCCTTGAACCCTTTGGTTCGGGCAACCCTGAACCGGTATTTTATTCGGGTAACCTTGAGGTAATGGATTCAAGGGTTGTCGGGGACAATCACCTGAAGCTCAGGGTAAGAGAGGGGGATGCCGTGCATGATGCCATAGGTTTTAATCTTGCTGGCATGTCAGGTGCCATGCAGGGCAGTTTAATCAATATGGTCTATACCCCTGAGATAAACAGGTGGAACGGCACAGAGAGGGTGCAGCTAAGGCTTATGGATCTTGAGCCTGCAAACGGATCAACCAGACTAAGAACAGATATAAATAAAAATTAATTTTATTTTTGGAGAATATGATGGGTAACAAACAGAAGACAGCAATTACGCCTACCAGGGAAGAGAACTACCCTGAATGGTATCAGCAGGTAATCAAGGCGGCAGATATGGCGCAGAATTCCCCTGTGAGGGGATGCATGGTGATAAAGCCCTGGGGATGGGCCATATGGGAGAATATCCAGAAACATCTTGACCGCATGTTCAAGGAGACAGGCCATGTTAATGCCTATTTCCCCCTCTTTATCCCATTAAGCTATCTCCAGAAGGAGGCAGACCATGTTGAGGGTTTTGCAAAGGAGTGTGCGGTGGTTACCCATCACAGGCTTGAGGCAGGACCTGATGGAAAACTCAGGCCATCCGGCGAACTTGAAGAGCCCCTCATTATAAGGCCGACATCTGAAACAATTATAGGCGAGATGTATGCAAAATGGGTGCAGTCATACCGTGATCTCCCCATACTCATTAACCAGTGGGCAAATGTTGTAAGGTGGGAGATGAGGCCCAGGATATTCCTGCGCACGGCAGAATTCTTATGGCAGGAAGGGCACACTGCCCATGCAACAGCAGAAGAGGCAAAGATTGAGACCATGAAGATGCTTGATGTATACGCTGATTTTGCCCGTAACTACATGGCCATGCCTGCAATTAAGGGTGAAAAGAGCGAGGCTGAGCGGTTTCCGGGGGCGGTTGCCACTTACAGCATTGAGGCAATGATGCAGGACAGAAAGGCATTACAGGCAGGCACTTCCCATTTTCTGGGGCAGAACTTTGCAAGGGCATCCCAGATAAGGTTTTTATCCGAGCAGGGCAAGGAAGAGTATGCATGGACAACATCATGGGGGGTATCAACAAGGCTCATTGGCGGGCTTATCATGACCCACAGTGATGATAACGGCCTTGTTGTGCCTCCAAGGCTTGCGCCTTTGCATGTGGTAATACTCCCCGTGCTGCACAAGGATGAAAACAGGGGAAAGGTAATGGAGTACTGCGAAGCCCTGTTAAAGGCCCTTAAATCAGGGGCCTATGATGGTGAAGCAATCCGTGCGGAGCTTGACACAAGGGATATGCAGGGCGGTGAAAAGGCATGGTCATGGGTAAAAAAGGGTGTGCCTCTTACCATTGAAATAGGCCCTAAGGAGGTAGAGGGCAACAGTGTTTATGTAGGCAGAAGAGACCAGGATAGAAAAGAGCGAAAGGGCATGGGTAAAGATGAATTTCTGAATTCGATAGCAGAGATACTTGCCGACATTCAGAAAAGCATGCTTGATAAGGCCCTATCTTACCGTGATGCAAACAGTGTAAAGATAGACAGTAAGGATGATTTCATATCCTTCTTTACACCTAAAAATCTTGATCAGCCTGAGATCCACGGCGGGTTTGCCTATGCGCACTGGTGCGGTGAAAAGGCCCTTGAGGAGGAGATAGCAAAGGAGTATGGCGTTTCCATAAGGAATATACCTTTTGATATTTCAGGCGAAGAGGGTAAATGCATCTTTACAGGCAAAAAGAGCACACAGAGGGTGTTGTTTGCAAAATCGTATTAGGGATCAAAACGATTGTAGGGGCACGGCGTACCGTGTGCTTTGGTCATACCTTGCACCATACCAGCAAGGGCACGCTGCGGCGTTCCCCTACAGATACTGATTAAGGTAAATAGTATGAGGTAAAATTTGCGTACACCTTACACCGTAAACCTTAAACCTTTCTTTTATTCTATCACCCCTCCACCCAGCACCACATCATCCACATAAAACACAGCAGACTGGCCGGGTGTTATGGCTAACTGTGGCTCATCAAAGACCACTTTTGCCTTGCCATCGCCAATACCTGAAACCACAGCAGGCGCTGCCCTGTGCTGTACCCTGATCTTTACATTCGCCTTGATGGGCCTATCCAGGGTGTCCACAGATATCAGATTTATATCCTTTACTGTCATTATCTTTGACATGATATCAGACTGGTCACTCACAACGATGCGGTTATTCTTAACATCAATCTCAGATACATAAAGAGGATTCGGGGCAGCTATACCCAGCCCTTTTCGCTGACCTATGGTGTAATAGATGATCCCTTTATGCCTTCCTATAACCTTCCCCTCTTTATTAACTATATCGCCTTCTCTTACCTCGCCGGGATTGAAAAATGGGGTATAGTCTCCGCCTGAGATAAAGTCCTGACTGTCAGGCCTTTCAGATGTATGGAACCCCAATGACCTGGCAATCTCTCGTACCCCATTTTTTGTGTATTCTCCAAGGGGGAACATTGTACGACTCAACTGGTGCTGGGACAGGGAATATAAAAAATAGGTCTGATCCTTTGAGGTATCCATCGATTTTTTAAGGAGGAACCGCCCGTTTTCTTCTACTATTCTGGCATAATGCCCTGTTGCAAACCTGTCAAACCCGATGCCAGATTCCAGTGCCTTATCAAGCATAAACCCAAATTTAAGTTTACGATTGCATACGATGCATGGGTTCGGGGTCCTGCCGGCAAGATACTCACTCCTGAAATATTTTATCACATTTTCAGTGAACTCCTGCCTGAGATCAATAACATGAAAGGGGATTTGAAGGGTGTCGCATATTGCCCTGGCTGAGGCCAGGTCATTCTCTTTATTGGGGCCGTAGCATCCATTTTTACCGGCTGTATCAATCTTTATACCCTCGTCATATATCTGCATGGAAAGGCCCAATAATTCATGGCCCTTCTTCTTGAGAAGGGCTGCTGTTACAGAGGAGTCCACACCCCCGCTTAGACCTATTGCCACCCTCACTTTTTTATTGTTCATCTAATCAAACCTTTTTGAATCCATTCTTCTAATCTATTTAAGCGGTAAATATACATCTGTTATCGCCTCATATTCCTTAATGTTTGGGCCGACATTTACATAATGGAATATAATTGGAAAACCTGAAGGCATCTCATTGCTGGAAGGCAGCCATTCCTTAATCAGATACCTTGCCGCCTGATTATTCATTCGTGACCCGATATCACATGCATATGCGCACCTCAGGCAGGGGATAGCCTGTTCATAAATTCCATCATCATTTTGCTCTACGCCCCCTTCTATGGAAAGGCAGAAATCCACCCGGTATTTTTGCGGGTCGGTTGCATCCAGATCAAAGTAATGGAGACCATAACTTCTATATTTTGTTTGATCAAGCAAATGATTTTTGATCTTCCAGTCAATAAGCTTTCTGGCCGTAATATGTTCCTGCTCCGACGAGCCAATATGTGTTATGGAAGCTACCTTTGTTTCCGGAAATATAACTATCTTTATATCTATCATTAAATATTATCCTTTATCTGTTTCCCGCTCATTCCTTTAATCTATTCAACATAAGTTTTCCACAGGATATTTTACAAAATATCAGGATATTAGGTGAATACAATGGAAAAGTTAATATTAAAATCTAAAAAGACGCTTGACATTTAAACACTCGTTTGAAATAAATATATGGAATTTTAATTAACAAAAACTGCCATATTCAGGTTGTATGGCAGTTGTTTTTTATTTTGACAGGAGGATATATAGATGTCGGATCAATTCAGACTTGATGGGAGGGTCGCTCTGATTAACGGAGGCGCAGGCGGTATTGGCAGTGGTCTGTGTCTCGGATTGAGCAGGGCAGGGACCAAAATTGTTATTGCTGATATGCTTGATGAAAAGATACTTCAGGAAAAGGCTGCCGCGTTAAAGGCAGAGACAGGCAATGATGCAATAGGCCAGTATGTCAATGTCACGGACGAAGAGAGCGTCTCAAAGCTGGTAAAGAGCGTTGTGGAAAAATTCGGAACCATTGATATATGTGTAAACTCTATGGGCATTAATCTTAAAAGACCTGCTTTAGAGTTCCCGATGGAAGACTGGGACAAGATGTTTAATGTCAATGTAAAGGGGACCATGATCTGCTGCAAACATGTTGGCAGTGTCATGAAGGAGAATAAAAAGGGAAGCATCATTAATCTCTCTTCTGTACGCGGCATCCGCGGGTACACAGGCGGTAATTCAGCCTACTGTGGTACAAAGGGCGCTGTTGAACTCATTACTAAAACACTTGCTATTGAGCTCGCCCCATTTAATGTGCGCGTTAATGCTATAGGGCCATCTCTTGTTATTACACAGGGAACCATTCATATACAGAAGGACCCTGAGCTTGCAGAGAAATACAAGGCCTTGATCCCGCTTGGAAGGCTTGCGCAGGTGGAGGACATGGTTGGGCCGGTGGTCTTTCTTGCCTCTGATGCAGCAGGGTTTATCACAGGACAGACCATTTTTGTAGATGGTGGTGCGACAGCCTCTTAACAGGTTGTTGCTCAGAATAAACTTTATTTTAAGAGAGGTGAATATGTCTTTTGTTACTGACCCCTATTCAGGGTTCCAATTGTATGAATTGAGTCATGTATGGGGACACGGTGCGCCGTCATACCCCGGACAGGAAGATGTTAAGATGGTACGTGCTGTCAAACATGCCCAGCATGGCGTACTGGCATGGAGAATAAATACTGTAATGCATACCGGTACTCACATGAACGCCCCTATCCATATGATACAGCGCGGCGCGGATCTCTCAGAGATCCCGGAAGAGAGGCTTTTTGGTAACGGTGTTGTCCTGAGTATCCCCAAAGGGAGTTATGAGACCATTACAGCCGCTGATCTTAAGGCTGCCAAGCCTGAGGTTAAAAAGGATGACATAGTAGTAATCGTTACCGGATGGCATCACAGATACTCAGATGCACTGGAATATTATGGCGAATCCCCGGGCCTGACCAGGGATGCTGCACAATGGCTAGTTGATAAGGGTGTAAAGATGGTTATGGTTGACACACAGCAGATAGATCACCCCCTTGCCACATCACTTGGGCCGCATCGCGGCGGACCAACAATGAGAAGGCTTGCGGGCGAATACCAGAAGGCCACAGGCAAGGACCCCAAGAAGGAACATGGCGAATGGAATGTGGCACACAGGATACTCCTTGGCGCCAATATCCCGACTGTTGAACAGATCGGCGGGGATGTTGATGAGCTTTTAGGCAAAAGGGTAACGCTTGCTGCCATGCCCTGGAAATTCAAATATGGTGACGCATGCCCTGTAAGGGTAGTTGCGATGTGCGATCCAAGCGGCAGTTTCCAGATTCCATCTGGTAAAGAATAATCTTAAAGGAAAGGAAGGATATTATGAGCCTTGAAATATATAATTTGAGTCATCCGTTCCATCAATTTATGCCCGAATGGCCTTCGACCCCGAGTGTCAATGTGTCTGTTAATAAATTCCATGCCAAGGACGGGCTGTATGAAGTGAGATGGGAAGGCATCATGCATCGCTGCACCCATATGGATGCGCCTATTCATGTTACTGAAAATACACCCAGCATTAATGATTACCCCCTGTGGCGCCTCTGCGGCACCGGTGTTGCCGTATCCATACCCAAAGGAAAATGGGGCATTATTACACCGGAGGATCTTGAAAATGCGCGCCCGAAGATACAGGAGGGTGATATTGTAATGATCAATACCGGTTTTCATCACAAATGGGCCGATACTGACGAATATTTTGCATATGGCTGCGGCATCTATCGTGAAGGTGCCCAGTGGCTTGTTGATAAGAAGATAAAGCTTGTAGGATACGGCCACCAGGCAAACGACCATCCAATTGCCACAAAGCTTGTGGATCATGGTCTTGGCCCAACGCAACCTCACCTTATAGAGGAGTGGAAAAAGGAATATGGCAGGGATCCCAAGGTCGATTTTCCTGACTGGGAGGCCGGTCACAAGACACTTATGGTAAAGGGCGGTATACCGGGCATAGAAAATATAGGCGGCGATCTTGACAAGGTAACAGGAAAGAGGTGCTTCTTTATGGCATTCCCCTGGCGCTGGCCAGGCGGTGATGGCTCTATAGTCAGGGTGCTGGCAATAGTAGACCCGGATCAGAAGTTCCGTTTTGAGACAGGAAAATAGATTTAAGCAAATAAAAAAAAGGGGCTGCTTTTTTTAAAAGCGGCCCCTCTTTTTTTATCTGAATATGAATCTAATACTACTTTATATAAACAGGCTTTGGCTCATAATGGGTGTGCAGCAGATGATGTGCCTTTTTGCTTCCTGGTTCGCCAAGAAATTCCTGATACAGCTTCTTGATCATGGGGTTATCATGTGAACACCTTATCTCCTGGTCTGCATCATCCTTATAGATACCCGCTGCCCTCTCGGTCCTTAAATAGTCTGTAACACCATAGGGCTGTCCCCCTCCGCCCACGCAACCACCGGGGCAGGCCATAACCTCGATAAAATGATATGGAGGCTCTTCGCCTTTTTGTTTTGCCTCTATTACCCTGTTAAGCACATATTCCACATTGCCAAGGCCGTGGGCAACAGCCACCTTTACCTTTGTGCCCTTGATGTCAATGACACCCTCCTTTACCCCCTTGAGACCACGGACAGCCTCAACATTTACATCCTTGAGGTTTTCGCCTGTAACATAATGGTATGC
The DNA here is from genome assembly GCA_964643755.1 of uncultured Desulfatiglans sp. Lineage (GTDB taxonomy): Bacteria > Desulfobacterota > DSM-4660 > Desulfatiglandales > HGW-15 > JAAZBV01. The sequence continues at coordinate 11,700 of CAZXUA010000033.1, read as the reverse complement.
GGTTCTTATGGCCGCCTCCATAACGCCGCCAGTGGCCGCAAAGATTGTCCCTGCGCCGGAATAGTCTCCCATGATATGATCCGGTTCATCGCCCTGCAGATTTTTGAAATCTATTCCTGACTGTTTAATCATTCTTGAAAGCTCCCTGGTTGTGAGCACTGCATCTGTATCCTGGATGCCTGACGCTGACATATCCCTTGTTCTTGATATCTCATATTTTTTTGCGGTGCAGGGCATGATTGAGACCATGAATATCTTTTTAGGGTCTATACCCTCCTTTTCAGCAAAGTATGTCTTGGTAAGCGCCCCCATCATCTGTTGTGGTGACTTGCATGTGGAAAAATTATCGATCATTTCAGACTGATACTTTTCCATAAAGTCAACCCACGCAGGGCAGCAGGATGTGATAAGCGGCAGTTTGCCACCCTTGGTAAACCGGGTTACAAACTCTGTTGCCTCTTCTATAATTGTCACATCTGCGCTGAAATTTGTATCAAATACCGCTTTAAAACCCAGCTTTCTCAAGACTGAATAGAGTTTTTTGGTAAGCAGCTCGCCAGGTTCATAACCAAATGCCTCACCTATTGCCACTCTTACCGCAGGGGCTATCTGTACAATGCAGTATTTTTCCCTGTCATGCAGGGCATGCCATACATCATAGGTGTTATCATACTCAACTATAGCGCCGGTTGGACAGTGTGCTGAACACTGACCACATCTCACGCATGGAGAATCTGCAAGCAGGATATCCCCTGCCGGGGCGATTCTGGTTGAGATGCCACGACCAACAAAGTTTAATGCCCATACATTCTGTATGTTCTGGCACACATCCACACACCTGCCGCAGAGTATACACTTATTAGGAACAAGGACAATATTACCGGTTGAAAAATCCTTTGGCAGTGAATTCGTATAGGTGTGAAATGGCACCCCCCTGATTACAAAGTGAGCGGCAAGATTTTGCAGTTCACAATTTGTATTCCTTCCGCAATGGAGGCAGTCATCAGGATGGTTAGAGAGGATCAGTTCCAGAACAGTCTTCCTGATCTGAATTATCTCCGAATCATGGGTGGTTACCTCCATGCCTTCACTTATATCAGTACAGCATGACCTTAACAGCTTGTTACTGCCCTTTACCTTGACTATACATATCCCGCAGCCGGCAGTGGCGTGAAGGTCAGGGTGTTTGCACAGGGTTGGTATGTTTACCTGAATCTTCCGCGCAGCATCAAGGATTGTTGTCCCTGCGGGCACCTCTATCGGTACATCATTGATTTTAGCCTTGATCATTTTTGTCTCGGTCATAACTTATCCCCTGTCTATTGCGTCAAATTTACATCTGTTATAACATTCACCGCACTTGATACAGACGGCGTTGTCAATAGCAAACCCTGATTCCCTGTCTCCGCTGATTGCCGATACCGGACATGACCTTTTACATAAGCTGCATCTGGAGCATTTTTCAGGGTTAATGGTATAGGTCAGCAATTCAAGACATTTACCTGCCCTGCATTTTTTATGTACAATATGTTCTTCATACTCATCATAAAAATATTTCAATGCGGACTGTATGGGGTTGCTTGTTGTCTGGCCAAGGCCGCACAGTGATGCCTTCTGCATGGCATTGCCTATGCGTTTCATCTTGTCTATGTCCTTGAGATCGCCATTCCCCTTTGCTATGTCCTGCAAATAGTGAAGGAGCTGTCTTCCACCCAGCCTGCACGGGGCGCATTTCCCGCATGACTCGTCAACTGAAAACTGGAGGTAGAACTTGTTTACATCCACCATGCAGTCATCCTCATCCATGACGATCATACCGCCTGAACCCATCATAGAGCCTAATGATATCAGGTTCTCATAATCTATAGGCGTATCAAGGAATTGTTCAGGGATAACCCCTCCTGACGGGCCTCCGGTCTGAACAGCCTTGAATTTTTTGTTGTTTCCAATGCCGCCGCTTACTGTAAAGATGATATCCCTTAGGGTTGTACCCATGGGCACTTCAACCAGCCCTGAATTTTTTACCTTTCCGGTTACAGCAAATACCTTTGTGCCCTTGGATTTTTCAGTGCCTATCTTGTTAAACCAGTCGCCACCCTTTAAGATAATAACCGGGATGTTGGCCAGGGTTTCAACGTTGTTAATTACTGTCGGTTTGCCCCATAGTCCTTTAACTGCAGGGAAAGGGGGCCTTGGTTTTGGCATACCCCTTTCTCCCTGAAGGGATGCCAGAAGGGCGGTCTCTTCGCCGCATACAAAGGCGCCTGCACCATAGCGTATCTCTATATCAAAGCTGAAATCGCTCCCCATGATCTTTTTACCCATAAGCCCCATTTTAGTTGCCTGACTGATGGCTATCTCAAGCCGTTTTATGGCAAGGGGGTACTCTGCGCGGATATAAATATAACCTTTGCTGGCCCCTACTGCATAACCTGCTATCGCCATTGCCTCGATTATGGAATGGGGGTCTCCCTCAAGAGTGCTTCTATCCATGTATGCACCGGGGTCACCCTCATCAGCATTGCAGACAATATATTTTACATCTCCATCAGCCTGCTGTGTGAATGCCCATTTACTGCCGGTTGGAAATCCTGCCCCTCCGCGGCCCCTCAGACCCGATTTTTTTATCTCAGCTATTACTTCATCGGGTGTCATCTCAAAAATCACCTTTTCAAGAGCTGAATAACCCTCTCTGGCAATATATTCGTTAATGTTTTCCGGATCGATAACGCCACAATTCCTTAGCACTATCCGGTACTGAATATTCTTTGATGGCGCCTCAAGCTTTTTGACCGGTTTGTTTTTGATTATGAAATCATCAACTATTTTTTTGGCGTCATCGGTCCCTTTACAATTGAAATAGATGTTATCAGGTATAATCTTTACAAGGGTGCTGTCAGGATCAGCCTTGCCATTCATAACCGCGTCAACCACCTGAACGGAATTGGAAGGATCCTTTTCACTCAGCTCCTTCATAAAGGCATCAAACAGCATTTCATTCTTGTCCACACCTGCATCCGATTCACGGTATATAAGAATATATCTATTGAATGACATTTTACCCTATTCTCCTTCCTTTAAAATATCCTTAAAGGACTTGTCCTGTATACAGTTGCTGACAAGTATCTGCCTCATTACATGTTTCTGCACGATATCACGGGCTACTTCAGGGGTAACCCATCCATAGATAATATCTGCCATACCTGGCACCTTTATCTCTACTGTGGGTTCTGACGCGCATAGCCCCATACACCCGGTCTTGCGAAGAACTACCCCTGTAAGGCTCTTTGCCTTTATTTCCTTCTGAAAGGCATCAAAAGTCCTGGCCGCACCGGCAGCTATGCCGCATGACCCGAGGCCAACTATTATTTCGGTTTGCTGTTCATTTGATGCCTTCAGCTTTTCTCTCAGGCCTTTGAATTGTTCTCTGTTCAGTTTTGACATGATTCCCTCCGGGAGAATTATTTTTTATATTGTGCAATGATCTTTGCCAGGTCTTCTTTTTTAAGTTTGCCGAATATTTCGCCGTTTATATTCATGACAGGCGAAAGACCACAGCAGCCTATACAGCGCACCGCCTCTATTGAAAAGAGTTCATCGGGCGTTGTCTGATTTACACCTATGCCCAAAATATGTTCCAGTTCCTGCAGGATGTCCTCCCCTCCATTCAGGTAACATGCTGTGCCTATACATACCTGTATCAGATATTTCCCTGGTTTTTTGAGCTTGAACAGGTGATAAAAGGTCAGTACCCCGTATATCTTTGCGAGCGGTATATCAAGAAGCTCTGTGAGCTGAAGTGCGGCATCTCTGGGGACATATCCATATTCCTCCTGTACCTTGTGAAGCGTCATTATGAGATTGCCGGGTTTATCCTTCCATTTATCTATATATTCCAGCACTGCCGGTGACAGGGTAAAGGATGTTTTGGCTTGTTCTTTCATTGATGGCCTCCGTCTATATCTTGTTGATTCTAAAAGAATTTATTATGCCCGGACATTTTCGAAGTTCGGAATCTGTAAATCTTAATTGAGAGGCGCATATACTGTCAATTTAATTGTATGAAAAAGATATAACATATTGATATTGTTAAAAAGTCATGGCTGAGATAATTTTTCAAGGAGTGCATTGAAAAGATGAAGCTCTTCTATTGTTAAATTTTTATATTGGGAGAGATGGAATTTAAACAGGGGTTTTTGTATCGCTTTAACCATTTCCGCCCCTTTTGGGGTAAGCTCTACCATGACTATCCTGCGGTCTGTGCCGCTTTTGCGCACCACGAGCCCTGCGCCTTCAAGCTCGGCAACCATTCTTGTAATATTTGGCTGGAGGCATACTGTTTTTTCTGTAAGGTCCTGTATGGAGAGCGCCTGTTCTTCAGAAAGGAGTATGGTCTCCATTAGGTCAAACTGCGCTACGGTTATCCCGGTATTTTTAAACAGCCTGTTTGTACCCACATGCATGATATTATAGGCGCGTTTGAGATTTTTTGATGCTACATTTTCGATTGGTATATCCATTTGTTGAGTATCGCTCATTTAAGCCTCTGATATCATTCTTTTGTCCATATCTGATATGTATAATCAATATTTGATCTGAAATTCTGTGAAAAGACCATTTTAAATGTTTCAGGTATTGCCGGAAAAAATACATTCCCCTTTGCCTCACAGTGGATAACAGAGAGGTGTATCACATCCACCCTTGATATCATCTCCGCATATATCTGGCCCCCTCCTGAGACTATTACAAGGTCTGTTACACCTGAGAGGTATTTGAGCGCATTATCAATGGTCTTGAAGAAACATAAATCATCACCTCTCTTCTCCTCATGCGAGCCGGAAATTATCGCATATTTTCTGTTGGGGAGCCTGCCCATGGCCTCAAATGTCTTTCTCCCTACAAGAATCCAGTGGTTATATGTCATGGCCTTGAAGAGTAGCTGCTCCCCCTCTGCCTTCCAGGGGATTTCAGCGTTGTTTCCTATTACATTATTTGTTGATCTTGCTGCCATAAGCGAAATGATCATCCTTACCACCCCGTTTTCATGCCTGTAAAATGGTTGGTCGGGCCGTGGCCATTACCTAATCTGAAACTCTCTCTGATTGCCGCTGTTATAAACGCCTTTGCCTGTGCTATGGCCTTTAAAACAGGATAGCCCTTTGCCAGCCCTGCTGCAATAGCCGCTGAGAAGGTGCAGCCGGTACCGTGACAGTTTTTGGTGTCAAAACGTGTTTCTGTAAAGAGGGTATATTCCTTACCATTGAAGGCCACATCTGTTGCCGTAGGATCTTTTTCACTCATATGCCCGCCCTTGATAACAACAAAATTACAGCCCATTTCCTTTATCATGGCGCCTGCCCTTTTCATATCATCAAGATTCTCTATCCTGATCCCAGCCATTGCCTCTGCCTCATGGATATTGGGTGTCACCACAGTGGCTATGGGAAGAAGCTCTTTTATGATCGTGGTACAGGCCTCCTTTGAGAGCAGGGTATGGCCGCTTTTTGCTATCATAACAGGATCAATCACAATATTTTTTATTTTGTATTCCTTCAGTGTATCTGCTGCTGCCTTTACTATCTCGGGGTTTGCAAGCATGCCTGTCTTTACAGCGTCTGTACCTATATCATCCAGCACACTTTTTATTTGTTGTTTTACGAATCCGGGATCAACCTCAGAGATGCCCTGCACACCAATGGTATTCTGGGCAGTAAGAGCTGTTATGGCTGATGTGCCAAAGACACCAAAGGCGGTAAAGGTCTTAATATCTGCCTGTATACCTGCCCCCCCGCCACTGTCAGAGCCGGCGATTGTCAGGGCCTTTTTCATTTTTCACCCAGAAAATACGCCATAAGCCTGTGTCCGGGTTCTATCAACAGGCCGGATGCTACAGCCGCTTTTTCAGTAAAGCCTTTAATATGCTTTACAGATTCGAATTCCTTTCTGGTTGCCCAGGCAAACGGGGCTGGTTCAGATGTATGGGTCTTTTTTATGACAGGGGTGTAGTGGTCGCTAACAACCATGATCCTGTAATCATCAAATTTTTTTAAACCCTCAAGTGCAACGCCCACCACATCTTTATCAAAACGTTCGATGGCCTCTATCTTCTCTTTGTGGTTACCATTGTGACCCGCCTCATCAGGCGCCTCAACATGGACGAATACAAAATCCATTGTGTTCAGGCCGTTTAATGCCCCCTGTGCCTTGCCCCTGTAGTTGGTGTTGAGGTAGCCTGTTGCTCCCTCAACATGAATAGGGGTAAACCCTGCGTACCTGCCTATGCCCCTGATAAGGTCTACCGCTGAAATTACTCCCCCTGCAAGACCATAAAGCTCCTTAAATGTCGGTATTGCAGGGGCCTTGCCCTGACCCCAGAGCCAGATAGAGTTTGCTGCTTTTAACCCTGAATTTTTTCTTTTGGTGTTTACAGGGTGGGGTTCAAGTGATGCCCATGAACTTCTGATAAGTTTAACAACAGGGTCATTGCTTTTAAGATATTCCGCCATGTTCTGGTCAAGTACGTCATGGGGTGGTATTGTGTGTGCCTTTTCAGGGCCGTTATTCCATACAAGCAGGTGTCTGTATGCAACCCCGGGATAGATACTTATATCCCCGGACTCTAAAGCAGGCTTAAGGTCATTTACAATTTCAGTGGATTCAGATGTAGTGATATCACCTGAGCTGTGGCTCACCATGATTATCTCATCATCAGACCTTTTATCAAGGGTCACAAGGTTCATCCTGAATGCTACATCATCTTTACAGAGTTTGACCCCCATACTTGCTGCCTCAAGGGGCGATCTGCCTGTATGGTATAGATACGGGTCATATCCCATAAGGGCAAGGTTTGCCACATCACTTCCCGGTTCCATGCCATCAGGGATTGTCCTTACGCAGCCTATGCGGCATGAGGCAATGAGGTCCATGTTTGGGGTATGAGCCACCTCAAGGGGGGTCTTACCTCCCAGTGCATCAATGGGGTAATCCCCCATACCGTCACCGACGAGGAGGAGGAATTTAGTTTTATTTTTGCTAGTCATAAAAATCTTTCTCGTGATTTTGAATTTATAAGTATAAAAGTGACTGGCTCAAGGCACAGGGCTCAGGGCGCAGGGAAAAACAATCCGACCTTGCGCCTTGTCTTTATCCCATCACCCTTATCATCATTGTCCTGCCTTTAAGTATATCCAGTTTGTCAAGTATGGAAAGGGCCTCTGTTGCATCCTTTTCATATGCCTCATGGGTCAGCATGACGATCGGGACAGCGCCATCAGCATCTCTTCCCTTCTGGATAACAGATGATATGCTTATGTTCCTTTCACCTAAGATGCCTGATATCTTAGAGAGCACACCCGGTTTATCAACAGCCATGAATCTGAAATAATAGGCGGTTTTAAGGTTCTTTATAGACTGTATCTTTATGGCCTGACCCTCTGAATCGGCAAAGCCAAGTGGGGAAGAGCTCTTATCAGCACCGTTCTTAATCTTTCTGGCTATAGCCATGATATCTGATACAACAGCGCTTCCGGTGGGCCTTCTGCCTGCGCCCTGTCCATAATAGAGGGTGGGGCCTACATAGTCACCTTCTATAAAGACAGCATTGAATGCTTCATTCACGTTTGCAAGCATATGGTTCTTGGGCAGCATTGCAGGGTGTACCCTTGCCTCAATCTCATTGCCAAGGTTCTGTGCAATGGTGAGGAGCTTTATACAATAACCGAATTCATCAGCAAACAGGATATCGTCCGGGGTGAGTTTGTCTATACCTTCTTTATATATGCTGTTAAAGGGAGCAGGCACACCATAGGCAAGGGAGATGAGTATAGCAAGTTTGTGGGCCGCGTCAGTACCGTTCACATCAAGAGTGGGCGGGTCTTCTGCGTATCCGAGTTTTATTGCCCCGTTTACCGCATCCTCATAGGGTAAACCCTCCTTTGACATACGGGTAAGTATATAATTGCTTGTGCCGTTCAGTATACCGATTATCTTAAGTGTATTGTTGGCAGCAAGCCCGTCCCTTAATGCGCCAATAACCGGCATACCACCACCAACTGCTGCCTCATAGGCAAGGGTTACACCTTTCTTTGCTGCTATTTCATACAGGTCACTCCCGTGTTCAGCCAGAAGCGCCTTGTTGGCAGTCACAACATGCTTACCATTAGTAAGGGCAGTGGAGATGAATTTCTTTGCAGTTGTCATGCCGCCTATCAGTTCAACCACAATATCTATCTCAGGGTCATTCAGTAACCCGTTTGAATCGTTTGATAGCACGCCATCGGAGAGTGTAATACCGCGGTCAGATTTAAGATCAAGGTCTGCAACCCTCTTTAATACTATATCAAGCCCGACCCTTTTTTTAATTATCTCCCTGTTTTTAAGGAGTATCTCCGCGGTGCCTGCACCTACGGTCCCGAAACCTATAATGCCAACATTCACATGCTTCATTTAATTTCTCCATTTAATAATAAACAGGGGTTACAAAACCTGTTTTATGCCCCTGATAGCCTGTTTTGTCCTCTGGGTGTTTTCAACCAGGGCAAACCTTACATATTCATCCCCATACTCGCCAAAACCCCTTCCGGGTGAAACAGCAACCTTTGCCTTTTTGATAAGCATCTTGGCAAACTCTACAGAGCCCATCTTCCTGTACTGCTCCGGTATCCTGCCCCATACAAACATGGTGCCCTTTGGTTTTTCAATGTGCCAGCCTATGCGGTCAAGGCCGTCACATAAGACATCTCGCCTCTCTCTGTAAATATCCGCAATCTCCCTTACGCAGTCATCTGGCCCGTTAAGGGCAATGATAGAAGCGATCTGGATGGGCTGGAACATGCCGTAGTCCAGATAGCTTTTTATGCGTTTGAGTGCGGCAATAATCTTTTTATTACCCGCGCAGAAGCCCACCCTCCAGCCAGCCATGGAATAACTTTTTGAGAGGCTGAAGAATTCAACCCCGATCTTCTTTGCGCCCGGTATCTGTAAAAAGCTTGGCGCCATATAGCCGTCAAATACCAGGTCTGCATAGGCCAGATCATGAACCACCATTATATCCTGTTCGCTGCAGAACTGTACAACCTTCTTAAAAAAACCTTTATCCACAACCGCTGTTGTCGGGTTATGGGGATATGAGATGATCAGCATCTTGGCCTTTGGCCATGTCTGTTTAACAGCGGTTGTAAGGTCATCAAAAAAGTCCCTGTCAGGGGCTATGGGTATGCTCCTTAAATCACCGCCCGCTATAATAACCGAATATGGGTGAATGGGGTATGTCGGGTTTGGGGCAAATACCACATCACCAGGGCTTATAGTTGCGAGTATTAGATGGGCCAGCCCCTCCTTTGCCCCCATTGTGGCAATAGCCTCTTCGTCAGGGTCAATATCCACATTATACCTGCGCTTGTACCAGTCTGATATTGCAAGCCTCAGCTTGGGGATACCGGCAGATGCGGAATAGCGGTGGTTATGGCCCAGTCTGGCAGCCTCAATCATCTTGTTTACTATATGTTTTGGCGTAGGGATATCAGGGTTCCCCATGCCAAGATCAATAATGTCCTCGCCCTTATGCCTGAGTTGCATCTTGAGGGTGTTTACCTCGGCAAAAACATATGGCGGAAGTCTCATCATCCGCGTAAATTCAAACATCAATCCATCTCCCCGTGCAAATGTTGCAGCTATTAATAGAGCGTACAAATTACCCTATCATCAAAAAAAAATCAAAAATATATTGATTTTATATGAATAAAAGCCTGTACCTTGGAACCATACTTGAAATGGGGGATGAAACACAAAACCCCGGAGTGGAATTTACAGAGACATGGTATAAGAGAAATCTTTATATCCTGGCCAATATAATGAAGACTGTTGAACCAGGTGAACGAGTTCTGTTGATCATGGGTAGCGGCCACAGGGCTATGCTCATTCCGTTTATAAAAGATAAAAATGATTTAAGGTATGATGAGATTCATGATTATCTGAAGGAGCGATAGATAATCTGATTATCCTTTTCAATTGTATCTATTCTTTTTTATATTGTTCTTGCTCTGTTATTTTTAAGCAGAGCAAGAACTTAGAGACATGTCAAATATCAACGACCCCGGTATCCACTTGCTTTAATGCTGATCTTTATTTGGAAGGGTCAGCAACTCTACCGATAAATAAAATACTTCCACTCTTAATATCCAGGACTAAAAATACAAATGGATGATCAGCATAGAATTTTATAGTTTTGGGTTCCCTGACTGGCCCACCAAGTGTAAACTCTTCCCCTGTTACAGCAGCAGCTTCCGTTCCTTCTTCATTTATATCTATATATGTTTTATGAACAACGCTGTTTATAAAAACATCTTTTATCCCAAATATCCCTGAAAAATCCGCCCCGTCACCAAATACACTTGGCATTCCAATATCGCTGAGTATTTCAGACAATTCAAATTCCAATGTGCCAGTAAATTTAGGTAATCGAACTTTTACAGGAATAAAAGACTCTTTCATCAGTTCATGAATCCATTGAGTAATATTTTGTTGGTTCAAAATATTTTCAAGTTTTGACAACCCTCTATTGCTTTCTGGTAAGAATATGATCATTGAAAGATCATTAACATTTCCATAAGATGTTTTACCTGTTAGATAAGGTAACTCTATAGCTCTAAAGCTTCCGAAATCTTTATGCCTGAAATCGCCAGTTTGGTTCATCATCGGGACCTTAACCCGTTTCAAGGGCGTAACATAAAAAGAAGAAGGTTTGGTATCTTCTACGTTAAAGTTGTTTGCCCAAATCCCTTTCATGTATATGACATTGCATAAAATTAATGTTGTTAAACCTGTATCTGTCCCAGGCTGTAATATTCCATCAATCTTATTATTAGTGCTTTCTCTAACCCAGGTATTGATAGACAAAATAGCATCATCAGCGTGGTTGATGAAATCAACATTTTTTAATTCGGAACCAAAATATTTATCATTAAATTCAATGAAGCTATTCAAAAAAAGATTCTCTTTTTGAGACCATAGTGAATTGGCTAATGAGAGTTGAACATAGCCATCAATAGATAGCGAATTTAATCTGGATTGTATCTCTTTTAATTCTGAAAAAACGATCCCCTTATCAAGATCAAAATGCAAAGTTTTTGCTATTTCTTTTTCTGTTTCCCCTTTTGCGCCAGCATAAGTCAATCCCATAGCTGTAGATATACTATAAGGAGAATAGAATAGATTACCTTCGGTCTTATTTAGTTTTTGATACAAGTCAAAACAGAAGGCGGTATTACCCTGAACGAATCTGTTCATGTTGTCATTATTCTGACCAAAGGCTGGTGAAGCCGAGATAAGAAAAAACAATAAAAAAATTTTTGCAATATGTTTATTTTTCATGAGTCTCCTATTAACATATAAAATAAACAAAGAGAAAGGTTGAACGGGATTTTATGTATCTTTTACTACCTCGCCTTAAACTCGTTTAACCTGGTACACTCAACAAGCCGATTCAGAGTTTTTGTGTGAAATAGGGGTCGTACCTCAAAATATCAATTCATTTAAAAATAGCAATTTATGTCATAATTATTTTAACAACCAATATTTCAAAGGACTTCGATTATCATGGTAAATTCATTTTATGAGACATTAAGCTTTTTCTTATATTTTTTACCGCTGGAGGGGAGATCGGAAGAGCACACGTCTGAACTCCAGTCACCGCTCATTATC
>CAZXUA010000032.1:12266-30008 GCA_964643755.1 uncultured Desulfatiglans sp. | reverse complement strand
CTCTTCCGATCTCTGATTCACCTGAAACAGCCTTGCTGGTTAATATCATAGATGAGAAATATGTGAAAAAAGATGACAACACAGCATCTTCGCAAAAGATACTTAATGATTATTATCCCTCTATGGACAGCCTTTTCTCACTTTATCAGCCCTATGTGGTAAACTTTTCAGTCTATGAACCAATATATTTTCTGCTCGGTACAGATCCATCAGAAAGCAAATTCCAGATCAGCATGAAATACCGTCCCTTTAACCCTGCCGGATCACTGTCACGGAAATATCCATGGTTGAGCGGGCTCAATTTTGCCTACACCCAGACATCATTCTGGAACCTGGCTTCAGACTCAGCCCCCTTTGAAGATACCAGCTATAAGCCTGAGGCGCTTTACCTGACCCGAAACTGGCCGAATCGCCCTTCATGGCTGAAGGGACTTTTTTTCCAGGGCGGCATCCAGCATGAATCAAACGGCCGTGATGGAGTCTCCTCACGCAGCACCAATACGGTATATTTTAAACCTATATTCATTTTTTATGACGAAGATAACGGGCTTGGATTGCAGTTCAGCCCCAAACTTTTCACATATTTTAATAACAGTGAAAAAAATAATCGTGATCTTCCCGATTACCGCGGTAATGTTGAGTTTGAAATAAAGTTAGGCGAAGCGCGCGGGTTAGTGAGCTCAACCTATCTGAGATTTGCAGACAAAGGCAGATCAGTTCAGACCAATTTGAGCTACCCGGTTTCCAGGCTGCTTAAAAATAATTTTGACCTTTTTTTTCATGTTCAATACAGTTACTCCCTTGCTGAAAGCCTGATCAACTATAAAGATCGCACTCAGGCATTACGTATAGGTTTTTCAATTGTCCGGTAAGTTATGCGATGGAGGCAGAATCCTTACCGGTTTTTTAATACCCTTAATTGAGGTTTAATATGAAATTGAAATATTTTACCCTGTTTGCTTTACTTACATTTGTTTTTATCTCTTCGGGCTGTCGCTTCACGGGTATGGTTTCAGGCGGGTATGAAGATCCTGCGCCTGTAGCAGTTAAAAATACCCCTCCGCCATGGGCCCCGGCTCACGGTCGCCGCGCAAAACATCTTTACAGGTATTATCCATCTAGTCAGATCTATTTTGATACCGGCAGAGGAGTTTATTTCTTTATTAAGAACGGCGCATGGACAGTGGCTGCATCCCTTCCTGCAGGCATAAGAATAAGTGTCAATGATTACGTGACCCTTGAGATGGATCATGACAACCCATATAAATATCATGCAGATGTTCAAAAAAAATATCCGCCCGGACATCTGAAAAAAAGGGGAAAAGATAACAAGAAAAAGAGGGATAAATAAAGGGATCAGCGCAGAGATAGAAACTGATGAAAGGAATAACAAGTCATTAAATTGAAATAATGTTGAATCTAACACAAAGACACAAAGTCGCAAAGGTAAATACTTAAAAGAAAACTGTTCTTCTTTGCGGCTTTGCGTGATAATTTATCTTTCTACAATATTGTGAAATGATCCCAGCCCTTTTTGACAAGGGGTTTTCTCTCGCCATTACTTCTGATCAGGGTCATACCCTGGGTCATTGGAACCATATCACCTATTTGAGTTACAGGGCAGTCATATTCTGTCAGTATCCTTTTTGCCGCATCAATATTGTGTGGCGCACAGGTAAAAATGAGCTCATAGTCATCACTTGGTGCGAGGATAAAATCCACAGGTGATTTTTTGTACAGGTTTGATATCTCCTGAAGCTCAACGGATACCGGAAGCATTTCTTCCCATATAACAGCACCGACAGAACCGGTTTCACAGATATGATAAAGATCACCTGAGAGGCCGTCACTCACATCCATCATGGATGTTATCATGCCTGAAACAGCGAGGCTATGGCCCTCTCTTGCCCTGTGGACAGGTCGCAGGTATGCGTCTATTAAGGTTTTATATTCATTGGACATTGCTTTGCCATCTGCTGTAATCCTATAACCGGCACCCGAACTCCCCGGATATCCTGTTACCATGATTGCATCGCCCGGTTTAGCGCCAGAACGCAGGGCAATATGCCCCCTTTTCGCCTTACCCATAAGGGTTATATCTATAAAGGTTTTGCATGCTGTCTGTGTAATATTGCCGCCTATAATGGAGGCATTAAATGGTTCCAGTTCCAGGAGGAATCCCCTGTAGATAGCTTCTATATCCTCAACTGTTTCAGTTGATGTAAGCCCAAGTGTAACAAGGGCATAAAGGGGTATTCCACCCATTGCCCCGATATCGCTTATGTTCATGACCATTGCGCGCCTGCCGATTTCTATGGGTGTCATATACTCTTTAAGATAATGACGCCCCTCCACCATAGAATCACATGTAACAACCATCTCATAACCGGGCTCCGGAGTAAATACAGCCGCATCATCACCTATGCCATGTATCAAAAGCCCTGGTTTGTTGCCTGAACTTTCGATAATCTTCCGGATACGCTCTATCAGGGCAAATTCACCTATGTCAGATATCTTTAATGTCATGTTTATTACTTCCTTAAATGTAGAGCCTCACTGAACAATCTCGCCTCTCTCTCAGGATCATCACTTAAACATACCGCTGAAATTACTGCAACCCCGTGAGCGCCTGCAATCAGCAGTTCATCCACATCAGAGGCAGTAATGCCCCCTATGGCAATAACAGGGAGAGGCATCTTACCGGTAATAAGTCTGATGGTTTCAACTCCGATTGCATCTCCGGCATCTGATTTTGTTTTTGTGCCATATACCGGCCCTGAACCGATATAATCTGCGCCATCCTCAAGGCACCTTAATGCCCCATCAATATTGCCTGCTGAGCCCCCTATTATCGCATCAGGGCCAAGGAGCTTTCTGGCAAGAGGTATAGGAAAATCATCATCTCCAAGGTGAACACCCTCTGCCCCTGATGCAATCGCAACATCCACCCTGTCATTTATTATGAGAGGCACACCGGCCTCTGCGCAAAGCGCCTTTATCTTAATGGCGGTATCTATCATCTCACGGGTTGAACCTGATTTTGAGCGGTATTGTATGGTATCTGCTCCGCCATTAATAGCCATCCTTGCAAGCTCCACATGAGAGAACCTGCCCTGGATTACTGTATCTGTTATAAAATGAAATTTGCCTATCTTTTTCATTGTCGCTCCATTAGTTACCGGTAGAATAACAGATAGAGGCCATGTTTACAATCTGTAACCTTGGAGCAATAGGTAATTGAAAATTAGCCTGTTTATGTTATATAAAAAAAATAATCAAAAATACTCCGGAGGCGGACATATGTTTTTATTAAATGATGAAGAGAAGAGCATACTTGAAACAGTAAAAAGGATCACAAGGGAAAGGATAAAACCGATAGCAGCAGAGATAGATGAGACTGACGAATTTCCATGGCAGCTAGTTGAGCTGTTTACAGAAAACGGCCTTCTTGCGCCCCTTGTGCCTGAAGTGTATGGCGGGATCGGTGCTAGTCGTCTCTTATTTTCCATGATCCTTGAGGAGATATCAAAGGCAAGCGCCTCAGCTGCACTACTTCTTATTGCCCAGGCAGACGGTTTATCTCCAATTATGTACCTTGGTAACGAAGAGCAGAAGCGAAAATATCTAAACATGGCAGTGCAGGGAAAGCTTGCCTGTTTTGTAGCGACCGAGCCTGATGCGGGTTCTGACATACAGGCCATGAGGACAAGGGCAATAAGGCATGAACACGGATACAGGGTAAACGGCCAGAAGTGTTTTATAACAAACGGCTCTGTGGCTGATTTTATGACACTTTTTGCCTATACAGACCCTGAAAAAAAGGCAAAGGGGATGAGCGCCTTTATTGTGGATAAGGATGCAAAGGGGATTGTTTACGGCAAAAATGAAAATAAGATGGGCATGAAAGGCTGCGTAAACACACAGATATTTTTTGAGGAGCTTGAGATACCCTTAAAAAACAGGCTTGGCGAAGAGGGGGATGGTTTTATTTGCATGATGAAATCCTTTGAGGTGGGCCGTATGCTTGCGGCATCTCAGGCAGTCGGGCTGGCCCAGGGGGCAATAGATGAGACAGTAAGATACACAAAGGAACGTATACAGTTCGGGAAACCCATAGCAGCACAGGAGGCAATACAGTTTATGCTTTCCGATATGGTGGCAGGCACAGAGGCTTCCCGGCTTTTAACCTACAAGGCGGCATATGACCTTGATAATAACGATAAAAACCGGATTGCCATATCATGCCCTGTTGCCAAATACATGGCCTCTGATAATGCCATGAAGGTAACCACCGATGCGGTACAGATTTTGGGCGGGTATGGCTATATGAAGGATTACCCTGTGGAAAGGATGATGAGGGATGCAAAGCTCATCCAGATTTATACAGGCACAAACCAGATCATGAGGCTTGTTACAGCAAGGGAGATTTTAAAATAATATATTTTTCACCACGGAGAACATCCGCCTTCGCTGAAGCTATGGCGGGACAGGCAGGAGGAGACGGAGAACAAAAAAGACAATTTTCCACTTCCCTATCAACCAGGTATTTTGACAATGACTGGCAATTACAGAATAGCAGCGTCAATATCTTGACTACAGACTACCTGCTTTCTTAAACAACAACCCATTCTAACTCCTATCTATCTGTTTTTTATTATTATTTTTTATCGGCAAAATTATGGCTGTCAGGCATACCATTTGCATTCCTATTAATCAGGGTGATTATTTTACTGCTTATCGATTTAAATCTTATCTGAAAGGGGAGTTAAATGGAAAAGATAGTTGTAATGTCAGGTGGGACCGATCAGGACAGTAATCTTATCGCATGCCTGAGGGCCCTTTTCCCAGAATGCGAGATTGATATCCAGAACAGAGAACCTGCAAATTATGATTCATTTGAGCTTGCAACAGATGAATCTGATGATGCTGAATTGAACGAAGAGCTTGAAAAATACCTTGCATTTCTTTAGCCAGACCCGCAAACAGCCTTTATGTTTGCCCTGATCCTTTTAAGCCCTGGCCGTGAAAGGGCTGTCTTTCCATAGACCTTTTTAAAATCATTATCTGTCATACCCATAAAACTTGCCACTGAAGGGATGCATTTTATCTCTTTGCTGCCACCATTTAAAGGGCACACCTCCTGACATATATCACACCCTAAAAAGCATCTGTTCATAAACCTCCCCATAGAAGGGTTTACCAGATCCTCTGACTCAATTGTCAGGTATGACAGGCACAGGGAGGCATCAAAATCATGCGCCCCCTTAAGCGCCCCTGTGGGACAGCAATCTATGCATGCAGTGCATGAACCGCAGAGGTCAGCACAGGGATCTATTAACGGGATATCAATGGAGGCAGTTGTCAGTATCTCGGCAAGATAAAAATATGAGCCATATCCGGGGATAATAAGCATGTTGTTCTTACCAATAAAGCCAATGCCGCCTGAACAGGCAAAACTCCGCTCAAGTATGGGGGCTGAATCTACAAGTATTTTTGATGATGAGCCTTTGTATATCTTTTCAATATAGCTGGAAAGCTCTTTGCATTTTGTCTTTAGGCGTATGTGGTAGTCATCCTTAAGCGGGGTGCTGTACCTTGCTAGGGTGAAGCCATCTAAGGTTGCTGGTTTTTCTTCAGGATAGGGGTAGGCAAGGGAGATTATTGTTCTGCAACCGTTTAAGAGGAGTGAGGGGTCTTCCCTTATCTCCATATTTTTCTCCATCCACAACATGCCGCCATTTCTGCCTGAGCTGACCCACCTCCTGAACTCATCAAAAAACAGGGGCCTTGCCGGCATTGAAAAGCCTGCGGCAATAAAGCCCAGCTCAAAGGCCCTGGCTTTTATTCTTTCAATCATTTGATGCCCTGTTAAAGAGGGGTATCAAGGTCAAATGGGGTAAGACTTTCATAACCCTGTTCAGTTACAAGAAATGTCTGTTCAAACTGGGCAGAAAGCGAACCGTCATTGGTTACAGCGGTCCATTTATCAGAGAGGATATGGAGCTCCTTCTTCCCCAGGTTGATCATGGGCTCAACAGTAAAGGTCATACCCGGTATAAGCTTGAGCCCCTGCCCCTTTCTGCCATAATGGGGTATCTGGGGCGCCTCATGAAAATCTATGCCCACTCCATGCCCGACAAAATCACGTACAACAGAGCAGCCCTCTCCCTCTGCATACTGCTGTATTGCCCAGCCTATATCACCGATTGCATTCCCGGGTTTTATCATTGCCATGCCGGCCTTAAGGCTTTCCCTTGCCACATTAACTATCTTTCTTGCGTCCGCTGACACGTTTCCAACAAGAAAGGTCATATTGGCATCCGCATAATAGCCGTTTAAGATCGGGGTAACATCTATATTTACTATATCCCCATCCTTTAACACTCTTTCACCGGGGATGCCGTGGCATATCACCTCATTGATGGATATACAAACGCTCTTAGGATACCCCCTGTAATTAAGAGGTGCAGGGATTGCCCCGTTTTTTATGGTAAATTCATGGACAATTGTATTGATATCATCGGTCTTCATGCCTGGTTTAATGTATCCTCTTACAAGCTCAAGTGTCTCCACTGCAAGTTTTCCGGCCAGTCTCATGGACTCGATATCCTTCTCTGTCTTTATCTTTATCCCATATTTCTTATAGTAGAGGCTCTTTTGATCCTCTGGTTCCCCCTGCTCCTTATTAAGACAGCATTTTTTATATTTGAGCCCGCTCCCGCATGGACAGAAATCATTTCGACCTGTTCTCATAGATTTCACCTTTCATATGGAATACCCTGTTCAGGGATTAAAGGTTTACCATTATCAGCCTGATTATGCAACCGAACATATGATATTACTCATTTCACTTTTAAAGCCATTCTGGTATAAAAGAAAAGAATCTTTGACTTAAACTGTTGATTCATTAAGGCCTATGGAAAAAAAGAATTCAAAGACAAAAAAGGCAGGAGAAAATAAAGAGGCACTCAACAGGGTATCATACCACCTAGAGGAGAGGGTCAAGGAGTTGAACTGCCTCTATAATATCTCCGAACTGTTTGAAAAGCCCGGGACCAGTATTGATGACGTGCTCCAGGGGACAGTCAATGCCATCCCTTCTGCATGGCAGTACCCTGAGATTACCTGTGCGAGGATCATCCTTGGAAAACGCCGCTATATAAGCGCCAATTTTACAGAGACCGAATGGGGGCTTTCAAAGGAGTTTGCAGCCGGTCAAAAAGAAAAAGGTCTCCTTGAAATATACTATTCCGCAGAAAGAGCACCCTCTTTCCACGGCCCTTTTCTCAGGGAAGAGGTGAAACTGGCTGAGGTAATAGCGGAAAAGATCAGTAAAATAGTTTTGACAAAACTGGCAGAGAAGGCATTACAGGAGAGTGAGGAGCTATATCGAATCACTGCACAGCATATAAGTGACGGGTTAGCCCTTCTGCGCGGAGAGAAAATAATATTTGCAAACATGGCCTTTATTGAATTATTCGGTCCGGGGGCAAAAAAGAATCAAAAACCGGATAATGTCAGTGATCTTTTTAAAAAATGGATTATCCGGTTTGATGACAATATCTTTAAATCTGATGCCAGCTCCTCAGATGTTGAAAAAAAATTCGCCACCCGGTGTATTACAGAAGATGGAAAGGAATTCTGGATAGAGGGGGAGCGGGTTTCAATATGGTTCAAGGGAAGCAGGACAACCCTTGTCACAGTGAGGGACTGCACAGACAGGATAAACCTTGAGAGGTCAATAAAAGAGGAGGCAGAGGCGCTGCGTCAGGAAAATATCCACCTGAGATCATCCATGAAGGAGCGTTACAGGTTCAGGGATATAATCGGCAAAAGCCTCGCCATGCAGGAGGTCTATGAAATTATACTCAAGGCTGCTGCAACAGACAATAATGTAACCATACTGGGGGAATCAGGGACAGGGAAAGAGCTGGTGGCAAGGGCCATCCACGATTTGAGTTCCAGACATGAAAAGGAGTTTGTTACTGTCAACTGTGGCGCTATACCGGAGAACCTTCTTGAGAGTGAATTTTTCGGCCACAAAAAGGGATCGTTTACAGGGGCCTATTCCGATAAAATGGGATACCTTGATATTGCAGACCATGGCACCCTTTTTCTTGATGAGCTGGGAGAGCTCTCTCTTAATATGCAGATCAAACTTTTACGCGCCATTGATGGTAAAGATTATATGCCTGTGGGGAGCAACAGGTCTAAAAAGTCCAACTTTCGTGTTATAGCTGCTACCAACAGAAACCTCACAGAGCTTATTAAAAAAGGCGATATGAGGGAGGATTTTTTTTACCGCATTCATGTTATCCCGATAAAACTCCCACCTTTAAGAGAAAGACCGGAGGATATCCCACTCCTGGTTGATCATTTTCTTAAACTCTTCACCAATGATGAAAAAAAATCGGCCATCCCTTCAAAGGTGATGGACTCAATGATGGATTATTCATGGCCCGGGAATATCAGGGAATTACAGAATGTGATACGGCGCTACCTGAGTGTTGGACGCTGGGATTTCATGAAGGGCACTGACAACGTTCAGGCAATTGAGTATAAAAGCAACATGATCCCCGGGGAGACTTTAGGAGAGATTGAAAAAACCACAATAAAAAAGGTCCTTGAACAAAACCTGTGGAACAGGACCCTCTCCGCACAATCGCTTGGTATCTCCAGAAGGGCACTCTTCAGGAAAATAAAAAGATACGGGCTTAAATAGCTCATTTAGGGCTATTTCGCTCATAATATTTTTCCTTATAATTCAGTTAATTACACCAAATTGACCTGATAATCGGGCGATATAGCCCATCTTTTTTAATTTTACCGGACATTTAAATTACCAGCTTTACACTATTAATCAAGTTAATTCAAGCAGTTATACAACTTCATCCCCTGAAGGCATGTTTATTGCTTTATTCATCCAATATGCAGCATCTGGTTCATTAATACCGATTCTCTAAAGGATATGTGTTGCTTTTATTAAGAGAAGTTAAAGGTGCGTTAAATTGCAACTGGCAAGGAAACCTAGAAATGGCATATTTGATTTACTATAAAAATGAGGACGATATTGTTGTTGTAAAGGTATTTGAAGAGATATCCATTAATGAATATTCCCCTGCTTGCGATAAGGCATTGCAAATGTGCATGGAAAAAAATTGCTCCGAGATTGTCTTTGATATGAATGAATTGAAGAGTTCTTGCTTTACAATAACTGATTTCTTCTTGTTCGGAAAAACGATACCTCATGGGTCATTGGGCATTTTTTGTAATTTTGTTCTACCTTCAGATGCCAAATTGAGGTCTGAAGTAAAATATATATGCACAGTTGCAAAAAACCATGGTGCTTTAGTTAATACATTCAATAATTTCAATGAAGCCATGGGGTGGCTTGTTCAAAAGAGGAGCAATGAAATTGCATGAATTTAGAGCTTAAAGAGATAACAATATAATGAATAAAAATCATCCAATAAAAGGGTTTAATTCGTGAGGGTTCTAATAATAGAGAATGACTTCTCTCTTGGTATTTTTTTAAATGAACTCCTCAAGGGTTGGGGCCACGAAGTAATGCACTGCACCTGTGGAAATGACGCATTGCAACATATTATAAAAAGGCCATATGACCTTGTTCTTATGGAGGTAATTCTTCCTGATGTCAAAGGAGAAGATCTGATTATAAAATTAAAAGCCGTTTCACCTGATTCCCGGATTGTGACCATTACCGGGAAAAATTCCAGAAAACTGGAGGCACAAATAAGAAAAAGCGGCATATTATACTACATGGTAAAGCCAATTGTGGCTGAAGATTTAGGGTCTCTATTAGATTATATTTCTGAGAAAGAGACAACAGGCGGCAAAGGTATTTTTTCATAATAATGAATACTTAATAAACCGGAGGCATAGAACGGATAAAATGGAAAACAAATTATACATCACTGAAAATGACATGGAGAGGCTTGAACCTGTTCTGGATGCTGCGCTCCAGAAAAACAGCCAGCAGAGAGATAACATTGAAAGGCTCATGGATGACCTGGACAGGGCAGATATTGTCGATGATATGGATATGCCTGATGATGTTGTGATCATGAATTCCGAGGTAACTGTTATTGACCTTGATTCAAAACAGCAGATGACATTTGCGCTTGTATTCCCTGAGAATGCAGACCTTGATGAAAAAAAGATCTCCATACTGGCGCCGGTCGGCTCAGCAGTCCTGGGTTACAGGGTTGGTGACATAGTTGAATGGAGAGTGCCATTATGTAAAAGGCGGCTTATGATTGACAGGGTAATTCAACATCCTGAAAAAATAAAAACAAAAAAGAAAAGACTGAAAGCATAACAGGCAAAAGGAAACCGGGGTTTATATTTATGAATATCGAATTGATTCCAAAAAGATCAAATGAACTTATCCCCACAGATATACTCTATCAGACAGTTTACTGGGGGCAGGTAAAAAAAAGGCTGGGGTGGAGGCCCCTTGCCTTTGATATGGCCCTCCGTGACCAGTTTGGGGATATCCTTGTTCTCACAAAGGATATTGGTAGCGGCATATCTGCTGCCTATATCCCCCAGGGGCCTGAGCATGGTCCTGAACCGGAAAAGTATGGCCTGTTTCTGGAAGAGCTGTCAGAGGAATTATTAAGGCACCTTGACCCTGAAACAGCCTTTATACGATATGATCTTCCATGGTCTGATCAATATTGTGATCATACAGGCAACAATTCGCCAGAAGATGTTTTTATAGACCGCCCTGAATCAAGGCTCCGTGAACTGAGGATGAATTATGGGACAACAAGGTGGAACATCAGAAAATCGGCGTTTGATCTGACAGTAGCCGATACAGTACTTGTAGATCTCACAGAGGATACAGAGAATATCTATGCCAGGATGAAAAGCAAGACAAGATATAATATAGGTCTTTCAAAAAGGAAGGGGGTAAGGGTTTGCAAGGCATCCATATTAAAACTCCCGGAGTTTTATGACCTTTACAAACAGACCGCTGAAAGAAACAGGTTTACAGTATGTGATTACAATAAATTCTATGCACTGTTTATGGCACTTGATTGTTCCCCGCACTCCCCTGAGATCCATTTTCTGCTTGCTGAACATGGAGGAGACATACTTGCAGGGGCTATAATTGCTATCTCAGGCACAAGAGCAACCTATCTGTTTGGGGCCTCTGCAAATCATAAACGGAACCTGATGGCCTCATACGCTGTTCAGTGGGAGGCAATGCTCCTTGCAAGATCAAGGGGATGCATGGTTTATGATATGGGTGCAGTTCCGCCATTAGACGACCCAACACATCCATTCTATGGCATGTACAGGTTTAAATCAGGCTTTGGCGGACGCATAGTTCACAGGGCAGGATCATGGGATTATCCAATAAAACAGGCTGAATATAATCAATTTCGGAGTATCGAAACAATTGATCAGGTAATGGGATGTTGACAGGGGTAATGTGCCCTATTTATCACCATTCCACGGGGCAAATTTAAAGAGCAGCAGCATCCCTGGGATGGCAATCAGGGTGCATAAGATAAAAAAAGATTCCCACCCCATGATCTTTGCAAGGTAACCGGTAGGCGCTGCGATAATTACACGGGGTACAGCCATAAGGCTGGAAAGCAGTGCGTACTGTGTGGCTGTAAATCTCTTATCGGTTATAGAGGCCATAAATGCCAGGAATGCTGCTGTGCCCATACCCATTGAAAAATTTTCAAAGGCAATCACCCCTGAAAGGGCAAGCACACTGTGCCCTATCGTTGCAAGCAGGGCAAACCCGGCTGTTGAGATGGCCTGCAAAAAACCAAACAGCCAGAGACTTTTATTTATCCCTAGCTTTACAATCGTTGTGCCGCCAATAATAGCGCCTCCTATTATTGCCCATGTGCCGAAGAGCTTCACCACTGCACCAATCTCTGTCTTGGTAAAACCTATATCCAGGTAAAAGGGCGTGGTTATGGCGCTCGCCATCATATCGCCGACTTTATATAGAAGGATAAAGGCAAGCATCCATATTGCGCCGCTGCGTTTAAAATATTCAATAAATGGTTCTATAACAGCTGCTTTCAGGGTAACAGGCGTACCTGCAACCTCTTTAGGTTCAGGTGTGAACAGGGTCGTAATAATCCCGATAAACATACACATCGCCATGATTGTATAGACGGCTGACCATGCAATGTAATCGGCCATGATAAGACCGCCGCCTGAAGCAAGCATGTTTCCAAATCGGTAACCCGACATATAGAGTGATGACCCGAGTCCAAGCTCATCATCAGGCAGATCCTCCCTCCTGTATGCATCAACAACAATATCCTGCGTTGCGCTGAAAAATGCCACAAGCATTGCAATGATCATCATTAAAAAAAGGTTACCAGAAGGATTTGAAAACCCGAGCGCTATTATGGATATCATAAGGCACACCTGTGATATCAGGAGCCAGCCCCTTCTTCTTCCAAGGATTGGAAGGCGGTACCTGTCAACTATTGGGGCCCAGACAAATTTCCATGTATAGGGTATCTGCACAAGATTAATAAGGCCTATCAGGGTAAGATCAATATTTTCATCCTTCATCCATGCCTGCAGTACACCCAGGGTCAAAAGGAGAGGCACCCCGCATGAGAAGCCCATAATAAACGAAACCACCATTCGCCTGCTTAAAATAGTCTTAATGATATTTTTCTTTCCAATCACTGGCAATCGTCAATATCCTTAACTATCATATTATTGAGATGAAAAAAGAAACCCCGCCTTTAAAAGCGGGGTTCATATAAACATGGTTTTATGGAAAAATCAATTAAGGCTGTTAGATATTTCCAATATAACATTTTAAACTAAGATTTTTTACCACGGGGCACACGGAGTTCACGGAGATTAAAAATAAAAAATCTTCTCTGTGTCCTCTGGGCCCTCTGTGGTGAATTCCATTTTATATTTTTATGTATCCTTATGTGGTAGCAAGAAATGTATTGGGGTCAAGACGAATGGATGAGTCTGCGCTTACCTTAAAATCATGATCCTTTACAAGCTTTAACAGAATGCCTGACTCGCCCGTTTCAAGCTGTATTATAACGCTTAAAAACTCATCAACACGGCTGCACGGATATGGTATACCCTTTTCATTCTTTTCAGTGATGTGCCTGTGAGAAAGGGCTGAAAACCATATCTCCACATTAAAATCCTCAGCAACCTTTTTAAAGTCCTGCATTATAGAGCCATCTACCTTTTCAAAATCAAGCCCGTCAACAATAAGTATATCAGGAACAAATTCTATCTGGCTCTTAAGGTTTTCAAGATTTGCCCTGAGCCGTTTGATCTCAAAACTCTTATGCAGATATGCAAGTATCATCCTGTTTCTTTCAAAAAGCATACGCCCTTCTGTGTCATCACTGGCTCCAAGCGCCTTTACAAGATCAGAGTAAATAACCTGATAATAGGACTTAACCTTTTCCGGTGTGTCCTCAAGCGAAACATGCACAAGTCTCTTTTTTCTGAAAAGCATATCAAATGCTATATGGATAAGGCATGCGGTCTTTCCAACACCGGCCCGCGCCATCAGCACACCAAGGTTTCCCTTGCCAAGACCATCACCCGAAGACATCTCAAGCAGTTTTAAAGGACTGACCTTAATAAAATCATTCATAATTATTTTCCTCCCTTTGCCTTTTCGGCATACTGTTTTTTAAGCTCCTCTGATATTGCCTCCGGCACCTTTGAATACCTGCTGAATTCCATTGTAAACTCAGCCTTTCCCTGGGTAAGGGATCGCAGTATTGTCGCATAACCGAACATCTCTGAGAGAGGAACCTCTGAGTCAATAGTAGAGAACACTCCATCTTCGGTTGAGCTAATTATCATGCCCCTCCTCTGGTTGATAGAGGACATCACATTACCCTGGTATTCTGACGGGCACTCAACAGATACCTTCATGATTGGTTCAAGGATAATAGGCTTTGCCTTGCTATATGCCTGGTTGAATGCACCAACAGCCGCCTGTGAAAAGGCAAGTTCAGATGAATCAACAGGGTGATACTGGCCGTCATTTATGGTTATTTTCATGCCTATTACCGGGAAGCCGATAAGGCGCCCTTTATGCAGACACTGTTTAAACCCCTTGTCAATGGCAGGGATGTATTCTGTAGGGATTACACCACCCTTTATGGCGTTAACAAACTCATAGCTCTCATTTTCAGATGGCTCCATAAAACCTGCCACCCTGCCGTACTGACCTGCGCCGCCAGTCTGTTTCTTGTGTATATAATTGAATTCCGACTTTACAGATATGGCCTCGCGGTATGCAACCTGCGGCATGCCTGTTTCCACCTCCGCGCCAAACTCCCTCTTCATCCTCTCAACATAGATATCAAGATGCAGTTCGCCCATACCGGAGATAATTGTCTGGCTTGACTCCTCATCAACCCTGCACCTGAATGTGGGGTCTTCCTTGGTGAATCGGTTCAGGGCCTTTGACATATTGATCCTGGCCTTGTTGTCCTTAGGGATTATACTGAGTGAAATTACCGGTTCAGGCACATATATAGAGGTCATTGAATACCTGATGCTGCCGTCTGTAAAGGTGTCGCCGGAATAGCAGTCCACACCGAAAAGTGTAACTATATCGCCGGCCTTTGCGCTTGTGATATCCTCCATCTCATCGGCATGCATTCTTGCCAGCCTTCCCACCTTGAGTTTTTTTCTGTCCCTTGTATTAACCAGATCATCGCCCTTTTTTATAGAACCCTGGTAAACCCTGAGGTATGTAAGCTGGCCGTATGGCGTAACCTCAAGCTTGAACGCAAGGGCTACAAGTGGGGCATCAGGATTTGATTCAAGGACAATCTCCTTTTCATTGTCATCAAGGTCAAGGGCAATATTTTCCACCTCATCAGGTGAAGGCAGATACCTTGTAACACCGTCAAGCAGTACCTGAACTCCAACATTCTTATATGCCGAGCCCAAAAATACAGGGGTGAGCTCCCTTGCCAGGGTGCCCTTCCTTATAGCGCTGATTATCATATTCTCATCAGCCTTACCTTCCAGGACTGCCTCCATAAGGTCATCGGAAAACATGGATGCAGCGTCAAGCAGCTCTTCTCTTCTTTTTTCGGCCTGTTCAACAAGTTCAGCCGGGATTTCTTCAATCCTGATGTCATCTCCAAAGTTGCCTTCAAAATACATTGCCTTCATTGAAATAAGATCCACAACACCGACAAGATCACCCTCAAGCCCGATAGGTATCTCCATAAGAACCGCATTCAGGTTGAGCCTCTCCTTCATCTGTTTTACAACCCTGAAGGGATCTGCGCCTGATCTGTCACACTTGTTGATAAAAGCAAGCCTTGGCACCTTGTACCTGTTCATCTGCCTGTCAACTGTTATGGTCTGTGACTGCACGCCACCCACAGCACATAATACAAGAATGGAACCATCCAGAACCCTCAAAGCCCTTTCCACTTCGATTGTGAAATCCACATGGCCGGGTGTATCAATGATGTTGATCATGTGCTTGTTCCACTCGCAGTATGTGGCGGCTGAAGAGATGGTTATGCCACGCTCCCTTTCAAGCTCCATGGAGTCCATTTTGGCGCCGACACCATCTTTGCCTTTTACCTCATGGACAGTAAATATCCTCTTTGTATAATATAATATCCTCTCAGTGAGAGTTGTTTTACCTGAATCAATGTGTGCACTGATCCCGATATTTCTAATCTTTTGTATGTCCTCTTTCATCTATTACCTCTGCTCAAAATTTGATAAATAAAAAATCGTCTTTTATATTTATTAATAAACTATTTGTCAATCAGGAATTAGCATTTTATTATTTTCATAATAATTTCTCAATAATCTTTATTGCGCCATTTTTTCTCTCACAGTTTCACCTTTTTCCCGGTATATTCCCTGTAATCGCCCATTAAAGGATCATAATGATACCTTTTGCCATCTTCTGCTGCGTAAAAGGTTTTAAAGCCCTTTTCCACCATGCGCCTGACCCATGAAGGTATCTTATAACCATGCGCATCCATCAGGGCTACTGAACGTTTAAGCCCCACTGCATCCCACATCTCAAAAGGCCCCATTTCACGGTTAAAACCCCATTTAAGGGCATTATCAATGGTAAGGATATCGCCTGCGATTTCAGGTATCCTGTTTGCGGCATATAAAAATTCATCGCTCCTTGTCCTGAATGTAAATATGCCTGCCCTGTCTGGCGCATAATAAAGGGTTATGACCCTTGAACAGGTATCAGCCATTTTTTTTGCGGCATTAAGGGAGTCAAATTGTACCTGCTCCATTCTCCTGTATGTCATGGTCTCTGTATCAAGCACAAGTATACGTCTTGTGCCATCATCGAGAATGACCTTTTTATAAAAACCGCTCCCGCTCTTATCTCCGAGCAGCCCCTTATCAAGCATGCCTCTTATTATCAAGGGGATGGCAAATATTTCACGCCTCTCATCATGGGGCAGATTATCATAGACATTTTCTGCTGCATGAACTAGCGTATCAACCCCGACAATATCGGTTGTCCTTAATGTTGCGCTCTTTGCAAAACCTATGACCGTGCCTGTTAGTTCATCAAGGGCCTCGAATGAAAGACCCAGTTCCATCATGACCCTGATATTGTTAAGGGTGGTAAACATGGCAATGCGGTTTGCCGTAAAATTGTGCGTATCTCCTGCAAAAACCACATTTTTCCCCAGTCGCCCTTCACAGAATTCCGCAAGCAACCCTGTCACCTCAAGAAGCGTATCAGGCCCGGGAACAATCTCCACCAGTCTCATTAATATCGGTGGATTGAAAAAATGGGTAACAGCAAAATATTTTCTGAATTGCAGAGAAAATCCTTCGCACAGCCTTGATGCAGGGATGCCGGAGGTATTAGATGTAACAATGGCGCCCGGTTTAAGCGCACCCTGTATCCTTTTATAGAGTGCCCTTTTTACGGCTATATCCTCTGTTACAGCCTCAATAACAATATCAAGATCGCTTAAAAGGGCCATATCATCCTCAATATTGCCAATCCTGATCTCCTCTGCATATTCCGGTTTCAGGAATGGAGATGGATTCAGCCTTTTTGCACGCTCTATACCCCTTGTCACAATACTGTTTCTGTAGCCCCGGTCTGAAATATCTTTTTTCGCATCAGAGAGAGGCGGCACAAGATCAATCAGGCAGGTATCAATGCCGCAGTTAATCAGGAGCGCAGCAATATTGACACCCATGACACCCGCCCCAATAACCCCTGCCCTTTGAAACACCTTTTTCATATAATTCTCCCCTCTATTTTACAACCAGGGGATTGTATTGGCTTTATTGACTCATATTTTACTAATTTCATTTGACATTAACCTTATTTAAATATATTTTAGCATAGTTTTTTATATCATATTTTAATTACTCAAAGAAAATCAATATGTGGCTTTACAGGGAACGCCTTAATTACTACGAAAAACTCAGGAGATCATTATATGAAATAATGAGGGATTCACTTGAGTTGCGTTTAATCAAGATATCACTAATTGATTCTTTCAATAACTACCTGAAAAATGATGTTGAATACAGCTTTGTTGACAAAAGCGAGTTAAGGCCAAAATCCAAAAAGATGGAAAAGGAGTCGGAACTCTTCAACACATTTATAATTATTTTCTGCGAAGGGGTTGTCGACCCATCGCTCAAGAATTATATCCGCTTCTTTCCTGAAAATAAAGTCATAAAAAGGAATCTGGATGATCTGCCAAA
>CAZXUA010000032.1:0-12256 GCA_964643755.1 uncultured Desulfatiglans sp. | reverse complement strand
GCCAAATCTCATGCTGCATAAAAATTTCAAGAATAATATCAAATATTTTGATAATAAACCCTTTCTTGATTTTGTAGAGGATCTCTCATCAATAGATTATGCCCTCCTTATCCAGCAGGACCCAACAGTAAAAAAGAAAAACAGGTATGCCCTGACCCATTTTCATGTAAAGATAGACTGGCCCATAACAGATGCGGCAGAGGACCTGGCAAAACACCTGAGATATATCCAGAGCAATCTGTATGAAAATGGCGATGAATATGCACGGATTCTTCAGAATAAACTGTTTGAATATTATGGATCTCACTACAGTGCTGGCGGCAGGAGGACAGCGGCACTGATTGCATCACAGCTCTTACGAAGGCTTTCAGTGATAAGCACAATTTATATATCGAGTTCCGAATCAAGGACAATGGTCAAATATTCAGAGCGCGGGGTCTCCAAATTCTTCCTGATTCAGCTTACAGACGATCACATAGCTGCCCTTGCATCAAAGGAAAAAATGGATGTAGAGAAATTTAAAAACTCATATCTTTTTCCTGGAAGAGGCTATTATGTTGGCGTCTCAGAAGCGGTGTATGACTACACAGAATACTCAAGGCCCCCTGAGGATGGAAAGATCCGAAAGATCAAACCGGCCTATAACTGGCTGAAGGTAATTGATGAGTTCCTGCACCCAAGGCCGGACTCAAGCCACCTGAGGCCGATCAACTACAGATGGGTATATTCACCGGAATAAGAACCATTGCCATCACTTATTATTGAATACATGCCTTAAAAATGTTAAAAGGCATAGAACAATATTAATCCTGACGGTTATATCCGTGATTTTTGATTAACCCGTAAACCCCGGAGTGATTATGTCCATTAAAAGATTTTCAGTTATGATGTTTGCTGTCATCTCCCTGGCCCTGTCCAATGTATCAGGGGGAACGACTGATGTTAAAGAACTTTTCCCTGATATAGAGGGCTTTACCAGATCAAATGATGTTGTAAGTTACAGGCCTGATAACCTCTTTGAATATATTAATGGCGCTGCGGAGCTTTACCTCATGTATGATTTCAGCGGTCTTAACCTCCAGCAGTACAAGGATAAGGATGAAAACACCATCACCATAGAGATCTATGACCAGAAAACCATAAACAACAGTTTTGGCATCTATAGCCAGGAAAGGCCATATGAATGCGAATACCTTGATATCGGGGCGCAGGCCACCTATATGGAGGGTTACCTCAATTTTTACCAGGGCAGATACTATGTAAAGACAGCAGGCTATAACCTTGGTGCAAAAGACAGGGATTATCTCATATCTACAGCT
Source organism: uncultured Desulfatiglans sp. (assembly GCA_964643755.1). Taxonomy (GTDB): domain Bacteria; phylum Desulfobacterota; class DSM-4660; order Desulfatiglandales; family HGW-15; genus JAAZBV01. Next base: position 10,937 of record CAZXUA010000032.1, on the reverse strand, counting down.
AAAAAGGTATCAGGGTTACTTAAAGAGGAGACAACCCCTCCTGCCTTACTCAAGGTTTTTCCTGAAAAGGCAAAGGTAAAAAACAGGGAGGAGTACATCCCAAAGGATTTCCTGGGCTACTCATTTTTTGGAAAGGCCTTTACAGCAGAATATAAGGATACAGACTCAACTTCATACAAATTATTTATTATTGAAACCCCTGACAGGGCTGCCCTTGAAAAAAGCATAGAGGAATACAAAAAGACTGCAAATCTAAAAGATGATATCCTGAAGGATGGGATACATGAGATAAATGACCAGTATCAGGGAAAGCTCTTGATATCGGTAACAGGAAAATACATTGTGGGCGCACTCAATCCTGAGAATGCAAAAATAGACCAGAGCATAATCATTCAGGTAATATCCAGTTTGAAATAATTTTACAAACCACATGAGTTATAAATAAAACTTTTTAATCAGGAGACATATCAATGCAAGAAAACACTATGGATAAAAACCGCAGGAGATTTTTAAAAAACAGCATAGCTGGTCTGGCAGGGGCATCCATTTTCCCGGCCATAATCAACAGTAATTCATTTGCGGCTGGAGAAAATAAACAGCCTGAATTTATCTACCGCACTTTAGGTAAAACAGGTCTCAAGCTCCCCGTAATAAGCATGGGTGTGATGAACACCATGAACCCCAAGCTGGTAGAGGCGGCATATAATGCAGGCATCAAACACTATGATACAGCGGCGCTCTACGGCCAGGGTAAAAGCGAGGTGATGCTGGGGGAATTTTTCAGGGATAAACCCAGGGATTCATATGTGATTGCTACCAAGGTATCCATGCCCGGGATCATGTTCGGTCAGTTAAATGTTAATGCAAAGCCACAGGATTTCATAAATGAATTTGAAAAGGGTTTTAAACGTCTGGGTCTCGATTATGTTGATATACTTTATCTGCATGGGCCTGGCAGCAGGGAGAAAGCACTTTTTGAACCATATCTTGAGGCGATGAAACAGGTAAAAAAGGAGGGCAGGGCACGCTTTATAGGCGTTTCAACCCATCAGAACCAGGCCGAAGTGATCAGGGCATCCATAGAAAGCAAGGCATATGATGTGGTGCTTGTTGCTTACAATTCGACCTACCCGAATATTGATGATATTAAAAAGGCCATTGCAGAAGGGGCAAAGGCGGGCTTAGGCATAATCGGCATGAAAACAGTCGCAGGCGTGGTCGGCGGCGGCTTTGGTGGGCCTCCCAAAAAGGCCTCTGAACAGGAGATTACTGCTGCAATAAAATGGGCACTGGAGGATGAAAATGTTACAACCATAATACCCGGATGGCAGACCTTTGATCAGATAAATTCCACCATTGCAGTCATGGGCAACCTGAAAATGAGTGTAGCGGAGAGAAACCTCCTGAACAATATAAACAGGAATGCAGGGCTTTTATGTTACCAGTGTGAAGAGTGCCTGCCCCAGTGTCCGGCCGGGCTGCATATCCCGACATTCATGCGCAGCTATATGTACGCACACGGATATAAAAATATGCAGATGGCAAGGATAACCCTTGACTCCATGAAACTCGGTACAATAGTCTGTAATGACTGCGGGACATGCACGGTAAAATGCGCAAAGGGTTTTAATGTAAAAGAGAAGATAATGGACATCGCAAGATTAAGGGATGTCCCCACAGAATTTCTGGTTTAGTTACTTACTGAAGCACACATAGAATACAAAGGCCATGCACCCTGAAAGGGGCATGGCCTTTGTATTCCCTTAAACCTTGCGCTCTGCGCCCTGCGCCTATGTTTTATTATTCCACCAGCTCCACATTCCAGTATAGATACTCCCTCCATGTGCTGGGGATCTGCCTGAAGCCTATTGTGATCCTGATGGCAGGCACCCATGAAGGCATGGCGGGTTTTTTCATCAACCTCATTGATGCCTCACCAGGGGTTCTCCCCCCCTTTTTTCGGTTGCACCCTATACAGCATGTGACTATATTCGACCATTCTGTCCTGCCCCCTCTGGATTTGGGCAATACATGGTCATAGGTCAACTCTTCTGCCTGGAACTTTTCTCCACAATACTGGCATCTGTACCTGTCACGGGCGTAGATATTCTGTCTGGAGAATTTCACGGGCTTGATGTTTCTTTTAACTGAATTAAGGAGCCTTACAACAGAGGGGAGTTTCACATTAAAGCTTACTGAACGAATAGTGGTGTGATACTCCTCTATCACCTCCACCTTGCCTAAAAAAAGCATGGTGACAGCCCTTTTCCAGTCTATCACCTTTATGGGTTCATATGAAATACTGAGCAGTAATACCTGATCCATGGCTCCTACCTGTAATGGTATGCACAAGCCGGCCCTTTTAAAAAATCAAATAATAACTGGTCGAGCATGCTGCCGGGCAAAAAGTTATCCGGTGTGCATGGTTATCTCTCAGGATTTATATATCCTCTTCATTCTTTGTGCTTTCGCTTAGTTTAAGGCTCTCTTCAAACTCCCTGAAAAACTGATCCTTTTCTTTCCAGTTTGGACCAAAATATTTATTAAAATATACACCAAGCCTTTCAAAAAATGTCATCCAGCTTGGTATAAATTTGTTTTCCACAAGCTCTTCCAGGAAAAATCTCAGTTCAGGAAGGGTCTCCTTTGGAAGGAAAAATACTGCGCCTAGTTGTATGGACTTTTTCAGCGCGTCGGGTGTGAGGGCGTGGGCAGTCAGCATAACAGTGGGGAGGCCTTTTGACACTGATCTTTTTAACAGTTCAAAGCCGTTTACCCCCATGATGTCAAGGATAACCATGTCATAGTTATATTTTGAAAGGTACTCACAGGCGGTCTCGAAATCGTTTGCCTTGTGCAGAAAGCACATGTAAAGCTCATCTTCAATGGTTTCGATAATATCCGGTTCATCATCTACAACAAGAATCGCCAGGTCATTCAGGATGCTGTCATCAAGTAACATTTTTAGTGCTGACCTCCTCCATCAATACCCCTTTAATAAGACATACTGTGAGATAAAATTTAACTTAAATAAAGACATATGGCCGGCACGATGCTGCCGGCCTTAAAAAAATAATCATCTATACTTATACGATTTTATTCAAGGAATCAAGCACGGTTTGATGAAAAAGCTCTATTTCTATTCCGGTTTTAAAATAAGCATGGCAAGGGGCGGGAGTGTAAGGTTGAGAGAAAAGGGCCTGCCGTGCCATTCAAGATTATCAGAGTGGATGCCGCCCTTGAGCCCGATGTCAGCCCCCCCGAAATTTCTTGAGTCGGAGTTCATAATCTCCCTGTAAAACCCGTGAACAGGGGCGCCAATCCGGTAGTTTTCCCTTGGAGTAGGGGTAAAATTGAATACAAAGAGGAGTATCCCCCCTTTTTTATCCCTGCGTAAAAATGAAACAACAGAAGATTCTGCATCCCTGAAATCAATCCACTCAAAACCTTCAAATGAAAAATCCACCTCATGCATGGCAGGTTCCTGATGATAGACACGGTTAAGCTCCCTCACATAATCCCGCACCTTCTGATGATTTTCATACTGTAAAAGATGCCATTCAAGGGACTGATCATGATCCCATTCCCTCCATTGCCCGATCTCACTCCCCATAAAGAGCATTTTTTTACCTGGTTCACCATACATATAACCAAGAAGGAGCCTCAGATTAGCAAACTTCTGCCAGTCATCACCGGGCATCTTGGAAAGCAGGGATGCCTTTCCATGAACAACCTCATCATGGGAAAGGGGCAGTATAAAATTTTCATGAAATGCATACAGGAGGGCAAATGTAAGATTTTCCATATGGTACTTTCTGTGAACCGGATCCTTGGCGATAAATGTGAGCATGTCATGCATCCAGCCCATGTTCCATTTAAACATAAAACCAAGACCCCCAAGATGAACAGGCAAAGTAACACCTGGCCATGCTGTAGATTCTTCAGCTATGGTGACAACACCCGGAAACAGTTCATATATCTTTGTGTTGAGGATCTTAATAAATTCAATGGCCTCAAGGTTCTCCCTGCCGCCATATCTGTTGGGTATCCATTCCCCCTCATTTCTCGAATAATCAAGATAGAGCATTGAAGCAACCGCATCCACCCTGAGCCCGTCAATGTGATACTTATCAAGCCAGAAAAGGGCATTTGCCACAAGAAAATTCCTGACTTCATTACGTCCGTAATTGAATATGAGTGTGTCCCAGTCTTTGTGTACCCTCTGTCTGGGGTCTTCATGTTCATAAAGGTGTGTGCCGTCAAAATATTCAAGGGCATATGAATCACCCGGAAAATGGGCAGGCACCCAGTCAAGTATTACGCCTATCCCCTCACAGTGGCACCTGTCAACAAATGCCATGAACTCTTCAGGCCTTCCGAACCTTGATGTGACTGCATAATAGCCTGTAACCTGATAGCCCCATGAACCATCAAAGGGGTGCTCGGCCACAGGAAGGAGCTCTATATAATCATACCCCATTGATTTCACATAGGGGATGAGCTCTTCCATTGCTTCACGGTATGTTAGCCACCGGTTTTCTTCCTCACTCCTGCGTCTCCATGAGCCAAGGTGCACCTCATATATGGACATCGGACTGTCAAGGGGATTTTTGTTTCTCCTTTCGGCCATCCATTCTGTATCCTTCCATGTGTAGCAGTCAAGATCGTGCACCACCGCTGCTGTCTTTGGCCTTTGTTCAAACCTGAATGCAAAGGGATCAGCCTTTACAAGTATAACATCATCCCTTGTCCTGATTTCATACTTATATAAAAGATCCTGCCCCAGGTGGGGTACAAACAGCTCCCATATGCCTGATGAGCCGCGGTTACGCATCATATGCCTTCTGCCGTCCCACTGGTTGAAATCGCCTATTACACTCACCCTCTTTGCAGAAGGCGCCCATACAGCAAAAAGGGTGCCTTTCACACCCTGATGGGTAATTATATGGGCGCCAAGTTTATTATAAATATTAAAATGATTTCCCTGACCATAAAGGTACATGTCAAAGTCGCTCAGTATCGGCATAAAGGAGTAGCAGTCAAAAAATGATGACCTGTTACCCTTCCTGAACTCCACATCCAGCCGATAGGGCTTTATCATGGTGTCAGATGGAAAGAGCAGCTCAAACAGCCCGCTCCTTTCAACCCTCGCTGATCGAGATGAATTATCCCCGGCAAGGCCACTAATCGTTACATTCTTTGCGCCGGGTATAAAACCCCTTACAACAAGACGGTCATTTTCATAATGAGGACCCAGTATACTGAACGGGTCAGCAAGGTTCCCTGATGTTAGATTAGCTATCTGTTCGTTGCTGAGAGTAGATGACAATGTATTCCCCTTCTAGAATTTGAGATTTCAGATTTCAAATCTTCAATATTGAATTTTTAATTTATTACGCCCATGCAACAAGCCCCATTACAAAGGGGTTTTCCAGTTTCTTCTTGCTTGACATAATGCGCACAGTATAACCGAATCGTCCTGTGCCCCGGCATTCTATAAAGCCTTTAAAAAGATGGACACCATTGTCAATGCCTGCAGGCAACAGCTCCTTTGTCTCCCTGTCAATAAATTCCCCCTTGTGGTCGAGTCTCCCAAAATAGGCCTCCACTGTTACATCATCGGTAGTAAGTTCTCCAAGGGTTACCTTTGCTGTGATCTCAAGTTTATCACCAATGGGTATGTCTCTGCCATCATCCGATGTTACTTCAAGCACAGAGACGCTGCTCCAACCCGTCATAACCTTCTGTCTCCATGATGAAAGGGATTTCGTTTCACTAAACCCGTTTTTAGAGAGCCTGTCATATCTTGCAGAACAGGGGAGATAAAAACGGTCAGTATATTCCTGCACCATCCTGTGGGAATTGAACACGGGCACAAGGTCATGCAGACCTGCCTTCATCTTCTCTATCCAGCCTCTTGGCAGGCCATCGCTGCCCCTTCTGTAGAAAAGGGGAACCACCTCTTTTTCAAGCAGATTATACAGGTCACGGCTTTCTATATTATCCTGCGCAAAATAATCGTCATACTCCTCGCCCTTGCCTATGGCCCAGCCATAATCGCTTTTATACCCCTCATCCCACCATCCGTCCAGCACGCTAAGATTGAGAGATCCGTTTGCAAGGGCCTTCATCCCGCTTGTACCGCATGCCTCAAGGGGCCTTCTGGGTGTGTTGAGCCACACGTCTGTGCCGGATACCATTATATGGGCCACATGTGAGTTATAATCCTCCAAAAACACTATACGTTTCCTGAACCTTTCCTCGTTTGCATAATGAATTATGGTCTTTATGAATTCCTTGCCTTCGTTATCCTGGGGGTGGGCCTTTCCGGCAATGATGATCTGGACAGGACATTCAGGATTATTAACAATCTTTGCAAGCCTATCAGGATTTTTAAAAAGCAGCGTTGCGCGCTTGTATGTAGCAAACCTCCTTGCAAAACCAATGGTCATGGCATCGGGCGTAAGCACATCATTGACACTCATTATTTCGGTTGGGGTTGCGCCTCTTCGTTTCATCTGCTCTGCAAGCATCCTCCGGCAAAAGGCAACCAGATGATCCCTGCACCTTTCATGGTAGCGCCATATTTCAGTGTCAGGGATATTTTCTATCTGTGCCCATACCCTCTGGTTATCAGGGTCTTCTGCCCAGTCAGGGCCAAGGTATCTGTCAAACAGGGCAGATTTTTCGCTGGCAATCCAGGTTGGCACATGTATCCCGTTTGTCACATAATCGATCGGGATATCCTCAACAGGGTGACGCGGCCATACCTTCTGCCACATTGCACGCGAAACCCTTCCATGCAGCCTGCTTACGCCATTTGCATGAGAAGAAAGCCTTAAGGCAAGTGTGCTCATGCCAAATTTTTCCTCGTCGTTTCTGGGGTCTATCTTTCCGTACCCTAAGAGCACCCTGAAATTTATACCAAGCTCCTTGGCATATTCCTCAAAATATGTGCGTACAAGGGCCGGGTCAAACACATCATTACCCGCAGGCACAGGGGTGTGGGTAGTGAATACGGTCGTCGCAATAACAAGTTCTCTTGCCTCATCAAATGTAAGACCCTTTTCCTTCCGGTATATATTTATCCTTTCAAGCGCGGAAAAGGCAGAGTGCCCCTCATTCATGTGTATAACAGTAGGGTCTATACCCAGCACCTTTAAGGCCCTGATCCCACCGATTCCCAGGACAATCTCCTGCCTGATCCTCATCTCCCTGTCGCCCCCGTAAAGTTGGGCTGTTGTCCTGCATATTTCAGGCGAATTTGAGGAGACATTGGTATCAAGGAGATAAAGGGGTATGCGGCCCACATCCACCCGCCATATCATGATATTGACCTTTTCACCCTTGAAATCAACCGATACCTGCACAGGTTTTCCATCGGAATCCCTTACCAGCCTTACAGGCATATTATGGAAGTCATTAACCGTATAGGTCTCCATCTGCCACCCGTCATTGCTCAGATACTGGCTGAAATAGCCCTCCTGATATAAAAGGCCCACACCAACAAGGGGGATATTAAGGTCACTCGATGACTTCAGGTGGTCTCCTGAAAGTATCCCTAAGCCCCCTGAATATATGGGCAGGCACCCGGCAAGACCGAACTCAGCAGAAAAATAGGCCACCCTAAAATCCTTTTCAGGGGAATAATCAAGCGCCTGAATCCTCGGTTGGGACAGATACCTGTCAAAATCCTGGGAGACCCTGTCCAGCTGTGCCATAAAGCCCTGATCGTTAGCAAGCTCAACAAGCCTTTCCTGGCTCACAAGCCCCAGCATAAGAACCGGGTTGTGCCTGCACTCTGTCCAGAGGCCGGGGTCAATGCGCCTGAAGATATCCCTTATCTCACCCCGCCAGCTGAAACGCAGGTTATAGGCCAGTTTACGCAGGGGTTCAAGGGCCGGAGGAAGATTCGGAACAACATTATATTTCTTTAATGGTTTCATTATTTTTGCCTCATATAAACTTGGTTATCATCACCGGTTATTTCAGATCTTCTTTTGTTACCACGGTAATACCCCTGGGGGTAACAGTAAACCTCTCCCTGTCTTTCATTGGATCAAAACCTATCTCCATATGATGGGGTATCTTGACACCTTCACAGATAATGGCCTTTTTTACCTTTGCATGCCTTCCTATCACCACGTTTTCCATCAGCACTGATTCTTCAACCCTGGACCAGCTCTGTATAAGCACATTATATGAAAGCACGCTGTTCCTCACTACCCCTCCGCTCAGTATTGAGCCATGGGCAACAAGCGAATCAAGGGCCATGCCCATCCTGGGATGTTCGGAATTGTTCTGGGCAAAGACCGTTTTCACAGGTGGAAACTGTCGCTGGTTTGTGCGTATGGGCCAAAGCCTGCCATACATGTTAAAATAGGGGTCTACGCCAGTAAGATCCATGTTTGCGTTCCAGTAGGCGTCAAGAGTGCCCACATCACGCCAGTAGCCTGAATCCCTTGCCCGCTCATTGAATACCTCGCTCCTGTTTCCGGCCTCATCGGTTTCAACCACCATGTCACCTATCCTGTTCTGTTTTATATAGGGGTAGGCCATAACCTTTAGTTTATCCAGTATATAGGGGAGGATATCATGGCCGAAATCAGGTCTTTCATCCTGCTTTAAAATATCAAGCAGCACCTCTGTTTTAAAGATGTATATCCCCATTGATGCAAGTATCCTTGAGCTGTCTCCCGGGATGGTCCTGGGGTTCTGGGGTTTTTCCTGAAAACCTGTAACCCTGTAGTCGCTATCCACCTCAAGCACGCCATATTCCTTTGAGAGTTCCTTTCTGGCCTCAATAACAGAGACGGTCACATCTGCATTATTTTTCTCATGATAGTCCCTGAAGAGTGTATAGTCCATCTTGTACACATGATCACCGGAAAGGATCAGTATGTGGGCGGGGTTCTCCTGCTCTATCAGATATACATTCTGGCGGATAGAATCTGCTGTGCCCTGATACCACTTTTCACCTGTCATCATCTGGGGAGGGGCGACCTTAAGGTAGTGCCCAAGGTCATGGCTGAAGATATTCCACCCCTGTTCAAGGTGCTGCATCAGGGTCTGCGACTTGTATTGTGGCAAGACGATTATCTTGTAAATACCAGAGTTAATGCAGTTAGAAAGGGTGAGATCAATAAGCTGGTATATCCCCCCAAAGGGTATGGCAGGTTTTGACCTGTTTTTAGTAAGAGGCATAAGACGCTCACCTTTGCCGCCAGCCATTATTATCGCAAGAGAATTCTTCATGTTAAACGCCCCGGTTGTTAATTTTTTAATACTAAAATAATCTTACGCTGATTGTTTCAGGAAATAATACACCTGAAATGGTATGAAAATAATTATGTCTATCTTATCGGTATAAATCCAATTTTGTAAACGCTATTATAGATTTCATATCAATAAAAGGTCAATTAAAAATTAATTAATATATTCTTACTGAATATAAAAAAGAATATAAATATCCATTTTTAAGGCAATATAATTTTTCACTTGAAAGAACAGAAAAATATCCTTATCGTAAAGCCCCTGTAATCAGGCATTTTACCAATTAAACCGGGAGAAAAAATTATGTTGAAAATAGGCTTTATCGGCTGGAGAGGCATGGTAGGCTCAGTGTTAATGGAAAGGATGATCCAGGAAAAGGACTTTCATGATTATGAGGCAATATTCTTTACCACATCCAACATAGGAGGGAAAGGGCCTGATATAGGGATGAGCACCCCTGCCCTTCAGGACGCCTATGATCTCGATAAACTTGCATCCCTTGATATTGCAGTCACCTGCCAGGGGAGCGACTATACTAAAAAGATATACCCTGAACTAAAAAAAAGAGGCTGGAAAGGCTACTGGATAGATGCCTCATCAGGCCTGCGTATGGAAAATGACAGCATCATAGTGCTTGATCCTGTAAACCGCGCTGTAATTGATAAGGGGTTAAAATCGGGAATAAAATCATACATAGGCGGCAACTGCACAGTCAGCCTTATGCTTATGGCCATAGGAGGCCTGTTTGAAAACAACCTTGTGGAATGGATTACAAGCATGACCTACCAGGCTGCATCAGGGGCCGGGGCAAATAATATGAAGGAGCTGGTCGCCCAGATGGCAGCGATCGGCGCTATCAATAACCCTGACCTTTCAGCGGTTGAGCTTGACAGGCTTATTACAAATGAGATGAGAGGCCAGACATTTCCGACTCAATTCTTTGGGGCGCCCCTTGCCGGAAGTCTGATACCATGGATTGATGCTGCAATGGAATCAGGCCAGACAAAGGAGGAGTGGAAGGGTTATGCTGAGACCAACAAGATACTCGGCACAAAGACACCCATACCGGTTGATGGTATATGCGTAAGGGTGGGGGCCATGAGGTGTCACAGCCAGGGGCTCACAATAAAACTTAAAAAGGATGCGCCACTTGATGAGCTGATAGATATGATTGCAAAGGCAAATGACTGGGTAAAGGTGATACCAAATGACAAACCCTCTACATTAGCCGGCCTGTCACCCGCAGCAGTGAGCGGGACACTCACCGTGCCAGTAGGCAGGATCAGAAAGATGAAGCTCGGCCCTGAATACCTGACTGCATTCACTGTAGGTGATCAGCTTTTATGGGGCGCAGCTGAGCCCATAAGAAGGATACTTAATATAGTGATAGATTATTTAAGATAGGGTTTAAGGGTCCGGGGTGATGAAAGTCTTAAAATAAGACTCAGCAGAGACCTTGACCTTTTTGATTATTAAAAGAGATTCCTTGTTTGGACATTAGGGGTAGACCTGCTTGCCGCGCCATAGCCCTTATAAAAGAGGCGAAGGAGGGTGTGTCTACCCGTATTATCAGCTTTAGGTGGGAGCTGTGCAAACCTGAGATTCATTGTATCCTGCAACCTGAGACACTGAATATTTTGGAGGTATTGAGATCAACATATGCA
>CAZXUA010000031.1:7759-30453 GCA_964643755.1 uncultured Desulfatiglans sp. | reverse complement strand
GTCTCATTATCCGGCGCCTTTAAAAGTTCTCTTTTCAGATCAACAAGCTCGGTTGCTGCCCCGGTGTTTTTAACATACTGTTTGTACCCGTTTATTATGAGAAGGGCGAGGAACACTGCTGTAAATATGATTCCTGCAGCGGCTATGGCCTTAAGCACCTTTTGCAGTTGTGTTGCACTGCCATTATTCAGAGGAGGATTTTCAGTCATGAATTACCAATTCCTCCGGTCTCCTCTATTTTTTTTAATCGATTTTCCTCTTCCTTTGGGCAATATTTGAAGCATCGCCCGCAGGATACACACCCTGCCCTGTCTGCCTCATACTCTTTCTGCCTGGGTCGTAAGGATAAGAGGATAAGTTTACCTCCAAGGATAAACCCCAGGAATCCACCAAAAAACCATCCCCCCTTTTCAAACCTGGCCCTTATCAAGGCAGCCCTTTTATAAAGGGAGGCTATTGTCTCTCCTGATGCCCTGAACACATCGCTTGCATCTGTTGGACTCACATTCTCTCGGTTTTCTTCTCTCCATATGGTTTCAGCAAGCTCCACTGTGGCATGTGTCTGCGCCAGAAGCGGCGCAAGGGAGTTTCCAAGTAATACGCCCGCCCCTGTTAAAACAGGAAGCAAAACAAGAAGCATTGCAAGCCGTCTTTTGTCACGCCTGTATGTTGCCTGCGGCCATTCAGATACAGGGGTTTTAATGGCGTTAATCGGACATGCATCTTCACACAGCCTGCAAAGATTGCAGTCTGCTGGTGTGATCCTTACCCTCCACTTTGAAATCCTGGATAACTGTCTGAGTATTACCCCGTAGGGGCAAAAAAACCGGCAATAGGGTCTTGCTATAAAAAAACCAGTGACAAGCAGCATAGCGCCAATAATCACCATATCAAGATTGGCATTCCTGCGAAAGATCGCCACATATGGGTCATACTTACATATTACAAAGGAGCTTCCCATGACAGCCAGCCATACTGCGAGGGCCAGATAAACATAGGCCAGGTATCTCAGGGCGTTTTCAAGCCATAGGGGCACCTTTAAAGGCCTGATAAGGGTAATATCCTGCACGGCCCCCAGGGGACAAACCCCTGCACAAAAGCTGCGCCCGAATAACAGGGTTGTTATCAGAGGGGCGATAAAGAAAAATACAGTGATCATCGGGATGGCGTAATCTGATGTAAAGAGCATCAGAGAGATATCCTGCAAGCTGCCAACAGCGCAGACACAGCCCTTTCTGAAAAAACCAAAATAGGCAATGGAAAAGAGCATAAGGCCAAACACCTTTTTCCTGCTTCTCCTTTTAATAACAGCCCATGATGCAAACCCCAGCGCTGACGCAAGCATAAATGCATCGATAACAGGCCACATCCCTGCACGCGGAGGAGGGGCTGTATGTTCGGGCCGCAGGTAATCACCTTCAAACTGCGGAGGCGGAAACCTCTCTATTGAAAAGGTCTCACTAACCAGGCCTGAAATCACAAGAGCGATAAATAATAGATAAAAGATCCTGATCCTCAAGCTGCGCCCCCCTTTTTAAAGAGGTAGGGATCATATACCGGCACCTTTTTAAAGGCATCTGACGGGCATACATCCGATATGGCGCACCTGTTACAGTTTACGCAGCGGTCATGACGCACCTGCATGTGAAGTGAGCCATTGCCAAAACCGTTGCATGTCTTTACGCATTTTGCACAGCCGGTGCATAAGGTTTCATCAATGGTATATTCATAATAGGGCTCTTCAACAAATTTTCGTTTGATTGCGCCCATTGGGCAGAGCTGGTTTTCCGCACCCTCGTTAATGGCATTAGGCTGCGGCTCAAAAAAGCCAAAGCATATCTTGCAGTAACCGCACATCTCAAATGAATGAACACACTTTACAGCAGACTCCTCAAGCACACACGCTGTTTCGCACTTGCCGCAGGTAGTGCATTTTGACGGGTCTATCTGCCAGGCAAAGGTTTGATTCCGGCCACGGTAAAGGCCAAGACCTATTACACTCCCAATGGCAACAAGGGAGACCCCGCGCAGGGCATCCCGCAAAAATTCACGGCGGGATTTTGTTTTGTCGTTATTATTATCCATAAACAGCCTCTAAAACATCTTCATAGTGCCTATACACAATTTAGCCATATATGGGTGAACGCTATCTATCAATGTATTCGTTATTTTAATAACATCTAATTGCGTCCGTCATTCCCGCGCCCGTCCTCCGCAGTAGCACTGCTACGGAGGATGGACATGCGGAAACCCACACAACATACCCGTCATTCCCTCAAAGGCGGGAATCCATTTTTCTTTACCTCATAAAACCTCACCACATTTCTTGCCCTGTCCAGTATGCAGAGATGGCCGTCAATGTCTGCGGCAATATCAAAGCCGTATGCTTGTGTTGTCTCCCTCTTTGAACCTATGGAAGCCGTCACATTTGCAAGCTCTTCAGGCTCTGCAACAAAACCCTTCAGATTGCCTGCACTGTCATATACCTTTACCCTGGCTGTACCCTTTTCGCAGGTTATGATATCTCCATCCCTTAAAATGGTAAAACTCACCGGGTTGCAGCAGGTGGAAAAATTTTCAGGCCTGCTGCCGAACTCTCCCCATGAAAATTCAAGATCACCCATTACTGTATAGGCCTCTACCCTGTGCCTCCCAGGGTTTGCCACCCTTAAAAGGCCGTCAGGGGCCATTGCAAGATCAAAATATGGGCCGGGGACTATGAATCCGGGGATATTCCTGTCAGGGTTTTTCTCCCCTATTTTGCGGACAAAACCCCCATTTCTGTCATAACACCAGACAATCCTCTGACCTGCGTCTGCAATAAAGAGATGCTCATCATCCAGTTCAATACCTGTAATCCAGCTATTATCGCCAAGGGCTGGCCATTCCGATTGCACATTCCCCTTTTTGTCAGTGATTATGATCCTCTGCTTCAGGGCAATGTAATACCCTGTATCTGTTGATACGGCGCAATAGGGGGAGAGGTTCAAATTTATGGTCTCCCTGATTTTACCGCTGTAATCAATTCTCATTAAGGCCATGTCGCCTGAGACAATAAAACCGCCTCTCCTGTCGGCTGATACACTGCGTGATTCAGTAAAGCCCGTTGATACATGGCCCATTATCTCACGGTAAAGTATCATTGCAGGGTCTATGGTGGTCATGGAGATGATATCATCTTTTCCCTTTGCTGAGGCTGATACACATGGGGATAAAGCTATACAGAAAAGACCGGCAGCCACAGGGGCCTTGATAATGACTTCTTCCATAAACTCACGCCTGGTTTTTTTGTTTTCATTACCCATAATTAACCCCCTTCCATTATGTCCAGGCACCTCATGTGGGTAAGGTCCCTCACAATGAGCCTCCCCGCGACAAAGGACATTGGCCCCCATGACTCATGCCCGTCAAGCACTCTTGCGCCTGTAACAGGCTCATATGCATCAGGCTTTGCCTTTACTACTGAGAGGAGCCCTTCATTATCCATTATATAGATCATATCATTTATGATTGTATATGGTCCAAGCCCGAACTTGTTCGCAGAGCTGCTTGTCCACTTTATCTTTCCATCAGGGTCCATACAGACAAGCTGCTGGTCAGGTCTAACACCATAAATATGGTTTTTATAAAAAACGGGTGTCTGCTGGTCAGAGCCAAAGAGCTTTGGACTGAGCCGGTAAAGAGCTTCAGGCTGAATAATATCTTCAGCCTTTTTTAGCTTAAGCATCATTGCGCCGGAATTATAACCGCCGCAAAGGAATATGCGCTCTTTATCAATAATCAGGGGTGTGGGCACATTTGCTATATTGATGCGCCACTCCTGATAATGCCACAGGAGCTTCCCGTCTTCAGATGAGACACCGCTGACCCCGCCGCTTGAACAGTATACATAGGATCTTTTTTCACCGAGCTCCATCGGCACAATCGAAGAGTGTGTCATCTTGAAGTTATGAGGGTTAGGGGTCTTCCAGATCACCTCTCCTGTTTTGTAATCAAGGGCCATAACAAGGGCATCTTTGCCACCCACGCCTAAAATAAGCTTATCAGCATCAACAAGGGGACACTGCCCTGCATACCATGCAGGCACCTCTGCCCCATCTTCCTTTACCAGGTCTCTCATCCAGCGCAGATTGCCTGTCTCTGCATCAAGACATACAACATGGCATTTGGGGCCAATGGTGATCACACTGTCACCTGCAATAACAGGCACAGTCCGGCTCATCCCATGATTACGTTTAATTTTGACCTTATAAAAATAGCTCCATATCTCTTTACCATCATCAAGGGAAAGGCAGCGGACAACATCCCCTTCTTTTTCCTGGTCGTAATCAAGGATATAGACACGTCCGTTAGCAACAGCGGCCCCTGCATACCCCTCACCAAGCTTAACCTCCCAGAGCGTCTTTGGTTTATTTTTCTCCCAGTTAAGATTAAAGGGTTTTGCAAGTTTCACGCTGATGATTGCATCCAGATTAGCGCCCCTGAAGCCAGGCCATGAACCCACTATTTGAGATGGTACGCCATCCGATTGGGTCAATTCACCGGCAAAAGGGATTGAGGCTGATGATTCCTCAATATTCTCAACTACAGGCAGACGCATGGCAATATCAGCGCCACGCCCCTGAAGAAGGAGCAGTGAAAGCAAGGACAGCCCGCCGGCAATAATGATTAAAACCGGCAAGAGACCTGTATATTTAGATACCTGGTTCATTCTGATTCCATATTTAATAACAAACCTATTTTTCACCGCAAAGGCGCAGAGGTCGCGAAGTTTATTTAACTATAATTTAT
The DNA here is from genome assembly GCA_964643755.1 of uncultured Desulfatiglans sp. Lineage (GTDB taxonomy): Bacteria > Desulfobacterota > DSM-4660 > Desulfatiglandales > HGW-15 > JAAZBV01. The sequence continues at coordinate 25,662 of CAZXUA010000031.1, read as the reverse complement.
ATATCCTTCAGGTAAATTTAAATTTTTCCTTTGCCTACTTTGCCTCTCCGCGGTGAATATTTTTATTCATTCCGCAAATGGGTCAATATATCCCCTTTCATGGCTGTTAATGTTGACATCACCACCCAGATAACACCGCTTACCGCTGTAAGCAAGGTAATAAACAGTATCATCCCAATGGGAAGCTCTCCTGATGACGCCCTTATTGCCGGTATAACAGAAATCAGGGCACAAATAAACCCTGTTATAATACCTGCACCCAAAAGATAAAAATGCTCATAAAAGACCATTTTAATAATGCATTTTTTACTGAAGCCCACTGCCCTCATCATGGCAAGCTCATTCTGTCGTTCCAGAAGATTTCTTAAAACTATAAGCCCGAGGCCAACACAGCCCAGGGTAAGGCCAAGGCCACCCAGAATGAGAAAGATATTCAGGTAGGTATTCTCCATGCGGTTAAAGAGTTTAAGACGATCAACCGCTGTCTCAACAGATAACCCGGCATCTGCCAACCTTTTTGTAAGATGCCCCGATACCTCGATCCTTTTATTAACAGGGGTATCTATAAGCAATACCCTGAAACCCTCTACCTCAGGGAAATATCTTAACATGGCCTCTTCCGATATAACAAGGCCACCTTGCAGTATAGAGCTTTTAATCACCCCCGCAATCCGAACACTGATCTCTTCTCCTCTGCTGTTTGTATAACTAAGTGTATCGCCTGTTTTTTTACCAAGCCCCCAGTATACAGTCGGATAGTCACCCACTGCAGGGATAATCCTATCGCCATAATTATGTTTTAAAATTTCCCATGGCCTCTCCTTATACTCAGGGATATCCAGCGCCTGAAATGAAAAGGCCTCCCTTGATGCAAATGCATCTGCTGTAACGCCGAGTATACGCGGCGCACTGGTACGGTTAAGGTTAAGACAGCTTGCATCATCGCCATCAAGCACCCTGAGGCTTAATATTTTTGTACCCTTAAGTATTGATGCATCAATCCCCCATTGTTCCACCCCTCTAACAGTATTAAGATCATGGACTATTGGCACAGAAGACTCCCCGTAAAGATCAAAACCCCCTGTGCCTGATGAGGCCAATTCTGCGCCGGCATCAGGGTTTTTACGGTTTGCGCTCACAGCAACAATCATGAACACCCCGCATGCCAGCATGGCGATAACAGCAAGGCTTCTTCCGCTCTTGCGGGAAATATTTCTTAGAGCCAGGGAATTAATTGAAGCTAATGTACTGAATAGCTTCCTTTTTGATATTTCAAAGGCAGTTCTAAACATAAATATGATTGCCAGGAGCATAAATGTGCCTGCGCCAAAGAATGAACCTGCCTCGGCGTTGCCTCCTCCAGAGAGCCCCGGAATAATCATCATCGCCGCACCCAGAAGTAAAAATACTGGAATTACCCACCCTGCTTTTAACCTTTTTATACTCTTTCCCCTGTTTGTACAGACAGGGTCATTTCCTGATAAAAGAGAGTGCGCACTTTGTTTCATCTGCCTTTTCAGGGTCAAGGCCATTGCTGCAACGGCAATAATAAACCCGCAAAAAAAACCGGTGCATATTGAGGCCATTGATACAGAGTATTGCACAGTCATGCCTGCAACTGCCCCCTGCCATGCGTTTGAAAGTGCGAAAATAAATAGCCTTGTATAGAGGAGGCTGAACAGGGTTCCAAGGATGGCGCCAGTCAATGCAATAAACAGCCCTTCAGCAAGATAAAGCCTCCTTAACCGTTTTGTTGGAAAACCAACAGCCAGAAGCATCCCTTGCTGACCTTTCCTCCCTTCAATGCTGAAACTGAAGAGGAGCCATGTAAGTATGATACCTGAAAATATCAGGAACATGCTTAAGCCCAGGAAGAGCTGGCCAAAGTCAGTCCCTCCGCCCTTTGCCTTCATCCCGATCTCATAGACCGGTATAACAGATAATCCGATGGTTGCAGGGTTTACCATTTTGATTATCCTTTCTTCGATAGCATCTCTATCCGATGGGGCTGATTGAAAGCGAATCCCTGTGAAGAGGCCGTATGAGCTGGCCCACATTGCCTTTCCGGCAGCAAGGGTAACAAATGCCTTTGGTGTGCCACTGTAAGTATCCCAGTAGGTTTCATCCTTATCCCTGATAAGATCAAGATTTATTGGCAGGGAGGGGTCCCATTCGCTGCAATTCTCAGCATCAGAGAGCCCCGGCAGATCAGGCGAAAGGGAGCTGTCTGCCGCGGCCCCTTCAATGGGGATAACACGGCATACCCTGAATGACCGATCTTCTTCAAAAAGCCTCTGCCAGCCGTCAGGCCTGTAATATTTAAGGGTAATAAGATCACCCGACTTTACCTCAAGATCATCAGCAAGCCACTCATTGATTACAACCTCATCATCCTTCATCTCTTCCGGAAATATGTTATTAAATGGTCCTTTTCTCTCTGCTGCTGTAACCATTGAATATGGGGTAAACCTGTCACCGGACTTAAGCCCATTGACAAAATATGTAAGGATTGGGATGGCATTTGGTTCAGCCTTAATGGCTGCATCTGAAAGGGATGTATCAATAAAGACCCTGGAACTTACCAGCTCGATGGTATCTTCCCCAATGGCTTTAAGCTCTGCCCCTGCATCGGAAAGCTGCCATCCAGATGAAACCAGATGATCCAGTTTAGCTGCATCATATTTTAAAGGATCATTCTTGATCAGAAGCAGGTTTGCAGCCCATTCACGCCTGATCTCTCTTTGCAGCCATGAAATGGGCACAAAAATATTTAATGGCTCGGCCTGGTTTGATTCAAGGCTGAATCGCCCGAAATGTATATCATCCACTATCTTTGTTACAGGAAGACGCACTGATATTGTGCTCTCCTTGAATGGCGCAAGCACAATATTGCGTGATATCAACGAGGGGTTATCAAAACGCAGCACCACCTCATCAAGATTCTCTGTTCCTGAAGCGAGTCGCCCTGCAAGGGCGGTGTTTATGAATAATGTTCCATCATCAAGGGGTTCGGGCGCCTTTCCGGCAAGGGACATATTGAAAAACCTTTCATCAACGCCCAGGATATTAACCCGGTTTACCCGTATAGCCCCGTCTCCGCGGGTTACCATCCCTGAGAGATTCAGCGCAGGCGCTGTTTCAATGCCCTGTTTTATGAGCCGCTTGCTCAGCCCCTCTTGAAAAAATCTGTCATCCGGCGCGACAGCATACCCGATTTTTCCAAGCCGCGCATCAAATGCATACTTTAAGGTCGCCTTTACAGAGTCTCCAACAAGGAGTGCGCCTGTGAGTGTTGCTGTTGCAAGAGCTGCCGCCAGGATAAGGGCAATATTCATCCTGTAATAAAAGGTCAGACCCCTTATTGCGAGCATTACTATTGTCATCCTTTATGCCCCTATCCTGCTTACATGCACTATCATTTCCCGTGTGAAAGCCTGCCGTCAGTTATTGTATAAACCATGCCAAACTCTCTGGCCAACTCATTTGCATGGGTCACAACAACAAGTGTGATATGCTCTGTACGGTTAAGGTTGATTAAAAGCCCCATCACGCTTACTGCTGTCTCATGATCAAGTGACCCGGTTGGTTCATCCGCAAGAAGCAGTTTTGGTGAATTGATTAACGCCCTTGCCACTGCTGCCCTTTGTCTCTGCCCCCCTGATATCTCACCGGGGCGACGGTTCATGCAGTCGGTGATCCCCATCCTTTCTATAAGGCCGATAGCCCTCTCTTTAAGTGCACATTTATCAGCCCTCTCCGGGTATGCGAGTGTCGGTATAAGCACATTTTCAAACACAGTACAGTGAGGCAGAAGGTGATGCATCTGAAATACAAAGCCGATCTCCTGATTCCTGATACGGGCAAGTGCAGGCTCATCAAGGGCGGTGAGATCCTGCCCCATAAAATTGACCTTGCCTGTTGAGGGTTTATCAAGCGCCCCGATTATATTAAGGAGTGTGCTCTTACCGCACCCTGATGGCCCAAGCACGGAGATGGATTCCCCTGCCTGAAGTTTAAGGTTGAGGGAGTTTAATACCGGTACATACCCCGGCGAATCAGGGCTTCCATAGCCTTTTGTTATGTCAATTAATTCAAGCATGGGTTATCCTCAATAAAAAAATATGCATGGCGCAGAGGGCATAGCGCATGGCGGCAAGAATGAAAAGCTGCTATTATTGGTCTCCCAAAAGGTCACCAAACATGTCATTCCCGACCTTATTTTGTATTATTGTGAAAAATTTTTACCAGTGCATCAATTTTTTGTTTTCTCTTTTCTCTTTCCTGTTTCCTATTTTCTATTTACCCTATGCTCTCTGCCCTATGCCCTTCGCGCTCCCAACCACCTTTTCAAGCACAGCTATAAAATGCCCGGATGTCTTTTGTATATCAAAATGCTCCTCTATCCCTTTTCTACCCTTTTGTCCGATGCTGAATGCCTTATCAGGGTTAATGAGAAGGGGCTCAAGGGCCGCGGCAATTTTTTCAGGCATATTTGAATCAACAAGCAGGCCTCCTCCTGTCAGTTCAAGCATCTCCGGAAATATACCTATCTCTGGCACAACAACAGGCACCCCTGCTGCCTGTGCCTCAAGGGCATAAAGTCCATATGCCACCTCCTCCTTTTCAGGGACACACATAACTGTGAGGCTGTTTAACCACTGCCTGCGCGCCTCACCAAGAAACTCAGGCATAAATGTTACATCATTTAAAATGCCTTCCTTTTCAAGGCGGGTTTTTATGTAACGCAAAAAAGGCTCATCAGCCTGTGATTTACCGCCGGATACCTGTAACTGGCACTTTTTTAATTCAGGATTCTGCCTGATCATTATAAAGGTATCAATGAGTATGTCCAGTCCGCGCTGTGGGCACATGCGTGAAAGAAAACCTATAACCGGTTTTTCAGGCGCTTGTTTAGCAGGCGGGTATTCATTTAAATCTATGCCTATGTACACGGTATTAATTTTATCGCTGGAAATACCAAGCCTCGGGGCAATACGTTTTTTATAGGCCATGCTTACAGATATAAAGGCATCTATCTCCTGAGCGCATCCCCTGAGTAAACCCCATACCTCTTTGCTATAAGGTTCATCCATACTGTCAACAAATGCCTCCTCATCCTGAAGCATGCAGACCACCGGCACATTCAGACGCCTTTTTAAGGTTGCAGCCAGCCCCCCAAGCAGAATATTAGAGAGTATTATCACATCGGGTATTTCATTGTCGCCTGACAACCATTCAATAAGACGGTCAAGCTCCTTAACCTGATTACCATTTTCACCCTTAAGCATGGAGATAGTGGTTTCACCCAGGTCACGGGAACTGGTCATGCCCGCCTTTTTTGAGATCTTTGACAACAGTGAACGGTTATCAAACAGCCGGTCCAGCCACCTGGGGCTTTTGCGGAACAACCCCAATTTCTGCTGCAGATAGACATTGATGCCTCCATAAAATATAGGGGCATCGATTGTCATCTCAGATGAATCGAGTTTAATGGGCAGATAGAGGGGCACCATCATTATCTTATGCCCCTGGCTAAAAAGTGCCCTTACAAGGGCCTGATCGCGCAAGCAGTTCTCGCAGTAAAAATTGTCCCCTGACCCTGGTGTTATCTGTATTATCTTCATTTGAAGCAGTATACCATCCCGTCATCACACCCCACCACGACCATGCCATTTGCCACAGCAGGGGAAGAGGTTATTGATCTGCCGGTCTCATATGACCATATGAGTTTACCGTCTGCCATGTTTAACATGTATAACCTGCCGTCATCACTCCCGGCAATTATCCTGTTACCGGCTATCAAAGGAGAGCTGTTCACTGCACCCAGGGTTGTATATCTCCAGCGGGCAACCCCTGTTTTTATATCAATACAGTGTATATTCATATCTCCCCCGCCTGTTACGACTGCATCATCAGTAACAGCAGGGGAAGAGATAAAGGCCCCTTTTTCGATTTTATATCGCCATGCTATTTCATGTGTGGATAAAGAGGCCTTTAATAACTCACCTTCATAATTGCCGATATATACATAGTCACCATTTATGGCAGCAGATGCGGCAATATAGGCGCCTGTATCGATCTCGCCGGCCTTTGTGCCGTCAGACAGGTTAATAATATGTATCACAGCATCGCATCCGCCAAAACCGGTGTACTTAGCATTAACTGCCGGAGAGCCGTTAATATAATTGCCTGTTTCATACTGCCAGACTTTATTCCCTGTAACAGCATCTATACAGTAGAGGGTTGAATCATAGCTGCCAGCCAGTATATAGAGTCGGTTATTCTCATCCCTGAACCAGTTTACACCGCCAGTAAGTTTATCATCTGCACTGAATCGCCATTGCTCTTTCCCTAAATCTGAATCAAGGGCGTAAAGGGTCCCGGTAAGCGTGCCGATATAAACCGTTTTATCAATAACCGCGGGAGATGCCTCTACCTCATCGTCAAGAAGAGCTGCCCAGAGCTGCTTACCTGTCTGAACATCAATAGCATATATGTGCTTATCTGAAGAACCGATATATACTATATTATCAAGAATTGCGGGAGATGATTTGACACTGCCACCTGTCTTGAATCTCCATACAGGTTTAAGAGTATCAGGTAAATCGCCTGAGACATAACCTGTCTGGGCCTGATTGCCATGAAACTGGGGCCAGTTACCACCCGGGTTGGCCGGAACCTTAACGCCCTGCTGAGTACCCTCACTGGCGGGTTCTTTACTTTGTGTGCGATGCCTGTTTATACCCCATGCCAGAAGGAAACAAATAATCACAGTTAATATTGACCATATAAGAGTGCGGGATATATTGCCCATTAAAAAACCTCTTAATACTATTTTGGGTGCCGACTTTCCAAATTTCTCATAAGTTAAGAATTGCAATTAAAATATTCAACAAAAATCGTAATTAGAGATTAAATAATCATGGTTTCTTCTGAAAGATATATGTAAATGCATAAGCCCGAATATTATTGAATAATAAAATATCAATATGGTAAATTCATCCCTCAGCAAATATGACTGTTTTATTGAAAGGAGCCTTTATGAAAAACATAATAATGATTCTCTCTATTTTTATCCTTTTTGCCTTTAATCAGGTTTCTGCCTCTGACTGGCCTCAGTACCTTGGCCCTGACAGAAACGGAGTGTCCGCCGAAAAGGGGCTTTTAAGGTCATGGCCTGCTGAAGGGCCAAAGGTTCTGTGGACAGTACCCCTTGGTGAAGGGTTCGGCGGAGCAGCAATAAGCAAAGGAAAGGTATATGTTTATGACCGTCTTGAAGACAGGACAAACATTCTCCGCTGTCTTGATATAAACACCGGAAAAGAAGAATGGCAGTTTACTAATGAAGCCCCCGGCTCTGTCAGTAATGACGGCACAAGGTCAGTACCCACGATTGATGGCAACAGGATATATATCTGCGACCTTTTCGGCAATTTTCACTGTCTGGATATAAATGCCCATAAACCCCTCTGGAATAAAAATATCTGGACCGATTTTGGCGGCGCTGAGTTTCCTACGTGGGCTATTGCCCAGAACCCCCTTGTCTATCAGAACATGGTAATAATCGCTTCACAGACTAAGGAGACAGGCTTGGTTGCATATGACAAAGAGAACGGAAACATTATCTGGAAAACTGGCAAGTTACCCGGAGAAGCGTGTTATGTTTCGCCGTCCATAGTTAAAATCTCAGGTGAAGATCATCTGACCATGATAACTGCCAGCAGCCGTGACGGCTCTGTCAAGGGGGCTGTCCTGGGATATAACCCTGCAAACGGCGCCCTTTTGTGGAGCTATAAAGGCTGGCAGTGCGCTATTCCAGTTCCTAATGTTACACAGATCAGTAACAACCAGATTTTTATTACAGCAGGATACAATGCAGGGTCAGTCCTTTTACAGATTGATAAAAAGGGGGATTCCTATACGACAAATGAAGTAATGACTACAAAAGAATTCATCTCCCATGTTCACCCGGCAATTCTTTATAAAGGGCATCTATACAGCCACTGCAGTGACAACTCTACAAAGGATGGACTTTGCTGCATGGATCTTTCAGGTAATATTAACTGGAAGACAAAAAGAAAACCCGACTTTGACAAGGGCGGATATATACTTGCCGATGATATGATTATAAGCAGCGACGGTGAGAAGATGTTGTATCTTATAGAACCGACGCCGGATGAATTCAGGGTGCTTGCACAGGCGGAACTGCTTGATACAAAACAGTCATGGGCGCCCCTTGCATTGAGTGATGGAAAACTTATTATAAGGGATCAGAAGCAGATGAAATGTGTTCTGGTGAAATAGATCAACTGTTTGGTGGGCGGGGGTATGTTGCACAATTACTTTTTTCTGAGGTCTGCGAAATGGCTCAAGGCACAGGGCTCAAGGCTCAAGGATTCGAGGGTTCAAGGGTTCAAAAACAGGGGAAACAGGGAAAGACTCGCCTGCTGGTTTTTATGGAAGTTATATGACTGAAAAGGATCTGATAATTTACTGCAAATGCATTCACAGGGATCTGGTCTCTAATGAATCCCGTGAATATATCTTAAAGAATCTTTTGCAAACCGGTTTAAAGGTTATGGCAGTTGATGACCTGTGCGGACTGGCAGCCAGGCATGATCCTTTATTAAAGGCATGGGCACAGGGCCATAAACTCTTCATTATCGCCTGTTATGAGAGGGCCATTCGCTCATTGTTTGCAATGGCAGATGCAGATCTTCCTGATGACGGCACGGTAAAGATCCTGAATTGCCGCACCATTTCACTTGAAAAGATCATGGATGCTGTCAAAAAGGGGAGCATAACAGAATCCGCCATGAACATAGACAATATTGAATATAGCGGAAAACAGGAGCCGTGGTTTCCTGTAATAGACCGCAGCCGCTGCCGAAGCTGCAAGCTCTGCTTTAACTTCTGTCTTTTTGGTGTATACTCTGTTGATGATAAGGGAAATGTGAGGGTTTCAAAGCCTGATAACTGTAAAAACAACTGCCCTGCATGCGCACGTGTTTGTCCGACAAGGGCAATTATTTTTCCAAAGATCGATCAATCACCCATAAACGGTGATGAGGTTGACGAATCAAAGATCTCTCCTTCACCGGCCAGGCTTGATCTTTTGCAGGAAGAAGACATATACACCATGCTACGTAACAGAAGCAGCCGGGGTCAGCGTTTTTCTCCTGAACCAGGGCCAAAGACTGGTTTGCTGGAAATGCTGAACAGAGAGCTCGATATCCCCATGGATGTGTTGCAGGCGCTTTCACCTGCCGATTTAAGCCGTATTCAAAAAAAGGCCTCTTCAACCGGGGAACAGGATGCATAATAGCCCCTTAAAACCCTCTGTTATCCTTGTGGCGGACCGCACCCTTTCTGCATCCTACCGCATCCTGTTCGAGGGTATCTTCGCAACAATGCAGACAACACAGGTTCCGCAGATACTTATGTGCCACTTTTTGAGTCCCAGAGTCCATACTGATATGCATGGGCGCGCCCATACTGCCCCTCTCGGGCTTCGTCGGATTGAATCTTCCCTCCGCGCTTATACAGGCCTTACTGCTGAGGATGTAGTCTGCACCACACCCGAACGGCTTTTTGATCTATTAGGGCCATGGGTAAAACTTGTGCTTTTCAGTTCAAGTGATCCGCTCGGTCACGGTATGAGCAATACCACCACAAGTACATTCTGGAAAGGTGAGCTCTACACGAAAAAATGGACAAGGGAAACACTCCTACAGCTCAAGGCAGCAAAAGAAGATTACCCCTTTAAGGTTATGTTCGGCGGGGCAGGGGCATGGCAAATACTAACCTACCCTGATGAAGCGGCAGACCTTGGGATTGATATCATTTATGACGGATATTTCGAGGAGGCCGGGCCTGAGCTTATTATTGATCTACTTGAAGGCAGGTCTGTTGATTCTCCCATAATCGCCCAGGGGACCGGGATAGACCGTGTGCAGCCCGTATGCGGTGCATCAATGATGGGGATCATTGAGCTCTCAAGGGGCTGTGGCCGTGGTTGCCGGTTCTGCAGCATGTCTAAAAAAGGGATGAAACATCTTCCCCCTGATCTGATCATGGCCGATCTTGAGACAAACCTGTCAGCAGGATTAAGGTCGGTAGTAAGCGGGAGCGAGGATTTTTTCAGGTATGGTGCTTTATCAGCCAGGCCCGATTTCAATGCGCTTTCCGGCCTTCTCACGCTGATGAAAGAGCTTAAGGGGCTATCCTTTATGCAGATTGATCACGCCAATGTTACGAGTGTCCTGCAACTCAGTGAAAAGGAATTAAAGGAGATCAGGCGGCTTTTAACATGGGATAAAGAGGCCCGCTATCTCTGGGTAAACATGGGGGTGGAAAGCGCAAACGGCAGGCTTGTGGCAGCTAACAGCCCCGGAAAGATAGCGCCCTTTTCCCCTGATGACTGGCCTGAAATGGTGCGTGAAGCAGTAGGCAGGTTAACCCGTACCGGTTTTTTCCCTGTAATAAGCATTATTCTCGGCCTGCCCGGTGAAGAGCCCTCTGATGTAGCAGATACACTCAGACTGGTAAAGGCGCTTGCAGGCCAGGAGCTTGTGGTGTTTCCGGTATTTTATGAACCGATCCTGAAGGAGGATATTGTTACTGCCAGTAATTTTTCCATTAAAAATATGCGTCCCGATCATCTTGAACTATACCGCACCTGCTATGAAATTAATTTCAGGAGGGTTCCAAAACTCATGTGGGATAACCAGCGGGCAGGCGGAGTACCTCTGCTTAAGCGCATGACCCTGCAGGTCATGGGCAGGGCAGAGATAGCAAACTGGAGGATGGCATTCCGTAAAATGGCGAAAAAGATGCAGCCATTAACTGTGATAGGCAGCGCTGAAAGAATAGAGGAAAGGGTATGACTGACTCCGGCCCTGCATTGATATACAACACCCGGCCAACCCAGACAGAGGTGCCAGCCACCCTGAAGGCGCGCGAGGATCTGCGTCAGATCGTTACAGGGTATGTACAGAGCAATAAACTTTACGCCCCGCTCGGGATTAATGAACTGAAACATCATGCTACCTGCGTCCTGAAGGAGCATTGCCTTTCAGCTCAATATGCAGACTTTGTTGCGGTCCTTATCAATAATGCCCTGTGGCGTGAGACAGTTGCAGCAATCCCATATAATAAACGTCTGCTGCTTATGCCTCAGTGTCTCCGTTCTTTTAAAAACTGCAGGGCACAGATAGATGATATCGGCCTTTTATGTGAACACTGCGGTTCATGCATCATACATGATTTTAAAAGGCAGGCAGAGGAGCTTGGGTATGCGGTATTGATTGCAGAGGGTTCGCCAATCGTTATGTCTCTCATTGAAAGCGGCAAAATCGAGGCGGTTATTGGTGTAAGCTGTCTCTCCACACTTGAAAAGGTCTTTCCATACATGGAGGCAGGCGCTGTGCCAGGGGTAGCCATTCCCCTGCTTTATGACGGGTGTAAAGATACGGCTATTGATACAGACTGGCTTTGGGAGGCCGTTTATGAAATATCTGATAATCCTTCCATACCGCGGCTTGATCTTAAAAAGGAATATGAGAGGGTGGACGCATGGTTTATGAGCGGGGCGCTGGAATTGGTTATAAAACCAGAAGGTACCCAAACAGAGACCCTTGCAATAGAATGGATGGCCCTTGAGGGAAAGAGGTGGCGGCCATTTTTAACCGCATGCACCGTTTCGGCCCTTGATCCCCATAATCGAATCCCTGAACCGGAGATTCAGAAGATAGCGGTAGCAGTGGAATCTTTTCACAAGGCATCCCTTATACATGATGATATAGAAGATGGTGACAGGATACGCTATGGCAAGGAAACCCTTCATGCAAAACATGGCATCCCTGTTGCCCTGAACACAGGAGACCTGCTTATCGGCTGGGGATATCAGCTTCTCTCTGAACTTGATGCACCCGGTGATCTGCGTGCAGCATTGATTAACTGCGCTGCCCATGCACATCGTATCATGTGCCTTGGGCAGGGTGAGGAGCTTATCTGGTCGCAAAACCCCGTATGTCTTTCATCCGATCGGGTGCTTGATATTTTCAGAAAAAAAACCTCCCCGGCATTTGATGTTGCACTTACCCTTGGCGCCATGCTGGCAGGGGCTGATGATTCCATATTAAACTCTCTTCATAAGTACAGTGAAGCAATGGGTGTAGCTTACCAGATAAGAGATGATCTTGAGGACTATCTGATGTCTGGAGAAGAGCAGCATCGTCTGCTTGATCGTCCATCCATTGTAATAGCCCTTGCCACGGAACAGGCCTGCGGCCAGGCAAGGCGCCTGCTTCAGAGGGCATGGCAGGAGCCGGATGTGAGAGAGCGTGAATTTGAGAGGATAATAGGCATCTTTAGGGATCTTGAGATTGATAATAGCGTGCGTGAATTAATGAAGCAGAAAAAGAGTGGGGCGATTGATGCAATGATGCAACTAACAAATCCTGCCCTTAAAAGTCTTCTGCGTCGTGTGATAGGCAAGATATTTGGTGATTTTGATTTAATGGGATGCTGCAATGACATTAAGACAGGAGATGATTCAGGCCCTGGCAAGGGCTCCAAAACTGCTGAATAATTCCACAGACCTTGTTCGCAGGTATGTAATGAACCAGATGGGTAAGGATGGGGGTTTTCTTGGCCGGGATAATAAAAGCGACCTTTACTATACCCTATTTGGTATTGAACTGGCTTCTGCCCTTGGATGTTCCCTGCCTGTTGATCGTATAAAAAGATATCTCGACAGCTTTAACAACATCCATTCTCTTGACCTTGTTCATCTTTCCAGTCTCACACGCTCATACAGGAATCTGGCTGATATATCACCGCATAATGTGGATCCCGGTTTTAAGGATGGGGGCATCAAACGTCTGAATGAACTCAGGTGTGAGAAGGGGGGGTTCAGCACAAATCAGTCAGATGCACATGGCAATGCCTATGGCTGTTTTATGGCCCTTTCCATGTGCGAGGATATGGATATTGCGCCCCCTGACCCTGATGCAATTTTAAACTGCCTTGATAAACTTGAAATGGATGACGGCGGCTTTGCCAATGAACAGGCAGGTGGCATATCAACCACCCCTTCAACAGCAGCCACCCTCTGTTCATATCATATGCTTTCTCACCCTTTGCCTGAAAAGGCTGTCGAATGGTTGATGAATAGAGTAAGTAAAATTGGGGGCTTCTGCGCCTTTAAGAGTGACAGCCCGATGAATCTGCCTGATCTATTAAGCACTGCCACTGCCCTTCATGCATTATCATACAGCAAATGTATAGATATCCAGCGCGAGCTGCATCTTGATTTTATTGACAGCCTGTGGAATCCAGAGGGCGGGTTCAGTGGAACCTGGGCTGACCCGACTGTTGATTGTGAATACACATATTACGGGCTTCTTGCACTGGGTTATCTTGCGGATATTCCATGACAGTTATTGACTCCACTATTAACCGATTACAGCGGGTGCTCATCGCCCATAGTAATGTCAAAGGTTACTGGAGCGGCGAGTTAAGCAGCAGCGCCCTTTCCACTGCTACTGCTGTTTTTGCGTTAGCTGCTGTGGATAAAAATGCATATTCCTCATATATCGATTCGGGTATCAGGTGGCTGATAAAAAACCAGAATCCTGACGGAGGATGGGGCGACACAACAAAAAGTAAAAGTAACCTCAGCACAACCCTTCTTGTTTACAGCGCCATGGCAGTTGCCTCACCGGGCAAAGATGTTATTCACGCATGCGAAAAATACATAAGCAGCATAGCAGGTTCCATTGACCCTGAAGATATTGTCAGGTCAATTTTAGCGGCCTACGGGTCTGACAGGACATTTTCATACCCTATTCTCACCATGTGTGCCCTTGCAGGCAGACTGGGAAATGATGGATGGAAATATGTTCATGGTCTCCCATTTGAACTGGCTGTTCTTCCTCAGAAATGGTTCAAATGGCTTAATCTGCCTGTTGTAAGCTATGCCCTTCCCGCACTTATTGCGATAGGGCAGGTCGTGTTTCATTATCACCCGCCTGTTAATCCCGTTCCAAGGATCATCCGCAGACTCACACTGGCAAAATCGCTTAAGGTGCTGACCAGAATCCAGCCTGAAAATGGAGGTTTTCTGGAGGCTACTCCTTTAACAAGCTTTGTATTGATGAGTCTTGCAAGCTGCGGAAACAGCGATAATATTGTCGTAAAAAAAGGGAGCGGGTTTCTCATTGATAGCCAGAGGCAGGACGGAAGCTGGCCAATAGATACAAATCTTGCAACATGGGTCTCAACCATGGCCATACAGGCGCTCGATAAAGAGTCTGTCAGCACAGCTCAAAGAGAGGCTCTCCTGGATTGGCTTTTGAATCAGCAGCACAGCAATATACATCAATACACAATGGCAGAACCGGGCGGCTGGGCATGGACTGATCTCCCCGGGGGAGTGCCTGATGCGGATGACACCTCAGGCGCCCTTATGGCCATAAAGGGCCTTGACCCGGATGGCGAAAAGTCCATTGATGCGGTTGAGTCAGCCATCCTCTGGCTTATTAATCTACAGAACCGTGACGGCGGAATACCTACATTCTGCCGCGGCTGGGGAAGGCTCCCATTTGACCGCAGCAGCACAGACATTACTGCCCATGCAATGGCCGCATGGTCTGTATGGAAACCGTTTGTAAATAAAGGGCTTCAGAAAAAAATAAAACAGGCAATGCATAAGGGATGCCTATTTTTAAAACAGGAGCAGCGCACTGACGGGGCATGGATACCCCTCTGGTTCGGTAATGAGCATGTCAGGGGCATGGTCAACCCGGTATACGGCACAGCAAAGGTTTTATCTCACCTTAACTCTCTTGGGACTAAAGAGTTAGAGTATTTAAGAAATGGCCTGAAAAATGGCATTGAATGGCTGCTTAATGTTCAGCAGGATAATGGATTATGGGGCGGCGATGCCGATACACCAACTACGATTGAGGAGACAGCCCTTGCCCTTGATGCCCTTGCAGGCCTTGCACAGGATAAAGCCCTTGATGATGATCAGAGGGATAAGATTAGCAAGGCGGTTATTAAAGGGGCGCAGCCATTGATTGAAATAGTTAGCAGTCATGATATGGTGCCGGCATCGCCCATAGGTCTATACTTTGCAAGATTATGGTACTATGAAAAACTCTATCCCCTGATCTTTTCCCTCTCCGCACTCCGTAAAATCAGACAGATAATCTGATCTCACTCTATCCACTGTGCCTTGTTGCCTGTGAATAGACTGGCGGATAAGGTTGATTATGCTGTGTTTCACCCTGAAAAATAATTGATGTTGCAGAGACAAGGCATGCATAAATACCGTCGGTTAAATATACCTTGTCTCTACAACATATGGAGGATTGGTTATTCTGCCCTGTCAAATGCCAGGGAGCTCTTTATTCTTGCAAATCCATTTATCATATTCTTGATCAGTTTATAGGTAGAGTAGGTTTCATAGGGTATGCACATGCTCCAAAATCTGGAACTTCTCTCCTTTCTTTCTTCCCATTTCCTTTGAGCAAATTCATGTTTTAATTTTTTCAACTCGCTGTTATAACCTGCGAAAACCTTTTTCCTTGTTTTCATCAGCTGTTTTTCTTTTAATTCCTTCTGTGCCTTTTCAAGGAGCTGCACACCTGCATCTATCTCTTTTATCTTAAAATATTCCTGCGCCTCGGTAATAATCGAGTGTACACCAATAACCCTCTCTTCCTTTATCTGGTTTATCATCTTTTCCATCTCAATGGCTGATTCTTTAAGTATCTTATGGGTAAGTTCAAGCTCCTCGTACATCTCCTCCATGAGTTCAGTTGCGCGGTTAGTCTTGCTGCTTGGATATATCCTCTTTTTCTTTGCAAAGGTGATTGCATCCCTGAGTGACTTTCGTATCTCTCTGACCCTTGTTTTTACAGATTCACCTTTTTCAAAATATGAGGTTATGCTTTCAAGAAGTGACTGATGCAAACTGATTAAACCGCCCGGAAGACCCGCTTTGCTGTACTGAAATAGAAAAAACATATTCTTCGCTCCTGTTATTTAATTTTTCTCCTGCTGAACCTGACCTCATGCATTTACTGTA
The DNA here is from genome assembly GCA_964643755.1 of uncultured Desulfatiglans sp. Classification (GTDB taxonomy): domain Bacteria; phylum Desulfobacterota; class DSM-4660; order Desulfatiglandales; family HGW-15; genus JAAZBV01. The sequence goes on along the minus strand of CAZXUA010000031.1, from coordinate 9,566 downwards.
CCAGTTTTACCATCAATATTTGTAGATAATAATGCACATGAAGGGTGAAGGGGGATTGGCCGTTAAATTAACACTGATTATTAAAGGTTAAAAATGTTATAATCCTTTACTGGTTTACTTTACATGAACACCTGTTAAGATTTCCAACCCGTAAAAACCTACTGGTTCTTTAAAATAAATCTATTGATCATCTGTTTTTATCAGTTTTTTACGTATGCTTTTTCATATTTTAAGGGCATTCAGTATATAAAAATACACCTTTATGTTATACTTTATGTCACATACAAGACTATTGACTTTTTACAGGATTTATATCAGATCAGGATATTAATAACTATTACACAGGATGGAGCCTATATGAAGACATCAGGAATAAATCTCATAATATTTCTCATTTTTACGTTTAGCTGGGCTCAGGCATCTGAATGGCCCCAGTACCTTGGGCCAGGCCGGAATGCCATATCAGATGAAAAGGGGCTGTTAAGGCAATGGCCTGAAGGGGGGCCAAAGGTTTTATGGACAGTGCCTCTTGGCGAAGGGTTTGGAGGTCCTGCTGTAAGTGAAGGGAAGGTCTATGTATATGACCGGGTTGATGACACCGTTAATGTGCTGCGCTGTTTTGATATTATATCCGGAAAGGAAGAATGGTCTTACAGCCATGAGGCCCCCTGGTCCGTAAGCTATGATGGGTCAAGGACTGTTCCAACAATAGAAGGCAACAGGATTTTTGTTTCTGATGCAGTCGGTAATTTCCTTTGCATTGATAAAATCACCCGTAAACCACTCTGGAAAAAGAACCTCTGGAAAGATTTCAGCAGGGTCGATATCCCCATGTGGGCGATCGCTCAAAACCCGCTTATTTATAAAAACATGGTCATAATTGCCTCTCAGACACAGGAGGCAGGCATTATTGCATATGACAAGGTTAGTGGAGAGATTATCTGGAAGACACCGGCACTTCCAGGAAGCCCCGGCTATGTCTCACCAAAGGCGGTAAAGATAAACAATGAAGATCACCTTGTGATGATATCGGCCACCCGGCCTGAAAGTGGCGGTAATGGCGCTGTCATGGGTTTTGATCCTGACACAGGCAAAATGTTATGGTCCTATGATGGGTGGAAATGCAAGACCCCTGTGCCTAATGTAACTGAAATCGGCAATAACCAGCTCTTTGTCACAGGTGGATACCTTGCAGGTGGTGCCCTTATACAGATCGAAAAAAGCGAAAACAGATGGGCAGTAAAGGAGCTTATGTTTTCAAAGGAGTTCGGCACACATGTGCACCCTGCCATATTTTACAAAGAGCACCTCTACAGCCAGGGCACCAACAATCAGGTTAGGAATGGCTTCATGTGCATGGACCTTAAGGGCAATATCAAATGGAAGACAGGGAAAAACCCCAATTTTGATAAAGGGGGATTTATACTGGCTGATGATATGATAATAAGCTCTGATGGTGAAAAGATGCTCTATCTTATTGAGCCAACACCTGATGAATTCAGGGTGCTGGCAAAGGCAGAACTGCTGGACACAAAACAGGCATGGGCGCCGCTTGCCTTAAGTGATGGTAAGCTCCTTATAAGGGATCAGAAACAGATGAGGTGTGTGGTTGTAAAATGAGGGTTCAAGGGTTCAAGGATTCGAGGGTTCCAGTAAAAACTTCCTATGCTTACTTAAAAAACAGGGCATAGCGCAAAGAGCATAGGGAAATCTCAGCACCATTTTTTATGCTTTCGCCATGCGCTATGCTCTATGCGCTATGCTCTATGCGCTATGCTCTATGCGCTATGCTCTATGCGCTATGCTC
>CAZXUA010000031.1:0-7659 GCA_964643755.1 uncultured Desulfatiglans sp. | reverse complement strand
TATGCGCCATGCTAATTTAAAAATCACTCGGCAATACAATAAAGACTCTTCAATCCCCTTAAATATAGATTATTACCTATAACCGCCGGTGATGCATCAAAGTTGTCATCAAGGTGGTTCTTTGAAACAACATTAAACCCTTCCCCATCCTTTATGACATAACACATTCCATTCCTGCCCAGCACATAGACAAGGCCGTTAACGCCAATGGGTGATGCGTACACACCTTTCATTCCATCAAGCTTAATAGCCTCATAAAATATCTTTCCTGTTTTGGCATCCACACAGCTCAGCCTTTCATCATTTCCCCGCAGATAATACAACCTGTTATTATATAGTAGAGGTGAAGGAACATAGGGGGTATTTTTATTATATGTCCAGACTAATGCGGATGACCCTTTCAGCTCCCCGCTTGCCTCATTCAGCCTGATTGTCTGAAGGGCTGCGCCCCTGAAACCGCTGATCAGGTAAATCAGCTCACCATCAGTAACAGGTGATGGAATCACATTTTCGGTCATACCTGATATCTCCCATATGATATCCCCGTTCTGCAGGTCATAAGCGGTTGATTTTCCAGTGGCGCTTACAATCAACTGACGTTTTCCCTTTACCGGGACAACGATGGGTGTAGACCATGAGGTCTTTTCATCCCTCTTCTTTTTCCAGATCATCTCGCCATCCTTTTTATTTAGGACATAGATATAGGAATCCTTTTCATGATCCCAGTTTACGATTAGATAGTCATTATAGAGGGCCGGAGAACTACCTTCCCCGAAAGAGGCCCTGATATTCATATCGCCAAGGTCCTTTTCCCATTTCAGGTTGCCTTTAAGATCAAAGCAGTAGATTCCGAATGATCCAAATGATGCAATAAGGTATTCTCCATCAGTAACACAGGACTGCGATGCCCAGCTCCCGTCATTGTGGGTGCCTTCATGGGGGAACTGTTCGCTCACAACCTTTTGCCAGAGAGTTTTCCCGGTGTTTTTATCAATGGAATAGACCACAAACTGCTGGAGATATTCGGGCAGTTTGGGCTGCATCCATGTGGCCTGCCCCTCCTTTAGTTTTGCGAGGGTTTCTTCAGATGCCTTTTTATCAAGAGGTATAGCAGAGGTTAGGAATATCTGATCTCCCCATACTATCGGAGTGGATAGACCCTTTCCAGGTAAGGGTATTTTCCATTTGATATTCTTCGTCTCACTCCAGGTCGTGGGAGGATTGCCTTTCACCACCTCACCGGTAAATAAAGGGCCACGCCAAGCAGGCCAGTTACTGTTGTAATCCGAGGCGCTCACCTGACTATAAAGAATGCCAAAAACCATGAAAAAAAACATTGATACCAGAGAAATCCTGATCTTCATTGATTAATCTCCTTAAAAATACCTTTCATCTGTTAACGATATTGTCCCTCAAAATTCATTTTAATACATATCATGAATATATATCATATAAAACATATTTTAACCCCAACAGGGTTTTTCATTTTATGAGCCTTTTTCAGATTCCCATTGTAGAGTATAGAGAGCTCTGATAATGTTGCTCTCCAATATCTGGAGGATAGGCCGCATGACAGATAAAGAAAAACACAATATCATTGAATACAAAATTGCCGGTGACTGGGAAGTCCTGGCAGGTAAAACCGATGATGACAATGATTACCTGAGCCTAAGGGTTGCGCACCCTAATGATTACTGGTTTCATGTAAGGGGCATGCCGGGGAGCCATGTGATTTTAAGGGCAAAAGAGAATGAAGAGCCCGGCAGGGATATACTGAAGGAGGCAGCATCCATTGCAGCATGGCACAGCAAGGCAAAGGGCGGTGGAATCACTCCTGTCTCATTTACTTTGGCAAAATATGTCTCAAAACCAAAGGGCGCAAAGCCGGGGACAGTTGCAATAAAAAAGGAAACAGTTATAAAGGTAAGGCCGGGTATTCCTATTCAAGAGTGATCATCTATCATTTCTCCTGAAAAAGTATTTTAAATTCACCATACCCCTCTTTTTCCAGATCCTCTTTTGGTATAAACCTCAGTGAGGCTGAATTTATACAATACCTTTGTCCGGTGGGTTTTGGCCCGTCATCAAAAACATGGCCCAGGTGAGAGTCACCCTTTTTGCTCTTCACCTCTCTCCTTGTCATGAATAAACTTTTGTCGATCTTTTCTATGATATTCTCCTTTACAAGTGGCCTTGTAAAGCTGGGCCAGCCGGAACCGGAATCATACTTATCCTTCGAACTGAAAAGGGGCTCCCCTGAAACGATATCCACATAAATCCCCTCACGTTTATTATCCCAGTACTCATTTTGGAATGGCCTTTCTGTATCGCCCTTTTGGGTCACATCATACTGAAGTTCAGTAAGTCTTTTTCTTAATGTCTCATCATCGGGAATATCACACTGAGAGGCAGTGTTTTCAACTCTTTCATCTTTCCATGTCTCTTCAATAAAACTTTCTCTTCCTGAATGATACCTGTAATTTTTATATCTTACAGGGTTCTTTTCAGCATAATCCTGATGATAATCCTCAGCAGGGTAGAATTTTTCAAACCTGATTATCTCGGTTACTACAGGTCTGTCAAAGATGGCTGATCCATTAAGCCTCTCCCTTGATATAAGTGCGACCCTTTTCTGTTCTTCATTGTGATAAAAAATGGCGCTTTTGTACTGGCTTCCCCTGTCTGCAAACTGACCGCCAGTATCGGTAGGGTCAATATGTCTCCAGAACAGATCGAGGATCTCACCATATGTTATCTTCTGCGGGTCAAATATCACCTGAACCGCCTCAACATGCCCTGTTTTACCACTCGAGACCTCTTCATAGGTGGGGTTCTCCTTTTTACCCCCGGTATATCCTGAGATAACGTCTATTACCCCATGAACATTTTTAAAGTCTGATTCGACACACCAGAAGCATCCCCCTGCCACTGTTGCAGTTTCTGTCTTAATTTTTTTATTATCCATTTCATCCCCCGAAATAGTTGAAATTATAATGGCTGACCCTGTAACAATCAGGGCTAAGAGGAAATAAACCATATATGATTTCATATCCAAACCTCCTTACTTGATATGATTTGAACTTACAGATGCCTTAACGCCTTTGAAGTACAATATAAGGATGGTTTGAAGTAAATCCAGGCAATGAAAAAAATAAAAAGCTTTTACTCCGTGTTCTCCGTGGTGAAAATATTATTTATTTTATTTGTATTAATGGTTTCCGCCCTCGATAAACCAGTCTATAAGTCTGCGTGCAATGCTTATACTGGAGGGGATACCGGGGATTTCATCCTTTTCAAACCAGCATGCATCTGTTATCTCTTTTTTATCAATCCTTATTTCACCGCTCTCATATTCTGCTGTAAAGCCTATCATAAGGGAATCAGGGAAGGGCCAGGGCTGACTCCCGAAGTATTTTATGTTTTTCACCTTAATGCCAACCTCTTCATAAATCTCTCTTTTAACACACTCCTCAAGGGTTTCACCCGGTTCAACAAAACCTGCAAGCACACTGTAAAACTTTGATCGAAATCTGGGGGAACTGGCAAGTAAAAGTTTATCATCCTTTGTGACTGCCACTATTATTGCGGGTGAAAGACGAGGATAATATACCTGACCGCATACTGTACAGATCTTGGCCCGTTCATCATCTTTATCCCCAGTTAAGCCTCCGCATTTTCCGCAAAACCTGTGATTCCTGCTCCAGGTAATAAACTGGCCTGCAAGACCTGAGAGCTTTACAAGGTCCGTATCAAGAGCGTTTAAAAGTGTAAGGGGTGGATGCATAGAGAGGCATACGGGGAGATTTTCCATTGATTCAATCTCAGCTGCATAGCATGGGATATTATTGTAGGTACCCATATACTGAATGTGTTCAGTTATAATATTATTTTTTTTCAGGTCCACATGCCTGAGTATTGACACTTCTCCATTTTCTGATCGTACAATAACCTTCTGTTCATGGATCATAAACCAGTATGAGTCAGAATCTATTTTCTGTGGACATCTGAAATCAGATATAAAATTCATTTCTTAAAACCTTTTTATCAATACACTTGATAGATCTGTACTTACAATAAGTTCATATAAATATTTGCATTTGGAATCTTTAACCTTAAACCTTGAATCTTGAATCTTGAATCTTGAACCTTAAACCCTGTGCCCTGCACCTTGAGCCAATTTTTTATCACACCCCCCGCTTGTTTGGGGGCCATATATACTTGTGAATCTGGATGTTTAATCTCACCTTCAGTTTATCTCTTAATATCCATTCTGAGAGAATATGCGGAGATATCCTTCCAAAGCATGGGGAAAAATTCACATGGATAGCATCTCTTTTGCCAGCAGGGATCAGGGAAAGGGTTTCAACTGCAAAATCATAATCCCTTTTGTCAGCAATCACAAACTTGAGTTCATCCCCCTGATTGAGCCTTTTAAAATTCTCAAGGTCATTATGCGTTTCTTCATTGCTTGAGGGACATTTGATGTCCATAATCTTTATGCAGCGCCTGTCAACCATGCTGATATCTTTACTTCCGTTTGTTTCCAGTAAAACTATGTAGCCAGCATCAAGAAGGGCTCTTATAAGCTCGGGTGTTTCATCCTGTATCAGCGGCTCTCCACCTGTTATCTCAACAAGCTGGCAATTAAAACCCTCTACCTTTTTCATGATGGCCGCTATCTCCATCATGACACCCTCTTCATAGGCATAGGTGGTATCACAGTATGAGCATCTAATGTTGCATCCTGTAAGGCGTATAAACGCACATGGAAAACCCGCCCTGGTGGACTCGCCCTGAATGCTTAAAAATATCTCATTTACCTTAAGCGGCAACCATATCTCCTTTTCTATTCATACCCGTTTGGATTAAGAGACTGCCACTTCCACGTGTCCCTGCACATCTCATCTATTCCCTTGAACGCCTCCCAACCCAGCTCCTTTTTAGCCAGTGAAGGGTCAGCATAACATTCTGCAATATCCCCTTTTCTTCTGCCGGTGATCTGATAAGGAATATCTCTTCCAGATGCCTTTTTGAATGCCTCTATCATTTCAAGCACACTGTAACCCCTGCCTGTGCCCAGGTTATAAACCCTGACACCTGTTTCTGATTGGATACTGTCAATGGCCCTTACGTGCCCCAGGGCAAGATCCACAACATGGATATAATCCCTTACCCCTGTGCCGTCATGGGTAGGGTAATCATTGCCGAACACCGAAAGCATCTTTAGTTTACCGATAGCAACCTGTGAGATATAGGGCACAAGGTTATTGGGTATGCCATTAGGGTCTTCACCTATTATACCGCTTGCATGTGCGCCCACAGGGTTGAAATACCTTAACAGAATAACATCCCATGAGTTGTCTGATGCATAAAGGTCTCTCAATATCTCTTCAATAAAAAGTTTTGACCTTCCATACGGGTTGGTTGCTGAGAGCGGAAACTCTTCTGTTATTGGCACTGTATGAGGGTCACCGTAGACCGTGGCCGATGAACTGAACACTATCTTTTTAACATTATGAGCCCTCATAGCATCGCATAGACAAATGGTGCCTGTGATATTGTTGCTGTAATACTCAAGGGGCTTTTGTGTAGACTCACCCACGGCCTTGAGCCCTGCAAAATGTATTACCGCCTCAATCTTGTTTTTGCTGAAAATATCATTCAGGGCATCCATGTCCCTCAGGTCTGCCCTGTAAAAAAGAGAATCCTTCCCGGTTATTTTTTTAATTCTCCTTAAGGATTCCTCTTTGCTGTTGGAAAGATTATCCACAACAACAACATCATGGCCTGCATTTAACAGCTCAACCATTGTATGGCTGCCTATATACCCTGCGCCGCCGGTTACCAGTATCCTCATATTACGCTCCAGTGTTATTATTTTTTTATCCGCATTAATTCGGCCTTTTTAAGAGCAATCTCCGCATTTGCAAGTCTTTCATAATAATTTTTTATCTTTTTTGACTGGCCTTTGGCAATAGCCCGAAGTAGATCACCCTCAAGCTCGGCAACCTCAAGAAGTTTGTAATAATCAAGTGATTCCTTGAGATGCGCCAGCACTATCATCCCTGTAAGAACAGGGTGGTTGTTGGTGACATTAGCATCACTAAACCTGATGCCATGCTCCAACTCTACCTCTAACCCTGCCTTGAACTCCGATGGATCAATATCCATCTTTTTTGAGTTAACTTTGGCAAGGATCGTTTTTGCCTCTTTGATTGATACAGCGGCCTCCTTTTTTTCTGTCCAGTCTGATATCTTCAGTTCTTTACAGACCCTTTTGACCTCTTCCTTTGTGATATACTCAGGTAATTTCATGGTTATCTCCTTTTAAAAAGGTTGAGCAGTTACAGGGTAACTCTAGTCTATGAAAATATGCTAGTCAACAGGAAAGGTCTGGCATTTCATATAGATAACGTCTTGCTATATTTGTTTTTAATAAAATATAAATATTATTAAAGTTATAGAATCGTGATGCCGATCTGAAGATTGGATAAAACTTGAGGGCAAACTTTCTGAAAGGAAAGGGCGCAAAGCTTCCGGTCTAAGTCCATGAATGAAAGGGATATGACAGCGGGGTTGCAAAGTATGTTGAGCATTATATGCGCCCGTTCATAAAAAAAGAACGGGCTTTTTCGCCAGACAGATTTTAATGTGAGGATTTGATATACTGTAACGCTCCCTCAAAGAAAGGTTCCTTATGTAAGGAGGTGGCATATGATTATAGATTCCTCTGTAGTAATAAACAATCCCGGTGAAGGAGAGTTTAAGGTCAGGAAAAAAGATGGGCCTGACAGGATAAAACCTGTTGAAAAATCCGGAAACAGCGAAGAGGCTAAGCTCAATAATGACAGGGATAAGATCACAGGGAAAAACCCTGACACACGAAGATTCGATACAGGGATATTATACAATAAATACGGCGAGCCGGACCGTGATGAAAATACCGCTGCAAAACCAAAGCCCCTAGATGTTGTTGTTTAGATGAGGTTTCGGAGAGGGATAAAAAGAGGGTATCACATGTTGGTAATACCCTCTTTCTTTTTTACTTTTACGCTCCGAGTCTTTTTGCCAAAAAATGATGACCTCTATTTAGTATTTGATACCAGATTTTTCTTATAACCTCTTTATAACGGCCAGGACAGTTAAAGGGTAAATCCATTAACCGAACTGGCATTACAGCAGCTTTGAAATTATTTCGCTTTTATCCTCATCCTGCTTTCCTCTCTAATAGAGTCTTCGCTATCTTTAGCTCTTTCGTCTGAATATTTTTTTTCGTTCTATGCCCCTTATCATTACATGATGTAATACCCCGGGGGCATCTAATCTGGATTGTCTTTTCATAATGACCAACTTAATAACCAGATCATTCTTTGACTGTCATGTTATTTCGTTTCTTCTGGTCGTCACACTATCTACCGGATGGAAGAGTTAAAAGAAGAGCTGGGCGTGGATGAAGAGTGATCAATTTAATTTTTCTGTTTTTATTTCCATTAGTTAAACCTAACCTCGGTTGATGTTTTACTCAGCCTCTTTGATGACTGACATTAAAAAATATCCAAACTATAATGACCAGTATTCTGGTTTACTTTATTTAAGGATGCAAAATGGATACATTATCTCTTTCTGAAGCGAAAACAAAGCTGAGCAGCCTTGTTGACA
>CAZXUA010000030.1:0-30899 GCA_964643755.1 uncultured Desulfatiglans sp. | reverse complement strand
TTACAGCCTTTTTGAGTGTCTCAACCATATCGGTCTTTTCCCAGTTGAACTCAGGAAGCTCTCTTCCAAAATGGCCGTAGTTGCTTGTCTTGCGATATATGGGTCTTAAAAGATCAAGCTTTTCAATAATAGCAGCAGGCCTCAGGTCAAACTCCTTCTGCACTATCTTTGTTAACTCGGCGCTTGGCAAGATACCTGTGCTGTATGCCCCCACCAGAACAGATACAGGCTCTGCCCTGCCAATGGTATATGCTATCTGTATCTCGCATTTTTCAGCAAGCCCGGCAGCAACTATATTCTTGGCAATATAACGGCACATGTATGAGGCGCTTCTATCCACCTTGGATGGGTCCTTGCCTGAAAAGGCACCACCGCCGTGGTATCCAAATCCGCCGTATGTATCCATTATTATCTTCCTGCCGGTAAGTCCGCAGTCACCCATTGGGCCGCCGACAACAAACCTGCCTGTTGTGTTGATAAAAAACTGGGTCTCCTTTGTAAGCATATCAGCAGGAATAACCTTTTTTATAACCTCTTCAATAATGGCCTGCCTCAGGGTATCATAATCCACATCAGGCTCATGTTGCGCTGCAATAACAACAGTATGGACGCTTACAGGCTTTCCGTCAATGTACTGGACTGTTACCTGGGTCTTTCCATCGGGCCTAAGCCAGGGGAGCTTGCCTGATTTACGCACATGGGTAAGTCTCTGAGCAAGGTTGTGGGCAAGATAAATAGGCATGGGCATTAACACAGGGGTATCCTTGCATGCAAAACCGAACATAAGCCCCTGGTCGCCAGCGCCCTGTTCCTTAAAAAGCCCCTTCCCATCAACACCCTGTGCTATATCTGGGCTCTGCTTGTCTATAGATGACAGAACAGCGCATGTCTCACAGTCAAACCCCATTGCAGAGCCTGTATAACCTATGCTCTTGATGGTATCCCTCACCACCTCGGGCAGATCAACATATGCCTTTGTGGTTATCTCTCCTGCGATCATCGCCATGCCTGTTGTTACCAGGGTCTCACAGGCCACCCTTGAATACTTATCCTGCTCAAGCATCTTGTCCAGGACATGGTCCGATATCTGATCCGCAACCTTGTCAGGATGCCCTTCAGTAACTGATTCCGATGTAAACAAAAAATTTGCCTTTTTCATCAGTAACTCCTTTCTTCATTTATATGTGACAATATTTGTCAATCGATATTAATAATGCAGTTATCAATAAGCCTTGTGTTCCCCACCTTTACTGCCAATGCAAGAAGGCTTTGTTTCTTGAGAAGATTTATATCCTCCAATGTATCAGGGTCGCAGATATTTATATAGTCTATAGCGGTAAAGGGATATGAAAGAATCAACTCCTTCATTGATGCAATGATATTTTTGCTCTCCCTCTCACCCTCCCCTGCGAGTTTATTGGCCATATCCATCGCCTTTTTCAGGCTCAACGCAGACCTTCTTTCTTCCGGGTTCAGATATTTGTTTCTTGAACTCATTGCCAGGCCATCAGGTTCCCTGACCGTGGGCACCCCTATTATCTCAATATCCATATTAAGGTCTTTTACCATGCGCCTTATCACTGCAAGCTGCTGAAAATCCTTCTGCCCGAACACTGCAATGTGGGGCTTTATAATATTAAAGAGCTTGGCAACCACTGTTGTTACCCCTTCAAAATGGCCGGGCCGGGATCTGCCGCACAGATGTTTTGTGATATTATCAATCCTCACCACACTCTGAAAACCTGCAGGGTACATCTCATATACCGGTGGCATAAATACCAGATCCACCCCTTCGCCCTTTGCCTTTCTTAAATCCCCCTCTGTATCCCTGGGGTACTTTTCAAAATCTTCATTAGGGCCAAACTGAATCGGGTTCACAAAAAGACTCATGACAACAAGATCAGAGCGTTTTCTCACCTGCCTGATAAGCTCAAGATGCCCCTCATGCAAAAAGCCAAGGGTCGGAAACAGCCCTATCTTTTTCCCTGAAAGCCTTATACCCTCTGACCTTGCCTGCATCTCTTGTGCGGACTCTATGATTTCTATATTTATTTCTGTTTTCATAAGCTATTTTCTCGAACTGGCTGGCACATAGTACTGCACCCCTGACTTTATTTTGTTTATCTCATTAACAAGGTCTTCAAAGTCCTCTTTAACATTTACAAAATCTATCTCAGATGCATTGATAACAAGCAGGGGAGAATCAGTATAGTGGAAAAAATAATCATTGAACAGCCTGTTTACCTTATCCAGGTATTTTACATTAATGGAGCGCTCATAATCCCTGTTTCTTTTCTTTATGCGTTCAACAAGCACCTCTGTCTTGGCCTGCAAAAAAACAACCAGATCAGGCGGCCTTACCTTTTTTTTGAGTATCTGGAACATCTGGTCATAAAGGTAATACTCACTTTCATCGAGGTTGGCCTTTGCATATATCCTGTCTTTATCAAACATGAAATCTGTAAATACCGGCCTTTTTACAAGATCAAGCTTATCCAGTTCAAGGGAATGGTGATAGCGCCTCATCAGAAAGAACATCTGTATCTGAAACCTGTAGTGTTTCGGATTTTTATAAAATTTAGTCAGGTAAGGGTTATCCTCTGTGTGCTCCAGCAGCTCCTGGCCATTCATATGCTGTGCCAGTTTTTTTACAAAACTGCTCTTTCCAACACCAAGAGGCCCCTCTATTACAATATAATTTTTAATAGCTGTTCCCTTTTTTAAATAAAGTTAAGAAAAATTACGCCTGAATATGAAGAAAGACAGAATCCATTAACATTGACAGTACAATTTGTCAAGGAACCTTAACCCTAAAATTCACTGTCTGAAAGGGGTTTAACCCCCACCCTGTCATGAATCAGAAAATCTCTTGACAAGGATATTAATACCAACTATTACGCTTCCAAATTCCCTGATATCAGAGATAATTCATTCGGCATTAATGCCATAAGGACATTGAGTTTATGACAGAAAATCAAGCAAAATGGTATGCTGTTCACACACGAAGCAGGTTTGAACAGAAGGTATATGACGGCATTTCTGGTAAATCCATAGAGGTGTTTCTGCCCAAGATACAGGTTATGAGCAGGAGAAAGGACAGGGTAAAAAAGATCATGGTGCCCCTGATACCCGGTTATGTATTTGTCAACAGCGCGCTCGCACCTGATGAACACATAAACATCCTTAAAACACCAGGTGTGGTACAACTGGTTGGTTTCAAGGGAAAACCTGTGCCTGCCAATGATGAAGAGATACAGTCATTAATGATATTGAACGGCACAGACCGGACAGTCCAGAACAGGGAGTATATGAAGACAGGCGACAGGATAAGGATCGTGAGCGGCCCATTAAAAAATCTTACAGGCTTTTACCTGCACCATAAGGGCCAGAACGATAAGGTCGTTGTCTCTGTTGAGCTGATAAACAGATCACTGGAAATAGCCATTGAAGACTGGGCGCTTGAAAAGATTGAGTAATATTTACCTCTGGAGGCATACCCCTCTGTGTACACAGAATTTATCTGGCAAGCCAGTATTATATTCTATACTGTATTCTATATCCTATTCCTTTATGCTTTTAAGCCTCGCCTGGAACATCTCAGCCTTGTCTGTTTGTCCCAGCACCTCGTTGCATTTAACCATATTCTCCAGTATGTCTGCCAGCTGAGGGTGATCCTTACCTAAAAGGGCCTCTGCAATCTGTAATGACCGCTCATAAAGGGCTTCTGCCTTTTCATACTCCCCCTCGTTAATATATAACAGGGCAATATTATTCAGGGATGCAGAGACATAGGGGTGTTTTTCACCATATGTTTTTATGGCTACCTGCAGGGCCTCTTCAGCCACCTTTATGGCCTCTTCTGTCTTCCCCTGTTTATAGAGTGTTGCAAGCCTTGAATTGAGCTTGTTGTATAGCTCTTCCTGTGCAACAGCTACCAGGCCAAAGGAAGTTACCAGGATCACTATTATTGATATTTTTAATAATGCTTTCATATCCATCTCCTCCTTATTATAAAGAAGTTACATGTTTAAAGGCTATGGTGCGTAATATTAATCCTGTTAAAATGTTTTCTCTGAAACAAATCTCAAAGGAGCAGGCTGCATAATAATCAGAAAATAATAGAGGTTGATCACGCAGTAAGAGAGGGATATAATACTCCGGTCAGTGGGAGATTGATAAAGCGCCCCCAAACTTTTGATTATTATAGACCTGCGCTATAAATATGTGAAGTTTTTATTTTCATTATGAGCGATTAAAAAGATATCGGGGTAGAGTCATTATTCCTCTACCCCGATATGCCAAAGCTTAAGACTATCGTCTTATAAGCACAGGTTCAAATCTATTGATGATTAGTGCCCGCGCCGGAATTTGTCTCTTTCTGGATGGACTCTAATTAAATACATTTCTTATCCTGTTTTTTAAATATTCAGCCTGTTATGGAACAGCTTCGATATCCATTGCAACAGCAAAATCGGCATTGTAATTTAATACCGCCCATGCGGTTTTTGTTTTTGGGTCAACACCATATGTACCAAGGCCATATTCCGGCCTGTATTTTCCCAAGACAAATTTTCTTTTGCCCCCGAAATTTTCATAAACCGCATTAACCCATTTCCCATTGGCAAAGGTTGCGACCCAGACCCTGCCCTTTTTTATTGAATGGGCATCGCCTCCTTCAAAGGAGATAGAAAGGACATAAACATCTGTCCTGCCATTCATACCCAATTCCGACATCCCCCATATAGAAAATATATCGCTTTTGAGTGAACCTGGATCAGGGTTTTTTACCCAGCCTGTCTCAACTGCCTTTGTCAGCGAACGTTTATTGGCATCAACAGATGCGCTGTTATTAAATCCATTAAGTATCCTGGCGCTTGTTTTACCATAGTTGTCAGTTACAACATTATATGACTCCCCCTGCGCTACCATAAAGCCCCTGCCATTAAGGCTGTACCCAAAGCCCTCTTTTTTTACAAAGTTAAGCGCAGGTGTAATGCCTTTGGGGTAATCGGGATTATTTTCACCGAATGGGAAACGATTGCCTGACTGAAAATTACCCCTTGAATCAGCATAATAATCCGCTGACATCCTTGGCCCGTCTACCGTATAGATATAATACCCTATGTTATTTTCTTCCTGTGACAGAGATATCTCGCGTTCTTTCTGCCCAAACCACTGATCTGGCACTGTTACATTCCCCTTCCTATCTTTTTTGGGGAAATGGATAGGAGAGGGTGAATAAAACTTGGTGCTCAATCCTGCTGCTATTATCTCCTGTATCTGAGATCTGCCATCCGGGCTTTTTATTATTGACCTGTGATGTATGTGGTCATGCCCGCCAAGGTATAATTTTACCCCATTTTTATACATGCTGTCGTAAAATATATTTTGCCCTTCAGGATTATGATCCAGACTATATGATTCCTGCCCCAAAATGGTGTTATGGTTAAAGGGAGAATCAGTGTGATTCTGGCCTAAAGGGACGCGATGGGCCAATACAACAGCATGAGTGGTATTACGTCCGGTTTTATTAAGTCTCTCGGTTATCCATTCCTGCTGGGATGGGATAGGATAGTTTTTGCATGCCTTGGGCCAGTAAGGATATTTTTTGCCATTTTGCTCAACCTCGGTTGTCTCGCATTCAACATCTTCGGTATCCATTATGACAAATCTGACATTGTTTCCATCAGGGCCATAGTCAAAGGAGTAGCTCAGCCCTTCAAGCTCATTGCTGTATTTACCATCCAGTGTTACAGGGCTTGAGAGATTATATGCACCATACATCTCCTTTCTGGTCTGAGGAAAACTTTCAAGCATGGCCTTTTTTTCTGCTTCAACAGGGGCATAATTATAAAGCCAGCCGTAAGTCTCATGGTTCCCCCTTACCGGGAATAGTCCAATGCCTGCATCATATAATGGTTTTGCAAACTCCGCCCTGGTTGCCATTGCACCTGGCTTGGCCCTGTCAGAGAGGTCTCCAAGTGCAATGACCATTTTTACGCCATGTTTAATGAATTGATCATTTACCTGTCTGATCATTGCCCCTGATACAAAATCGGGGTTTGCAGCGTCCTCTTCGATTGTCCACTGAGTATCCCCATGCACACCAAATGACCATGCATCAGGAGAACGATATCTTCCCCCGCCATCAGCAAGCGCAAGAGTGGATATATAAAAGAGAATAATAGTGATAATGGATAGAGATGTTAATATTTTTATCCTGATTCCAGTTGAACTCTTTTCAGTTTGATAAATTTTAAAATTGTGGGATGTCATTCATATTCACCTTTGGATTTAAAAATCAAATGGGTTGTGTCTTTCAGATAAAAAGACCTTTTGGTCGGGCTACTTTGTAATAAGCCTTAAATCAATAATGCGTTCTTCTCCGGATTTATCAACAAGTATTATCTTTTTAAGAGCAGGGAATTTCTGCTGTATAAAGTCTAAATACATCCTCTGCTTAGTAATATTTTTAGCTTTACTGTATTCATTAAGCTGTTTTTTAAAACGGTCTACTTCACCCTGTGCACGGCTTACAACTTCATACTTATACCCCAGTGCTTCTTCTTCTATTTGCATAACCGTGCCTTTAGTCTTTGGGATATTCTCGTTTCTATATGACTCTGCATTATTAATCAGCTCTCTTTGCTGAATCTGGGCATTGATTACACGTTCGAAAAAGGTCCTTACCTCTTTATAAGGCGATACCTCCTTTATTTCGATAGCGCTGATGCCCAGTCCGCTGTTAAGCAGGTCAAGATTTTCCTGGATTGCCTTTTTCAAGTAAACCTCAACACTTTTTTTACCAACTGTAAGGATATCATCTACTGTTTTGCCGGCTAAACTGTTGATAACAGAAGAGCAGGCAATCTGCCTGAGGTATTCCTCATTGCTTTTAATATGAAACAGGTATTTGACCGGATCAATAATATTGTACCTGACTAAAAAATCTATAAAAACAATATTGTTATCACCCGTAATACAGTAAGATGAAAGACCTGTAGCCTTTCTGAATTCATTCTCTTTTGTGTCTCCCGCCACAAGAGAGAAGTCTTTTATCTCTATGGTATGGGTTGTTTTTACAGGCACCTTGGTGACTGTATCTATTGGCCAGGGGAGCCTGTAATGCCCTCCGGGTTCGACCTTTCCATCTATTACCTTGCCAAACCTTTGGACTACCCCCAGTTCACTCTCTGATATCTTGTAAAACCCTGACAGCAGGTAAACAGCGGATAGGCCGGCGACAATAACCAGTAAAAAATATCTGATTAAAGAGCTTGTAGTTTCTTTCAGGTGATGTCTAATAGTCTTTGTCATTTCTTTCTACTTTTTACCACCGGTTAATTCTTTTGAATTCAGGTATTCAAAAAGTTCGGAATCAGTGGATAATACTAGTGTAGTATTTTTGTCCATAATCTGTGAATATACCTGAAGCGACTTTACAAATTTGAAAAATTCAGGGTCTTCGCTGTATGCCTCAGCATATATCCTTAATGCCTCTTTGTCACCTTCGCCCTTTATCTCTTCTGCCTCCTTGTATGCCTTTGCCAGAAGCTCCTTTACCTCTCTATCCGTGTTGGCCCTGATTTTTGTGGCCTCTTCTTCCCCTTCAGCCGTATATTTAACCGCCTCTTTGGTTCTTTCAGCCTTCATCCGCTGATATACCGCATTACTTACTACAGAGGGATAAATAATCCTTTTAAGGCCAACCTGTACGATCTCAATGCCGTATTTGGATATGGTTCTTGCATTGGCTTCATTTTTAAGCCTTTCATATATCTCATTGAGTTTAACCTTCTCAGCAACTGTATTTATAATCTTGTCGATCTCATAATCGCTTACAATGATGCCCAGTTGAGAATTAACCATGTCCCCCAGTTTTAATTTTGCATTCTCTACATTGTTGAGTGATTGAAAAAAAAGTTCCGGATTGTCAAGTCTCCAGGCAATATAACATGTAACAATAACCGGATTTTTATCCTTTAATAAAAGCTGTAATGTTTGCGCCTCATGACAGTTTATCTTGCTGTCAAAGGCGTTAATCTTCTGCCAGGGCATTTTTGTGTATAGACCGGCCTCTTCTATTACCTTAATTGGCCTTCCCCATTGGGTTATTATTACATTTGTGCCCTGTTTTACTGTAAATAGTGAGTTATATGCCACTATAGATGCAATTATTATTACTATAAGTATCGGGAGTATTTTTTTCATACCTTAATAACCTCTTTATTCTTCTATCTGCCAATCCTCAATGGATGAGATATCACCTGATTTCAAGTAGAGATTCGGTTTTCCTGTCTTGGGGTCTATAATTAACTTATCGTTTTTATTGAGCGCATCAGCTATATGATTATAATACAATACCTTTCTTATTATTGATCTGGCCTTTTTATAGGATTCCAGTTTTGACCTGTATCCGGTTACTGCCCCCTGGGATTTCAATATCTCTTCATTTACATATGCCTTTGCATCACTGATATTGCTATATGCTTTACCTCGTGATGATGGTATCTCCGAGTTCTGATATTCCAGCGCCAGATTGATCGTCTCTTCTTTTATCTGATATGATGCGATCACCTCTTCAAAAGACTCGGATATCTTTATCGGAGGATGAATATCCTTGACATTGACACTCACGACCTCAAGCCCGGTGTTCATTTTATCAAGTTTTTTTTGAAGCGTCTCTTCAATAGCCCTGTCCATCTCTTTCCGGTATGTAATGGCAATCTGATAAAATGATTTGGTTGTAAAAAGATCCTGCATTGTTTCATAGGCGCAATCTTCTATCAATGTCTGAGGATTTGATATATTGTAATAATAGTCATAAAGGTTTTTAATCCTGTAATGGATAATTATATAGGGATTAAGAAAATTGTTATCGCCTGAAATAAAGTGCATCTCTTCGCCATGAGTCATGCCCCAGATAAGGGGTTTTTGTTCTTCCCTGGAGATATTGCCCAGATATAGTTCCTGTAACTGTTTTGTTTTTTCCTTTTTCACCCTGTCTATTGGACGTGGAAATTTAAAGTGGAGACCGGGCTGCAAGGCTTCATTCGTCACTGGCTTTCCAAAACGTTCAACAATAGCCTCCTCATCCATCTGCACCTGAAAGCCCATGTCATACACTATAACAAGCGCTATTAATGTTATCAGCGTATAACCGGAGAATTTTAATAACCGGACAAATTGGGTTAGCAGTTTTGACTTCAGGATATCAATGTTAAATATTGTATCTATCCATTTGAATAATCTCAGGTAGGGTTCTTTTTCCAGTGCAATATTCAGCATTTCCAGAAATCTATAATGCATTCTGAATGATTTTTCTTTTTTGATGAAATGAACAATGATATTAAAAATTATCTCTGCACCAAAGGAAAGGATAAAAAGCGCAATAGCCAAACTGACCCATCTATCTATGTTGTAACGAAAATAATATAGTATCAGTGATATGCCTGTTAAGGATGTACATACCATATCGCCCTTAGAGTGAAGGCCATCCGATATCAATGCAGGGGAGTTTTCAGCCTCTCCAACATCTGAAAGAAATTTTGAAAGAAAAAAAGACCCTAGTGACAGCAAAAGGAAAATAATACCGGTTACTAAAGGTTTCTCTATTATGATTATTTTAGTAGAAAAGACCTTTATGATTAATGAGGCTGATACTGTTATCAGAACTGCCCCTATTATAAAAGAGGTTGTGACCTCAATATATTCACCAAATAATCTTTTAAAAAGCCCTCCAAGACTTCGGGGAGTATCATGATGCACATCTGTAATACCCTGAGTAGAAAGAGACTCTCCCCTCTTTTTTAACAATGCAATTCGCCACAAAGCAAAAAGCACCAGCACTGATGTTGTGATATCACTGAAGCTATGCCATGCCTCGGAAAGGACAGCGATACTTCCTGAAAGGTAATAAAAAATAAATTTAAGAACAGTAAGACCTATTGTAATAGATATTGCTATAAGGGAGGTTCTGATGGTTTTATTCATCATTAGGCCATTTATTCAAAAATTAATACTGTTGATTATTCTTTTTTATCATATAGATCAGAGCGGATAACGCCAATATTTATGCCTTCAATATTCATCCGCACAAGACGATTCTCTTTATTAACCCATAAACTTATCTTGATATCACTCCCATGACTTATCTGATATTCGAATATATTATCAGGGGTGATAGATTTCACAGGAGAAATAATCAGATTCTCTACACGACCAGAGGGAAGAAGACAGGTTTTTATGGTCTGCGTTTCTCCTTTACTTAGATCATAATTGCGAAACCAGTACTCAATGGTATGTAAGATAGATAGATCAAGCATGGCCATGCCAGGCTCAAAAGGGATTTGGGACCTTTCGGATTTGCCTTGTCTTACAAAGGTTCTAATGATCTGCCCGTTTTCCACTTTTATATCATATGAGATGCCATCAATGAATTCAGATGAATAGGTTGACGGGAAAAATTGCCCCTTAGGAATTACCATTTTTGTCCTGTTTCCTGTTCGTTTTTTCTCCGTTGAGCCTTCGGCACCCCTTTCCTGTTCGGATAAACATGTCAGGTTGCCTTTCCTGTCGATCTTTTCGACAGTCATTAATGTTCCGACCTTGGCATTGTTGACCAATACTATAAATGACTGGGAATAATCGCTTGGCCCGCTACATGAACAAATAATGAAAAGAAAAGAGACAATAAAAATTTTTTGCAACATTTTTCACCTTCTTAAAATGAAATCGGGGAAAGGGCCAACGCCTGTTAAATAGAGTATCTGCCCTTCCCCCTTTTTACACAAAGAGTTAAACTTGTTATTGCTTATCCATGCTTTTAAATAGATGGATAGAAAATAACCTATTTTTTACAATAAAAATTATTTATGCCGCCAGCCACAGCAAAGTCGGCATTGTAATTCAAAACCGCCCAGGCTGTCTTTGTTTTCGGATCAATCCCATAAGTGCCAAGACCATATTTTGATTTATATGGGCCAAGAACAAATCTCTTTTTCCCGCCGAAATTTTCATCTACAGCATTTTTCCATTTGTCATCTACATATGTGGCAATACCAATATTGCCGTTCCCAAGAAGTGTCATCAAATTAAAATCAAAGGTCATAGAAAGCACATATGTATCGGTCTTGCCTTCTGCTCCAAGTTCTGACATACCCCAGATGGAAAGGATATCGCTCTTAAGATCATTTTTAATGACATTTTTATACCATTTACTCCAGAATTGTTTCCATGGGTTTCTCCAGTAACGGTTCCAGAAAGCCTTCCTGTAAGGGGTATTATGATCATCAGGGTTAGCAACCCATCCGGTATTTACCACCTTGGTAAGGGGGCGGGGGGCGCTTAATGTTATATCATCAGAAGGATCATCAGGTGTCTTATTGTCATCAATATATGTTGGCGTATCATCTGTTGTGGTGCTGTTATTGGTTCCGGCTAATATTTTGGCCTTTGTATCGCCAAAGCTGTCTTTTACAACTGTATAGGAATCGCCCTGTGCAATTACAAACTGCTTTCCGTTTGTACTGTATCCCCATGAATCCTTTTCTACAAAATTAAGGGTAGGCAGAAATAGACGGCCATTATCAGAGTCATCTCCGCGCGGGTAGTCTGCATTATCCTGGAAATTATTTATTGCATCTCCATAATAGGTAGCTGTTACTCGTGGGCCGTCCACAGTATATATGTAATACCCGACATTAAACAACTCCTGAGAAATTTGCGTCTCCCTGCCTTTTGTAGCACTGAAGCTATCCAGGGTAGCAGCAGAATAGAATTTTGTGCTTCCTGCCATATGGATTATCTGCTGAACCTGATAATCTCCCTTAGCGTTCGGGATCAATTTTCCATCAGCATCCAAAGCAGGGCTTGCTACAAGGGCGCGATTATAAAGGTGATCATGGCCTGAAAGCATATATCTTACACCGTTATTTGCGAGGCTTGCATAGAAAGCGATTTGATCCTCAGGAGTTTCAGCCGGGCTTCCCCCGAAAAGACCATCAGCATGGTTTGCGCCCATAAGCCCTCTGTGGGAGAATACAAATGCATGCTCAGTTCCCCTTGTCTCTTTATCCAGACGCGCGCTGATCCAGTCCTGCTGATCGCCTGGCCAGAATTCCTTTGAAACACTGCTGGAAACGTAATAAAGACTATCGGCAATCGGATATGTAGCGCCAGTAGTATTAAAGCTGGTTACTATACCGTTATTGTAACCATAAAAATCGGTAGTCGGTTTTCCGCTGCTTACACGAAAGTATTCCCCCGCAGGAATGGTATATGGCACTTTCCCCCAAACCACATCATCAGGATCCTCTGTAGTAGTGTCTGGTACATACGCCCCTGTTGTGCCCGCAAGATCCTGATCATATTTGTAGACAGTCCAGAAGATGTAGAATGCCCCTTTACCGTATGTCGCATGGGCCGCGGGTGTTTTATTAGCTACAGCAGTACCTTCAACATCAACGATCACAAACCTTGCATTGTTGCCCGGGTCACCGTAATCAAAGGAGTAGCTCAGGCCATTAAGAATAGCTCGGTCACGTGTTGCATCCTTTGGAGAAGGGCCGGTCGGGCTCTCGATATTTGTTGCGCCAAAGGTGTTTGCAAGCCCCTGGGTCTGTGGAAAGGCCGCCTTAAATGCTGGGATATTCACGTTATTATCGGGATCACGAAAATAAAGTCCACCATAGGTTTCATGGTTTCCGCGTAAAGGGAAAAGCCCTATTCCGGCATCAATCAGAGGCTGCGCTGCCTCTGCACGGGCTTGCATACCTGCATCACCGGCCCTGTCTGTAAGGTCACCAACCTGAACCACCAGCTTTACGCCAGCCTTAATGAATTGATCCTGGAAAGCACGGGCAAGGGCTGCGCTAACATATTCCGGGTTTTTTCCTTCAGGATCTTCATTCACTGTCCATTGCGTATCTGCCATTACACCGAATGACCATGGATCAACTTTGTACCTGCCACCACCATCCGCAAAGGAGATTGAGGCAAAAACCAGCGAAAAAATCAGACCAATAAGGGCTAATCTTAAGGCTATTCCCCATTTGTTATTGTTTTTAAAAACCTGTTTTGACATACTACCCCTCCTCTTAAATTAATTTATGTTGTACAACATTTTTTTGGAATCACACCGGTCTGATTGCCAATCTAATTAATATCTTCACCTCCTTATTCCTTATTTCAAACCGTATCTTCCATCCCTGCAAGATACTTTCTTCATTATGTGACCCCGTCTATCCATAACCCAATACAATTGCCAAAGCTTAAACTACATTGCTTTTTTAAGAGAAACAAAATAATTACTTGCACAAAGTATGCCCTGATTATAACCATTTGATTTATCTATATTTTATTACTTATACATCCGTAAAGTATCAGTGATTTTTATCAATATATTGAGACTTGTTCAATATGTTGAGTGGCGGGAAAATAGAAATGATAACTTGTTATCAGGTAATGCGGCTCTTTCGATAAAAAACTGGATTCTCCGGTTCAGCCTTCGCAGGAATGACTTGCCATGAATCTTGATTCAACAAAATTAGCTGTAAAGCCCCAAGATACCTCACAGCAACACTAAAAAACATTTGACATTACCCATCATTTGTTATCTTCTCTACTCCATTAATTTGAGACTGGAATTAATCTATATCACCATTATATTTTCGTCATGAAAATCAATTGAAAGGGATAAAAGACTCCGCAGAGAGTTTTAATTTATAAACATTATGAACAAGAATGAAGTAACAGTAACAGGTACAGAAACCACTCGCCTGACACAGGATGATCCAAAACAGCTGTCAGGGTTTATGATAATGGTGTTTGTGGCGCTGATCGCCTCTTTTCCGCCCCTGTCAACAGACCTCTATCTCCCGGCCCTGCCCACAATGAGCGAACAGCTTAACTGCTCTGTGTGGTGGGTGAATCTCTCAATCAGCATATTTTTTATATTTGTGAGCACAAGCTCATTTTTATGGGGGCCATTGTCGGACAAATATGGCCGTAAAAGGATGCTCCTGATTGGCGTTCCCCTGTTTATCATATCCAGCATCTTCTGTATGTTCAGTCAGAATGCGTACCAGCTTGTGATAGCAAGAATCTTTCAGGCGATCGGCGCAGGGGCATCAATGGCTGTTAACCTGGCCATTGTTAAGGATGTGTTTCCGGGTAAAAAGAGGGAGAGCACCCTTGCAATGGCTGCTGTGTTAAATGGGATGATCCCTGTTATTGCCCCATCAATAGGATCGCTTATAATCAGGTTTTCAACCTGGCGCGGGATATTTGGCCTGCTCACTATAATCGGCATACTGGTCTTTATATTTACCCTTTTCCTCAGGGAGACAAATGAGGAATATTCAGCTGACAGCTCCCCTAAAACAACACTCAGGCTCTTTGTTGTATTAAAAAATCCCCACTTTTACAGGCTCCTGATAGTCTTTTCCATAGTATCAATACCACTGCTTGCATTTATAGGGGTGTCATCTTTTATCTTTGTCCAGCACTTTGGCCTGAGCGCAGAGGCATACAGTATCTATTTCGGGGCCATTGCTGCACACTATATAATTGGCGGGCCAATATATCTTTTTCTCAGGAGATATTTCAGGCCAATCCCCATTATTACTGCAAGTTATATCGGGTCAATCTTAAGCGGCATTTTGATACTTACAATAGGGGGAAAAAGCCCCATGCTGTTTGCCATATCGGTGGCCCTCGGCTATTTATGCGTAAGCATAGGAAGGCCGCCATCTAACAGCCTGTTACTTGAGCAGCAGGACAGGGATACAGGTTCAGCCTCTTCTCTTATACAGGCAGTATTTGTGCTCACAGGTGCATTGGGTATGATGTTTATCTCCATTGACTGGAGCAACCGCATCATGGTGATAGGCATAATGAATGTGGCCCTTAGCCTCTTTGGATTTATCCTGTGGCAGTACACAAAGACAAGGTGCCGTATACCAAACCATTTTTTGAAATGATATATTATTTCCAGGGGCACGACGCATCGCGCCAATCAAGGTATAATGCCTTTTACATCTGAGGGCACTGGCGCCGTGCCCCTACCATGCCTCAAGCTCCTTTATCAGCGCATTTTTTATTTCGGTAATTCGCGATTCAACTTCGATCTTCTGCCCGTCAAAATCGGTTACATAAAATATATCTGCGCTCTGGTCACCCTTATTACCTATCTTTGCTATCCTGATGTCAAGATACAGGTCAAAGAGCGTCCTGGTAATAATATATAAGAGGCCGATCCTGTCAGTTGCGAAGACCTCAACAAGTGTAAAAAAGTCCGACGATGCATTATCTATATTGACCTCAGTGGGTTTGGCCGGTTTTTGAATGATCCCTGCCACAGGAGCGCTCTTTTCCATCAATCTGCCGCTCAGGGAAAGCCTGCCGGATATTTTCAATGCGAAGTCCCTTTTTATCCTGTTCCATGTCTCATCTGGGTTTATCTCATCAAGCGGTTTTGTGACACAAAAGATGTCAACAGCAGTTTCGTCCTGCCATGTATAGATATTGGCGTTCAGGATATTGATATTGTTAAGGGCCATAATGGCTGCAATATCTGAAAACAGGCCAGGCCTGTCACTGGATACAAAACATACCTCCCAGTATCCGCCAAAACTGTTTTCGCGGAATTCAAATATAAAGGGGCTCTCCTCTCTTGAAGAGTTGGCTTTAAGCTCCTTTACTATTTCAATATGATGCACCATCTCCGCTGCCGGGGTGTTGAGCTTATACCTCTGGGGCATGGTCTCAAAGTAATATTCAAACTCTGTGGGTGTAAGAGTGGCTGCTGTAATCCTTCTTAACTGCCGCTTTAATCTGTCGATCTTCTGGGAGGCATCAGGCGTTGCAAGCTCGCCTCTTTCAAGGATATGGAGCACCTTGAAATAGAGATCCTTTATAAGATTTGCTGTCCAGTCATTCCATACATTAGGGCCGGTGGCCTTTGAATCGGCCCAGGTGAGTATAAAAAGGGCCTTGAGCCTCTCTATGGTGCCAATTCTCCTTGCGCTCTGTATAATGATCTTTTCGTCATTAAGGTCACGTCTTGCTGCTGTTTCAGCCAGGAAAAGATGATATTCAACAAGAAAAGCTATCTCTTCAATAGATTCCTTGGGGTAATTGACCCTCTCAAGTATGCCCCTTGCAATCCTTGCACCTCTTTTCGAATGCTCCTTCCCGGTCTTTCCTATGTCATGGAATAATGTGGCAAGCAAAAGCCCCTCTTTATTTTTGATATCATTAAATGTATCAATAAGAAGTACATCCTTTTCCTTTGATATATTTTTTATAAATGAGACGGCCTCAAGTATATGCCTTCCAACCGGATAAATATGATATGCATCAAACTGCACCCTGCCCCTTACCCTGCCAAATTCAGGGATGTAACTGTCCAGAAACCCTGTGTCAAACATCTGATCCAGTATGGCCACTGTGTGAGGGCCGTTCAGGATATTCAGGAAACCCCTGAATATCTTTTCAGAACTCCTGAATCTGTCATCTATAAGGGAGAGAAATTCACGGGTAAATCTTCTTGCATCAATTGTCAGGATAACGCCGTATTTACTGCTTATCTCAAATATCCTCATCAGGATTGCGGGATCATCAAGTATGACCTTTGCTGAATTATATGCTATTTCGTCCTGATGCAGGTGAAGTCCGTGCCTGATATCATCAATATCCACATAGATCTTTCTCGGGGTTCGTTTTACAGCATGGCCAAAAAGAAATGAGCGGTGAAGGATTTTGATGCTTTCCATTGAAGAGTGGAGATCTTCAAGAAACTGTTCAACAGCCGGGGCTTTGCCATCCTTTTTATACCCCAGCCTTTTTGCTATCTCCTCCTGATAGGTAAAATTCATCCGGTCATTTTTTCTGTTTGAGATATAATGCAGATGATTTCTTGCATTTGAGATGAAATTGACATCTTTTATGAGTTCGTCACATTCCTGGTAAGAAAGCTTGCCAAGTTGCTCAAGCTCTTTCAGGTTGCTTATATTAAAAAGGGCTTTTGCCATCCATAGTATATGATGGTAATCCCTTAAGCCGCCAATGCCATCCTTAAGGTTTGGCTCAAGCAGGTGACTTGCATCCCCGAAGTTGACCATTCTCATAGCGTTTCTGTCCTGGAGCCACCTGATAAATTTATCCGATTCTTTGCTTGTAACCTTTTTCTGAAGAAGCCCAACCATGTCGAGGTATAGAGGCGAATCACCGCATATAAACCTTGCATCCATAAGTGAGGTAAGCACTTCGTAATCACTGTGGCCGAGCCTGATGCAGTCTTTTATATTCCTCACGCCATAACCGATTTCAAGCCCCATGTCCCATAGGGGGTAAAAGAGCTCCTCGGTCAGGAGCTTTGCATCAGCCGGTATCTTTTTCCCGAAAAGGATCAGGATGTCGATATCCGAGTACATGCATAATTCTCTTCTGCCGTAGCCTCCTACAGCAACAAGCGCCAGCGGGAGCTTCTTTTTAAAGAGCCCCTGGCCTGTTTTACTCTCCTGAATGGATAATCTGAAATAATCATCTATGATTTCAGAATATCGTTCCTTGAAATTATCCTTTACGGTCCCGTTTGAAAATTCGGTAAAAAGGGCATCTCTGGATTCTCTCAGATCAATCGATTCAGCCATTGTTCCGCGATGGGCCAGAGATGCATATTTTGAAGAATCGGACATTTCAGCCAGGGTTTTCAATGACATGATTACCCGCTTTATCAGATGGCACTTTTGCCTTTTTCACCGGTTCTTATTCGGATAACCTCATCAACAGGGATAATAAAGATCTTCCCGTCGCCTATCTGGCCGGTTCCAGCCTTTTCAATTATTATCTTGACGGCCTCATCAACCAGTTCGGTCTCCATTACAACCTCAAGTTTTATCTTTGGCACAAAATCAACCTGATATTCTGCGCCTCTGTATATCTCCTTGTGGCCCCTCTGCCGGCCAAAGCCCTTTACTTCGCTTACTGTAAGCCCTTTAATCCCTATTGCGGAGAGACCCTCTTTTACATCATCCAGCTTAAAAGACTTAATGATTACTTCCAGTTTTTTCATTTATCTGCCTCCTTTTCTTGGTAGTGGCCTCAATTTTTATGAGATTACACCTATCATCTGTTTTTCGGCAAGCATAATTTACCTCTAATTGTAACCTGTTTCATTATGCATGCTGACATCAAGCCCTCTCTCTTCATCCTCAACGCTCACCCTTAACCCAATAATGAGGTCAACAGCCTTGAGGATTAAATAGGTCATAATAAAGGAGAATGCCATTGTCCCCACCACCGATACGAACTGTATCCAGAGCTGTCCCGGGTTTCCGAAAAAAAGACCGTTTGCCGCTGCCGGGTTTATGGCGGTGCTTGCAAAAAGCCCTGTAGCCAGCGCGCCCCAGATGCCCCCAAGACCATGTATGCCCACAACGTCCAGCGAATCATCATAGCCGAATTTACCTTTCATCATTACGCCAACAAAACATAGCGTCCCCGCAACAAGGCCTATTATGATAGCCGAGGCAGGGCTTACATATCCGCAGGCCGGTGTAATGGCAACAAGTCCTGCAACCGCGCCGCTCGCAGCGCCCAGGGTAGTTGGTTTGCCACTGTGAATCCATTCTGCAAAAACCCATGACAGCGCTGCGACAGCCGCTGATATATGTGTTACAACAAAGGCATTTGCTGCAAGGCCGTTACTGGCAAGAGCGCTCCCTGCGTTAAACCCGAACCACCCGAACCAGAGCAGGGCTGCCCCTGTTATTGCCATTGGCAGATTGTGGGGCATATAGGGAGTGTTCCCGAATCCTTTTCTTTTGCCTATCACAAGGGCCGCAATAAAGGCCGCAGAACCGGAACTGATATGTACAACTGTCCCCCCTGCAAAATCGAGTGCACCCATTTTGCCCAGCCATCCTCCCCCCCATGCCCAGTGACAGAGGGGATTATAAACCAGAATTGCCCAGAGCAGTGAAAAGAGCAGAAATGCGCTGAATTTAAAACGTTCTGCAAATGCGCCTGTAATAAGGGCAGGCGTAATTATGGCAAACATGCACTGAAATATCATAAATGCCAGATGCGGCACTGTTGAGCCATAGCTTACGCTTGGCTCCATGCCTACGCCTTTAAGCGCAAACCAGTCCAGGTTTCCTATTATCCCGCCCACATCCGGACCAAATGACATTGAGTAACCGATAAGGACCCATTCAAGGGTAATAATGCCCAGCAGAATAAAGCTCTGCATTATGGTTCCAAGTACATTCTTGTTTCTGACAAGGCCTCCATAAAAAAGCGCTAACCCTGGGGTCATAAACATAACCAGGGCTGCCGATAATAATACAAATACGGTATCTCCTGCGTCCATAGTGTTTCTCCTTCCTCTCCTTTAGAAGTTTATTTCCTGTAATTCTAAAAGCAACAGGCATGCCATGACTCTCTGGAATAATAAATCCTTATAAAACAGTATGATATAGAAAACAGCGATTTTTGTAGAGACTGATAATAATACATAAATGTAATTCTATTTTATTTTTGAAACAATTTTGTTTCAGTAACTGGGCTATCTGATACTTAAACAGGGTTTCGTTTTAATGACAAAAATAAGGATTCATATTCTTGACACTAATATGATGCTCAAATATATTAGCGCAACTTAAAAATCAGGAGGGCATATGCCAAAAATCAAGGATATAAACAAGGTAATGATAATCAGTTCCGGGCCAATAATAATTGGACAGGCCTGTGAATTTGACTATTCAGGAACCCAGGCCTGCAAGGCGCTCAGAAAGCTTGGCTACGAGATAGTTCTCGCCAATTCCAACCCCGCGACCATTATGACTGACCCGGGAATGGCAGAGGCAACATATATTGAACCGCTTAACGTTAATGTGATGAGGGAAATAATAGAGAAAGAGAGACCTGATGCCCTTCTCCCCAATCTCGGAGGTCAGTCAGGCCTGAATCTCTCTTCTGAACTTGCTGAGGCAGGGATACTGGATGAATATAGCGTAAAGGTAATAGGTGTTGATCTTGATGCTATAAAAAAGGGCGAAGACAGGATAGAGTTTAAAAAAACAATGGAAAGCCTTGGCATAGAGATGCCAAAGAGCAAACCTGCATACACGGTTGAAGAGGCGGAAAAGATTGCCGATGAGCTGGGCTACCCTGTTGTTATCCGCCCCGCCTATACAATGGGCGGCACAGGAGGCGGGCTTGTCTATAATATTGAAGAACTCAGGACAGTTGCATCAAGGGGTATCTCCGCAAGCCTTGTCGGTCAGATACTTGTGGAGGAATCTGTTTTAGGATGGGAGGAGCTTGAACTTGAGGTGGTGCGTGACGCTAAAAACCAGATGATTACTGTCTGCTTCATAGAAAATGTGGATGCAATGGGTGTCCATACAGGCGACTCATATTGCACAGCGCCTATGCTCACCATTGATAAGGAGCTGCAGAAAAAACTCCAGAAATATGCATACGATATTGTAGAGGCAATAAACGTTATCGGCGGCACAAATGTGCAGTTTGCTCACGACCCTAAAACAGGAAGGGTTGTTGTTATTGAGATAAACCCCAGGACATCACGCTCTTCTGCCCTTGCCTCAAAGGCAACAGGCTTTCCTATTGCCCTTGTATCAGCGCTCCTTGCCGGCGGCATGACCCTGGATGAAATGCCCTACTGGAAGGAGGGCACACTTGATAAATACACCCCCTGGGGTGATTATGTTGTTGTTAAATTTGCCCGGTGGGCATTTGAAAAATTTGAAGGGGCAGTGGATAAGCTCGGCACCCAGATGCGCGCTGTAGGCGAGGTTATGAGCATCGGCAAGAATTATAAAGAGGCCTTTCAGAAGGCTATCAGGTCTCTTGAAATCGGCAGGCACGGGCTCGGTTTTGCCAAAAATTTTAATAAAAAGAGCCTTGATGAACTGGTGGACATGCTTTCTGAGCCAACAAGCGAGAGGCAGTTCATCATGTATGAGGCCATAAGAAAGGGGGCTTCGATTGCTGAGCTTAATAAAAAGACCCACATCAAGACATGGTTTATTGAGCAGATGAAGGAGTTGGTTGATCTTGAGAACATGATGCTGGAATATAAGGGAAAGGAGCTTCCTGACGATCTTTTGATCAGGGCCAAAAAGGATGGTTTTGCTGATAAATACCTCTCTAAAATATTGCAGGTGCCGGAGAAGGATATAAGGGAAAGACGCACTAAACTCGGTATTGTCGAGGCGTGGGAACCTGTTCCTGTAAGCGGTGTGGAAGATGCAGCCTACTACTATTCCACCTACAATGCCCCTGATAAAGTTTCTGTAACCAGCAACAGAAAGATCATGGTGCTTGGAGGCGGCCCCAACAGGATCGGTCAGGGTATTGAGTTTGATTACTGCTGCGTGCACGCGGCCTTCGCCATAAGGGATGAGGGGCTTGAGTCCATCATGGTCAACTGTAACCCTGAAACCGTATCCACAGATTATGACACCTCCAATAAGCTCTATTTTGAACCCCTTACAGTGGAAGATGTATTAAGCATCTATGAAAAGGAAAAGCCTGAAGGGGTTATAGTGCAGTTCGGCGGGCAGACCCCCCTTAACCTTGCATCAGAGCTTGAAAAGGCCGGCGTAAAGATAATAGGCACATCCCCCGATGCGATTGACCTTGCTGAAGACCGTGACCGTTTCAGAAATGTCATGAAAAAACTCGGCATACCCCAGCCTGAGTCAGGCATGGCGGTAAACCTTGATGATGCTCTGGCAATAGCAGCAACAATAGGGTATCCTCTCATGGTTAGGCCATCATATGTGCTTGGGGGCAGGGCAATGGAGGTGATACATGATGAAGAGATGCTCAGGCGTTATGTAAATGCCGCTGTTGATGTGACCCCTGAAAGGCCTATTCTTATAGATAAGTTCCTTGAAAATGCCATTGAGGCTGAGGCCGATGCAATAGCTGATGGCAAGGATGCATTTGTGCCGGCAGTAATGGAACATATAGAGCTTGCAGGGATACACTCAGGCGATTCAGCCTGTGTAATACCTCCTGTAAGTATACCTGCCAAACATGTTGAAACCATATATGAATATACTAAAAAGATAGCCATAGAGCTCAATGTTGTGGGGCTTATGAATATTCAGTATGCCATTGCAAATGATACTGTATACATACTTGAGGCGAACCCCAGGGCATCAAGGACAGTACCTCTTGTATCAAAGGTGTGCAACATCCAGATGGCGCGCATGGCAACACAGATAATGCTGGGTAAAAAGATAAAAGACCTTGATATAAAACCCAGGAATATCCCCCATTATGGCGTAAAGGAGTCAGTATTCCCATTTAACATGTTCCCGGAGGTTGACCCCATACTCGGCCCCGAGATGCGTTCAACAGGGGAGGTGCTGGGGCTTGCAGACTCATTCGGGCTTGCCTATTACAAGGCACAGGAGGCTACCCAGCTTGTTCTTCCATCAAACGGGACAGTGCTTTTAACAGTAACCGAGGATGACAGGCCGGCAGTGCTTGAGGTGGCAAGGCAGTTCAGGGCGCTTGATTTCAAACTCAAGGCCACGAACGGCACATGCAGGTTCCTGAATGATAACGGCATAGAGGCAGAGCCAATATTCAAGATGCATGAAGGAAGGCCCAATATTGTTGATGGCATCAAAAATAAGGAGATCGCCCTTGTTATCAACACGCCATCAGGCAGGCTAAGCAAGCATGATGATTCATATATCAGAAAGGCGGCTATCAAATATAAGGTGCCATATATCACAACCCTTGCAGCAGGCATTGCAGCGGCAAGAGGTATAGCGGCATTCCGTAAAGGGCACGGGAGTGTCAAATCGCTCCAGAGTTATCACAGCGATATAAAATAAAAGGGGAGATTACCTTATGGATGGAATAGTAGGAATATACGGGCCTCATGACAGAGAGCTTGTCAACAAGGCATTTCTGGCAACAGGCGCCTGTCAGCACAGGGGAAAGGCCAGCACAGGGATTGCTGTAGGAAGCAGCAAGGGAATCTATATACATAAAGACCTGGGAAGGATAGCCGAGGTTATTGACAGCAGGCTTGTAAAAATATTTCAGGATCTTTCACCCCAGGCAGTAATAGGCAATATCGGTTACACGAAAAACGCTGTTGCGGAAAAGAAAAATGTAGAGCCGATAGAGATCGTTCCCTATTCGGTTTCAGATTTCCATGTCGTTATAACAATGGACGGGTATCTTACAGGGGAGGAGGAGCTTATTCAGGAGCTTTCCCACGAGTATAATTTTCAGACCGGAAACATTACAGAGGTTGTAGGAGCCCTGCTTCATAAATATATAAAAGAGGAAGGCATCAGTTTCGGCGCAGGAGAAAGACTCACTGAAAAGCTGGAGGGCAGGGCAACATTTGCGCTTACTGCCCTCGTGTATGACGGGAAAGAGACACATCTTATTACCCTTAATGATTCTTATGCATTTGAACCCTTCTGTTACGGTGTTATAGACAACACCTTTATTGCGAGTTCAGAGTCCTGTTCCCACAGGAGACTCGGCGGCTTAATCAAGAAGGAATATGATGGCGCTGAGATGTCTATCTGTAATTCATCAGGCATTGAAACAAGGAGGGTGAGGGTTAAACAGATGAACCCTGATGTGTTCCAAGCAGTCTATTTCGGGAATGTTGCCTCCCTTTTCAGGGGCAAGGAGATATTCCAGATAAGACGCGAGCTGGGGCTCAAACTTGCTGAATATTATAAAAACACAAGCGCAGACATTGTCATCCCCAACCCTGAATCAGGGTGGGGTGTATCTGTGGGCCTTGCAGAGGGGCTTAAAAAAAACCTCTACCCTGCCCTTATTAAACTACCCCAGGCTGTGCGCACCTTTCAGGAGGGCATGGGGCAGACAAGGACAAAGGAGGTAGGGCTTAAATTCGGCGGCATAGATTCCATCTTAAGCAACAGACGCATTGCCATGGGCGATGACAGCATAGTAAGGGGGAGCGTATCAGAAGGGGGCTCTGTATGGGTCGTATATAATGCTGGCGCTAAGTATATAGAGTTCTGGATATCATACGGCGCCATGTTCTTCCCATCATTCAAGGAGTGGCACAGGGGTATGAAATGTCTGAATGAACTTGCTGCACAGAGGGCATTCAAGGATGATAACCCCTATGACAAATCCCTTGATGAGATAAACATGGCAATCGCAAAGCTTGTGGGTGTTGATGAGGTAAGATACAACACCCTTGAAGGCATTAAGGCCGTGACAGGATATGGCTCTTTCCAGGCCCTTGACGCAAGCTACCCTATATCTGAAAAGTACTGGCCGGACTTTATCAAGGCTGAGGTTGAAAGATATAAAAGGTATCGTTAGAGGGGCTTGGTATTAATAACATCATATTTTGTAAAAGGAGAGTACCATGAAAAAGGTAAAATTTATTGCTTTATTCACAGTTGTTTTATGGCTGGTCGTTCTATGTATGCCCAGTTGGGCGGCGACAAAATACCTTGGCGAATCTACCTGGACAATTACCATCACCATGAGAGAAGATGGCAGCGTGACAGAAAATATTTCAGGTACAGTAAAGATGGCTGTTACTCAAATGGGCGGCAACTATGTTACCGTTCAAGGATACCTGGAATTGCCTGATGACGGCCCTGTTATTCTTTCAGGTGGAGGAGCCTTAATAAGTGATACTGTTTACCTTACAGTTACCGCTACACAAAAACATACAGATAATAACAGAGATACTGAAGTAATGAATATCCAGTTGAATAAAACAACCCTTAACGGAACATTTTATTCGGTAGGAAGCGATTTTGATGTCAGCACTGCTGGTGCCTCACCAAATTTCGATACCCGTTTTACCTCTGGGACATTGACATTAAGCGGATCCCCTATAATTTTTGCTGCAAACACTATAATTCCTTTAACAACACTGCTGTTAGAGGATTAAAAAATGTGAAGCATTGGTGTCGGGTCGTATTTTGACATTGGAAAGTCACAACTGATAAATACTAAGTGTCAGGCATTATAACAAAGACCATCCAGAGTTTTTTTCCGGACGGTCTTTGTTAATAATTAACCTTTCTTCTTTGGCGGGCCAAAGACCTTCAAATTAGCAGGTCCACCCCAGTCAAATGTGGTTAAATCAAAATCAGGCACACGCGGCTCGCGGTCAAGATTAGGCCCAAGATAGAGGGCATGGAAGAGCACAGGCTTATTAATTTTTCTGAAATTGAGCGGGGCATGCTGCATGCCTTTCGGGATAAAGACAACGGTTGTCGAGGTAATGGTATGTTTTTCCATCTCCTCACCCATCCAGAGGTCTATCTCCGCATCATAGCTCTTGCAAAGGTCAGGCAGGTCTGCGCCAAGGAAAATCAAAAATTCATCATATTTATGGATATGGGGTGTTTCCCAGCATACAGGCGCTGTAAAAACCTGCCATCCTATTGTGGCGGTTGCACCCGGTAATGCCGAGGCGCCCCGAAAATAGGTCTGCGGGCTCGCTATTTCAGGAAACATGGGAAGGCTGTTAAGGGAGACAAAATCATTTGCCTTTGGCGGTTCACCCTTGTCCGACAGGAAATATTTGCCATAAATTGTACCGTCTGCTGAAGGGGTATTGGCCGGGGCTGCTGCCATCACCTGGCCCTGATCAGGCAGCAGGTATTTCTGGAGTGAATTTGCAAGTGCAAGGCCACCTGCGCCTACAATCAGTTTCTTAAAAAAGCTTCTTCGTGACGTGCTCTCTTTCATGGTGCTCTCATTACTCATAAATTTATCTCCTTTTTGTTACATGTTAAGTTCAGGGAAAAGAGAATAATCCTTTCTATACAGCGGTTTTATCAGTAAAAGGAATTCAGGTCAATTCCTTAAAAAAGTGCTCCTCACAGGAGTTTATGGTAAAAGACAAGACTCAAACCCCATGGAGATATCTACAGCACCATAGTAATGACAGATTAATGGTCTTGATATGTCGCCCCGGTGGATAGGTGGCCCCACCGGGGGAATGAAAGTGCCGACAGAAGGGTTTACTTTTTGGCACAATGATCAGATTTAAGGCTCGAAAAAAGACTCTATTCCCGAACAAACAAACCTTTTATCATGTTATCTTATCGTAGTTACACGACTGTTCACAGTGAAACTTGTGTATTGAGTTCCTCCTGAATATGCTCCACCTGAATAAATCCCGTCTTTAACAGATCCACCAGTATAGCCGCCTCCAAAAAACACCTTGTATGTTGTCCCGGATGTAAGCTGTGAAGAGGTATATACAACCGATGCGTAGGCCTTTTTAGGTGCAAAGGTAAGCACCTCTGTCCCGTCACTCGTCTCTATATGGCATAAGGTGCCTGCGCTTTTCTGATTGAAAATCAGGAGCAGGGCATTTTGTGATGAACTGGAACTGCCAGGTGCCTGAGGCATGTTAGATGTCCCTGCGCCGACAAGGGTCCCGCCTGTAGTTGTAAATGTACCATAATCCAGTATCCCGTTGGCTCCGGATACAGGGCCGTTGACTATAACCGTTCCACCGCTTAAATAAACTGCGCCGTTTGAATCAAACCCGTCAGCATTTGTGCACTCAAGATAAATATATCCCCCTTTTATAAATACGGCTACGCCCTGATTGTTTTCGCCACCGCTTCCATCTGAACCATTAAGAGGATCATCATATGATTTAATATGAGTCTCTCCGTCATTTATAGTTATTACCTTGCTCTCAATTCCCTCATAACAATAGACAATATCTATAATACCACCATTAATCGTAAGAGATTTATCCGAATGAATTCCGTCATCCCCGGACGCAATTTCAAATTCACCGCCATTAATAACTATTGTATCATTGGAATGAATCGAATCATCCGCTGTGTCAATCGTAAAGAGGCCGTCATATATGGTTATGCCTACTGTAGCCTTCAGCCCCTTTGCTGTATCAGCCACAGCATAGCCGCTCCCCCCCGCTGTGATGATAGCAAATTCGCCATCCTTTATGATGATATGGGTTTTGGCCTGAATTGCATCAGCTCCCGCATCAATATCAAAAACACCATCCTTGATATAGACATAACCCTTTAAAGCATCATCATCTTCAGTTGATTTCAGCCCGTCTCCACCGGCTGATATGTTTATATTGCCATTATTTATACTTATAAAATTCTTGCCAATAATACCGTCATCAGCGGATGTTACCGTAATAGTACCACCGTCTACAATAAGTCCGTCCTTGCTTTTTATACCGTCTTTGTAATCAGTATCAATAGTTATGGAGCCCGATCCGCATATAACCAGATCCTCCTTACAGTAAATAGCCGCATCCATCTCTTCACTGTCTGTATCAATAACCGCTTCAGTGTGCAGGTCTGTGAGATAATTATCCGTGCCCTCTTCAAGCCTTATTATGACCCTCTCAGCGTTTTCTATATCTATCGGCGGCCCGAATGAACATGTTATGTTTGTGCCCTTAAATATCAGTCTGACATCGCCTTTTTCCCGGGTATCCACCTTTATCTGAGCGTTATTTGATGTCCCGTAAATATTAAAGCTTCCCGGAGAATGAATAGTGACAACATTACCCTCATATGTGGCGCTTAAAGTGTCACCTGTTATTGTTATTGATCCGAAAATTATGTTTGCAGGATTCGCATCATCATCTTCATATGTAAAAGAGGCGCCTCCAGGAAGGGCTGAACCGTCATATTCGCTTTCAGATGTGCCAGTATTGCCCCCTGATGTATTATTTCCTGTCCCACCCGTTCCACTGCTCTCTTTACCACTGCCCCCGCCACCGCATCCTGAAGCAATAAAGAGAAATAAAGTTGATAATAATATACATCCAAGATGAAAGCGCCTAATTGTCTCTGGAATTAAAGCTCTTGTTCTCACAGTTTCCCCCTAATTATTATTTAAATTTGTGTCTTATCGTAAAGATATAACTGTTATCTTTATATGATCCGTCTTCAGGGTCTTTAACCTTTGTCTTGCAGTATTCAGCCTTTAGAGACCATCCATCTGACAGATCATAACTGATACCTGATTTATATTTTCTGCGATATGCTGCCTGAAGATAATGCTCTGTATCGAGGGGGTTATCTGATGTGTATTTTGTCTTAAGTTTACTGTATCCCAGCGATAATGAAATATCTTCTGTCAACTTGATTGAAGGGTTGACCTCTATCCAATGCCTTTCCGAAGAGCGGTCAATAGCCGTATGAATAGGGGCATTTCCCCGTATCACGCCATCACCATTTACATCTGCGGAAGACACTGTCTCATCATACAGGA
This sequence comes from uncultured Desulfatiglans sp., assembly GCA_964643755.1. Taxonomy (GTDB): domain Bacteria; phylum Desulfobacterota; class DSM-4660; order Desulfatiglandales; family HGW-15; genus JAAZBV01. Next base: position 2,609 of record CAZXUA010000030.1, on the reverse strand, counting down.
TATATTCCATATTGCCGGGCGAAGAGACATTATCATACCTGTAACAACCTTCGATACTCATGATATTTTTGAGTTTCAACTCAATTGAAAGTCCGAAAAAAGTTGTATCTTTATCCCGATTACTGAATATGGAATTATATGAGCGAACCGAATACCCTGTAAAAGGTTCAATATTGATCCCTGAGAATATAAACTCTTTATCATGCATAATCTCATAGCTGTAACCGATCTGCCCTTCATACTCATTATACAGGGCAGAGCTGTAGGTACGTTCATCTCTTGAGATATTTCCATTGCCATTTATATCGTTAAAGCTTAAGAGATAATTCTTCTTTTTATAGTCATATACTGAACTGCCCCTGAATATAATGCTGCCCTTTTTACTGACAGGGTATTTTATTATTATCCTCCCCTCTGGGTAACCAGAGCCACTGTTCTTTATATAATAGTTGTATTGCAGCCATGCTGTGAGTGTAAACTTGCTGTAAGAGAACCCATCCGTATGCCATTTAATGCCAAGCCTGGGCTTAAGGATATAATCGGTCAACGAATCCATGCCCAAAAATCTGTTGCTCGCTGCATCATCAGGGTTATTTTCATTTATCAATAAAATCTGGTTATCTGTTAATCCAAAGATATTGTCACTGTATTCAAGACCAAATTCACTGAATACTGATAACCTCTCTTCTTCTTTTCCAGAACATACTGTCCCTGTAAACAGCACTGTAACAATAAGGCAAATAGCAACCTTTCTTATAATTTTAAATATCCTTTCCATGTTATCTCCCCTTTGTCTTTCCATGGCAGTATTCATTGTATTGATAAAATATTTTTAACATCGCAGTATCATTAAGAAAATTTATCTTGATGATGTCCGCTTTCAGCACATCCAGGCCTGTCCGATCTTTAAGGTCATCTATAAGCAGTGGATAATTATCAGGCTTTATAAGCTCTATCTTTTCATAGGTAATGATCCTGCTCCCCTCGCAGCGCAGAAAGATATTTTTTTCAAGCGTGAGAACAGCCATAACAATGGTGACATTTGCAAGAAGGAGTTCAGCATAACTGGTTTTTTCATCAGAAAGGGCATTTAAAACAGCTACGATTATTACTGTAAAAAGGTATGTCATTTCTCTGATAGGTATCTGTTCTGTCCTGTATCTTAATATGGAAAAGACGGCAAAAAGCCCGAATGCAAATCCGATCTTTAGCTTTATGCTCCCCATGAGGTAACAGATAAGGAATACAGTAATGTTGACCAGAGCAGTAGTGAAAACGTAATTGACCTCCCTGTATCTGGGATAGAAGATCATCCTGATGATAATAAAGGTAAACAGGACATTGATACCAAGCCTTGTTAGCATCTGTCCGCAATCATACGGGTCGATCAGTTGAATTCCAAAGATTGTTAAGTGTGCAATATTGTTTAACATCATCCATCCCTAATTAAGTTTGTTGATTTTTAATATGTACTTTTTAAAACGGTTAGTTTTTAAATTCTTCTCAGTCATTGCGAGACCGAGACAATACTTGCTGAACTTGGTCGGATAAATTGCCATACTCTTCAGAAACTGAAAGAATCGGGGGTTTAATGCACGGCCTTCCCGCTTTATCTCCGCGACAACAAGATTGTGAATTTCCATTGTTGAAGAGCCTTTTCCTTTAAAGGTCAGGTTGAGATCAAAGGTAACCCTCTCTCCGGAATTTCGGTCTGCAAATGTGAGACGGTCAAATTCCACATTAAGGCTGGGTTTTAGGTTATCTATAAATTTTTCATTGGCAAAAGATATGTTATCCAGTGCAAATGACTTTAGTTCACCTGATAGTATACCGCCGCTGAAAACACCATTTAACAAAAGCCTGTTCTTTATTGTCTTTTTCCTGTTATTTTTTTGCTTGATCTCAAAATAACACTGATTTGAATCAATGTATTTCCTGCACCTTATTTTATACCTGTCATAACACTTGTTATGATGCTGATGATAAAATAATAAATCTGGGGAATCATAATAAGTGCTTGCATACCTGAAGGAGCGCCTGTTATCTATTTCAAGTAGTTCATAATACCCGGATAAAAAATCAAGAACTAGTGGCAATCGATCCCTGTGAAAGATAAACTTGGTGTCATACCTTTTTAACAGTTTAACCACCTCAAGACCTTCAAGGGATGTTGAAGAAAAGCCTGATATTTTTTTAAAGTAATTTTCCATAATCTTTTTTGTGATAGCACCTTAATGCAGCCCATTTTTTAAACATTTATTAGGGCGTAGAAAATACATTAAGGTTACAATTTTTTTAGGTCAGAATATTTTTCTATTTATATCAGGAGGCCTGAAAAAGGCTTCTCCGGTGGAGAGGTGGCTCCACCGGAGAAGAAAAGCGCCAGCAGAAGGGTGTTAATCCTGGCACTGAGATCAGACTTCAGGGCTACATGTTACTATTATATTTTGAAGCCATAAAAAATATTTTTAATAAAATTAATCTGCTTGCAGATTTCTTTTTGCCTGTATTCGTCGGAACATGAGGAACAAAGGTTACAATTTTAGGCTCTTTATTTTGGCTCCTCACAAGAATTTGTGGGTCAACTTTGGCATAGGTAGCTTTCCCAA
>CAZXUA010000029.1:0-31444 GCA_964643755.1 uncultured Desulfatiglans sp. | reverse complement strand
GGTTTGCGCCTTGCAGCTTGATTCTTTTTCTGCTAAAAATCGGTACTGTCAAGAATTATTTGATTTCTGTTCATGTTTATACAAAAACAGTTTTAAGAGTATAAAATTACTGGACTTCAAATTGTGTTGGATTATTGATTGTCATTGTAACACCGCCAAATGGATTTATTTCGATGACTCCTGTTACACTAACATTTTTTTTATTATAAAGATCAGGTGGAAACTGATCCTTTATTGAATCTTGAATAGCAAGAGGAAATGCTCCGGGAGTTTCCGGGGGTTTCCCGATGGAAATAGTTGTTACCTCAAAATCAGGATATTCTTTTACACCTTCTACTTTACCAAAAACAGTAGCCTGCCTTCCAATATAATTTTCAGCCTCTGAATAATCTATTTTAATTAGTTCATCAGGATTGCTAATCTCCGCGTTCTTCTGAATATTTTGCTTTAAAAAATTAGTTTGAGGTGTAACAGATATTTCCGATGTTTTAATTTCGGCCTTATTCAGTGTTTTTTTTGCACAGATTTGTGTTAAAGAGGTTCCAAAACCATCATATCGATTTACTGAATAATGCATCAATCCCTCTTTATTCTGGAACTCTTTCAGCTCATCAAGAGTCCAGGTTCCGGATGTACTTGTAATACTCCAACATAAATCCATTAATATACTCGATAAATCATCAACAGATTGTGCAACTGGTTTTATATACTCTTGAATTACATAATACCCATTTTGCTTTAAAGCTTTTGCAATTTTTTTAGAAATCAAATGATTTTCTTCTGACTTGAAATGGTGCAATAGACTTGAAACAAATATAAGATCATATTTATTCTCTCCAAAATCATCTACCAAAGCATTTCCTGTTTGGAATTTTATACGATCTTCCATATTATGTTTCTTTAAAATTGATTTGGTAAATTCTTCAACTTGAGGAAGATCAATAATTGTTGCTTTTAGAGTTGGGTATTTTTTGCATAGTTCAATAGAATAGAGTCCATGAGAACCTCCAATATCAAGCATTTCAGAAGGGTTTTCAGAAACTGGTGTAATTTGGGGGCAAATGTTGGATGTATATATTGCATGATTTTCCATAGCAATTTGATAATTATCCCATTCTTCATCAGACATTGTGTTGTGTAAATCAATTCCTTGACCTGTACGCAAATATTCTTTTAAATGAGCCATATTATTGCCCATAATTTCATAAAATCTGGCAAACTTATAATAACTAAAGGGGCTATCTTTTAAGCACCATACTCTTGCCATCTTGGTTAATGAATATTTATCGTTTTCAATTTTGAAATAATCTAAAACAACTAAAATAATCATAACTCTTTTCAATGCATCAATATTTAATCCTGTTTTTTCAGCGATTTGATCAATTGTAACAGGAGAGTCTTTTGCGGCTTCGAATATATCTAATTGTAAAGAATTTAATACAACTTTACTGAATATATTAAACGTATATCCATGTATTGATGGAAAATTTATTAAGTTACTTTTAAAAGCTAATTGTTCTGATTCATTTTCTGCAGTCACATATTTCATAACCTTCTCCATTTATTATTAATTAAAGATTAACTAATTGGGGTAGCTAGATTTACAGTATGCAATTCCTTATTTATAAGCTCAATAACCTGCGCTTGATGAGTATTAATAAACAAATGTTTTCCAGCAATCATTTTTAAATGAAAAACATGGCTGGTATGTTTGCTCCATGCTTCAGCATCTTCTCTGCTTACACGCTTGTCAAATTCACCATGTAATACAGTCATACCGCTACTTAATGGTTCCTCATCAATATATTCCATTGTATTGAGCATCTCTATATCTGCCCGTAGAATAGGTAGAACTATTTCCAATATTTCTTTATTCTGGAGGACTTCTTCTACCATACCTCCGAGCTCAATCAATTTATCAATAAATTCTTTGTCTTCCATCTTGTAGTGAAGCGCATCATGGTTTGGCTCTGTTAGATGAGGTGCCCGCGCGGCTGAAATAAACATATGCATTGGACATGGGAGATCATATTTACGTAAATGACGAGTAAGATAAAAACTTATATGAGCCCCCAGGCTATGTCCAAAAAAAATAAATGGTTTATCCAAAAATGGAAGAATGGCAGGTGCAAGGTCTTCAACAAGCTTTGGAATCCTCCTGTAAAAGGGTTCATTGAACCTGATCTCACGACCAGGCATTTTAATAATGCAAACTTCAATACCTGTTGAAATACTATTTGGCCAGTCTAAAAAAACAGAAGCGCCTCCGCCTGCATAGGAAAAACAAAACAAACGCATTTTAGCCTCAGGCTGCTTTTTAGGGCAGGTTATCCACTTAGTACTGTACAAATAACAACTCCTTTTAAATAGTTTAAATATCAACCGGTAACAGAATGCACATCAGAAAAAGCTTTCGTATTCAATGCTGCGGTTAAAAGCTTTTTTGTGTAGGGTTCCTTCGGCTTTTCAAAAATATGCTGTACAGGTCCTTGTTCCACAACCTCACCCTGGCACATTACCAGCACATAGTGGCTCAATGCTCGTATAACTTTCAAATCATGACTTATGAACATATAGGCAATCTTATATTTTCTTTGAATGTCCCTAAAAAGATCAATCATTTGCGCCTGAACTGGACTGTCAAGGGATGAGGTCGGTTCATCAAAGACAATAAATTTTGGTTTAAGGACCAATGCCCGCGCTATGGCAATTCTTTGTCTCTGCCCTCCTGAAAATTCATGAGGTAACCTGTCCAGCATATCTTTCTCCAGTCCGACTTCAATCAATGTTTTAATTATCAGTTCTTTTCTTTCCTGGATTTGCATTTGAGGTTGATGTACTCTTAAACCTTCATCTATAATATCTCCGACTGTCATCCTGGGGTTAAATGCACCATATGGGTCCTGAAATACAATCTGAATTTTACTTCTTAGCCGCCTCATATTTTCTACTTTTAACAAATGTATTTCTTTACCCATAAAAACTACTTTGCCTTCAAATCGTTCCAATCGCAGGATAGCCATCCCAAGTGTTGTTTTTCCGGAGCCTGACTCTCCAACTATTCCTAATGTCTGGCCTTCAAATATTACAGCGGACACATCTTTTACTGCTTTAATAAAATTAATGGTTCTTTTCATTAAACCTTTTTTAATGGCGTAATTTACCGATATATTATCTAACCTGACAATTTCTGCTGCTTTACTATCAAGAGCCGTCGGCTCTCCTTTGGGTACGGCATCGATTAATTGTTTTGTATATATATGCCAGGGTTTTATAAATATTTTTTCAGTTGTGCCTTCTTCAACAATTTCACCATATCTCATCACTGCAACCCTGTCTGCTATCTTCTCAACAATACTTAAGTTATGTGTGATAAGTAAAATTGCCATCTGCGTGCGGATTTGAATCTCTTTAAGAAGTTCAAGAATCTGCGCCTGAATTGTGACATCAAGAGATGTAGTGGGCTCATCAGCGATCAACAGATCAGGGCTATTAGCCAATGCCATTGCAATCATAACCCGTTGACGCTCTCCTCCTGAAAGGTTATGTGGATATGCATTTAGTCTCGACTCACCTTCAGATAGCCCTGCCATATTTAATAATTCAATTACCCTGGCTTTTTTTTCTTTTTTCGATAATGGGTGATGTTGCGTGATCATTTCACCTATTTGTTTTTCAATAGTATGCAATGGGTTCAATGATGCCATTGGTTCTTGAAAGATCATTGAGATGCGTTTACCCCTGATACCGCGTAATATTGTTTCAGGTTGTTTGATTAGCTCTATGCCATCGAAAACTATAGAACCTTCCAGCTTAATAACATTATCAGGCAGCAGTTGAGGTATAGACATCCCTGTTACAGTCTTACCAGAACCTGATTCTCCTACCAGAGCAAGGATTTCTCCTTTATGGATGTTAAGGTTTACTTTTTTAACGGCCTCAACAATCCCATTACCGGATGAGAAAGAGACTGTTAGTTTTTTAATAGTTAATAGTTGTGATGGTGTCATTTCTTTTTAGGATCAAAGGCGTCACGAAAGGCTTCACCAATGAATATGATAAGGACAAGAGTTATTGAAACAGAAAAAAAACCCACAATACCAAGCCATGGCGCCTGTATATTTGCTCTGCCCTGGGATAATAATTCGCCAAGAGATGCAGACCCGGCAGGAAGACCGAAGCCAAGAAAATCCAGGATTATCAACATTGTGACTGCACCGCTGAAGGTAAACGGAATAAAGGTCATTGCTGCAACCATTGCATTGGGCAATACATGCTTAAAAAGGATATTGTATCTTTTAACTCCAAGTGCTCTCGCAGCTTTAATAAAATCAAAATTTCTTATCCTGAGCACCTCTGCCCTTACCACATTTGATAATCCTGCCCATGAAAAAACCAGCAATACACATATCAGTACCCAGAATCCCGGATTAATAATGCTAAAGATGACAATCAAAAGGAAAAACAATGGCAGCCCGTTCCATATCTCTAACAAACGCTGAAAAAAAAGATCTATAAGCCCTCCAAAATAGCCTTGAACAGCTCCGGTAATTATTCCTATAATAGAAGAAAAAAACGTCAATATTAGTGAAAAAAGTATTGTTGTTCTGAAGCCATAAATCAAACGGGCAAATACATCCCTTGCCTGATTATCTGTGCCCAGAGGGTTTTCAATAGATGGTGGTGAAGGGACAGAAGTCCCAGGTGTTTTATTTATCGTTCGGTAACTATATTTAAAAGGAGGCCATATCATCCATCCATTGGCCTTTATCTCTTCCATAATATATGGGTCCCGGTAATTCGTTTTTGCAAGAAACCCACCAAATACCGATTCAGGATAATCAACAAACACAGGAAAATAAAACTGGTTTTTATATCTCAAAATCAGAGGTCTATCGTTCGTTATAAATTCTGCTGGCAGAGTTATTATCAGTAGAATCAGAAATATCAACAGACTGTAATAGCCACGTTTATTTGCCTTGAATTTTTTTAGACGTCTCCGGTTTACATCCGATGATTTTAATCTTAAAAAATTGTAGGACATTGTAACCTTGTGAGTGTAAATTCCTGTAATCAGATAAAGTCGCTAAAAAAAACAAAAATTATTATTTGATAAAAAATAAAAAACTTTTCTCCGTGAACTCAGCCTGTCCCGCTATAGCTTCAGCGGAGGCGGATGTTCTCCGTGGTAAATCATACGCCGCTGCCTTCAAAATCTATTCTGGGGTCAATCACTGTGTACATGATATCACTGATCAGCTTCATCAATAATCCCAGAAGGGTATAGATGTACAGCGTAGCAAAAATGATGGGATAATCTCTTTCAAGTATTGCCTGAAAGCCCATTAATCCTAAACCATCCAGAGAGAAGATAACCTCAATAAGCATAGAACCTGTAAATATAGCAGAGATAAATGCCATAGGAAGGCTGGATATCACGATCAACATGGCATTTCTAAAAACATGCTTGTATAAAACAGCGTTTTCGGTCAGACCCTTTGAGCGTGCTGTCACCACATATAATTTATGAATTTCATCCATAAAGGAGTTTTTAGTAAGCATGGCCATAGTGGCAAATCCTGGAAGTGTAATACATATAACAGGCAATGCGATATGCCATATATAGTCGAGTATTTTAGCCGTACTGCTCAGGTCATCCCAGTTATTTGAAATAAGCCCTCTTATAGGAAATATATTGAGATATGACCCTCCAGCAAAAAGTACAATTAGTAATACTGCTAAAATAAATCCGGGGATAGCATAAAAAAGATTCACTATATAACTTGACCATGCATCAAATGGGGTTCCATCCTTAACTGCCTTACGAATCCCAAGAGGAATGGAGATCAAATACATTATGAGGGTACTCCAGAGCCCAAGACTTAAAGATACTGGCAGTTTTTCTTTTATGATATTAAGAACTGTCTCATTACGATAATAACTCTTTCCAAAATCAAAACACAGATAATCCCATACCATATTTATAAATCGTTCATGGGCTGGTTTATCAAACCCGAACTGTATTTCCAGCTCTTTAATAATAGCAGGGTTCAGTGCTTCTGATCCTCTGTAAACCCCTTTTGCGCCCCCGGATTGAGCCGCGGGATTGTTTCCATCTGCACTTTTACCGGATGTTCTCATTATTGGATCAGATGCCCCGAACGAGTATTTTGCAATAATTCGCTCCACAGGGCCACCGGGTGCAAACTGAATAATGATAAAATTTATTACCAGTATACCAAAGAGGGTCGGTATTATAAGTAATAACCTGCGTATAAGATAGGATGTCATTATGGATTCCTGATACTTGATACTGGATACTTGATACTGGTCGCTAGTTACTGGATGATAGATACTGAATGCTGGTTGCTGGATGCAGGAAGTAACAGCTTTTTAAATAAGGGTTAATATTAAAACATAAATTATCTGGATTTTCTGATTTTCGCTACAGCTTTATCCTTTACAGGATCAACCCACCATGTGTCAGAAGGGGAATATGCCTCCCATTTGGGTTGAGTTTCAGGTATCCCGAACCTGTCCCAATATGCCATTAATTGCTTGTTCCAGAAATACATATTTATTGAGTAATAATTCCATAAAAGCACTCTGTCCAGTGCCCTGCATGCGGCTACTTTATCGTCTCGGGTCTTTGCATTTACTACTTTTTCAATAAGATCATCAACAACCGGATTTTTAATATACTGCGAGTTTGAACTAGCGTTGGCATCTGCGGCTTCTGATCCCCAGTTCTGTTTTAGTTCCGCCCCTGGAGAAAGAGAATGCGGATAAAGACCATTTGATATCATATCCCAGTCATAACTGAAGTTTCTTGGCCAGAAGGTTGTGGAATCAACAATGTCCAGCCTAGCATCAATACCTAATAGCTTCAGGTTTTCAATAAATGGTGCAAATAAGGGTTCATCTGAAGGATCCTGCAACATAAAGTCTATCATAAATGGTTTCCCGTCTCTTACCAGTTTACCTTCTATATTTTCCCAGCCAGCCTCCTTAAGTAGTTGTGAGGCCTTACGTAAATTATTTCGAAGACCTTCCTGTGTACCCTGTGTGCTGGGGGGTACAAATTCCTGAGTAAGAACCCTTGGGTCTAATTTATCACGATATGGTTCAAGTAACGCGAGTTCTTTGCCTTCAGGAACACCTCTATGTGCAAGTTCTGTATTGGCAAAATAACTTGTATTACGCTCATACATACCATGAAAAATATTCTTGTTTGTCCATTCCCAGTCAAAGGCATAAGCCAGAGCCTCTCTTGTTTTTTGGTCTTTAAACTGCGGCCTCCGGCCATTCATACCTATAGCAAAAAACCAGACAGGGCCATTCACTTTATCTTCTCTCTTTTTAATAAAACCCTTTTTTACGGCATCATTGTTATATCCTTTTTTCCATTGCGCCGGTTTAAACTCATTACGGATATCAATGTTACCTCCCATAAAGGCCTCATAAGCAACATTGGCATCACGGTAAACATCCATACGAACAAAATCAAAATTATTACGACCAACATTTACCGGCAGATTCTTTCCCCAATAGTTTTCATCTCTTTTCATAATAAGGGTATTACCAACATCAACTTTATAAAAGAGATATGGAGTGCTTTGAACAGTCATCTCGATAGTCGGCTGGGCAAAATCTCTATTTATCCAGTAATGTTTTGGGATTACAGGCAATCTTGTGGCTATCTTATAAATATTATTACGATCACCCGGTTTGAGGAATATAAATTTAACAGTATCCTTTCCGGTCTTTTCAACTTTATTGATGTCAGCTACCAGACTTTTATATGTTGGAGATGCCTTGTCTCGCATTGTCTCATAGGAATAAATTACATCATCAACAGTTATGGGTTCTCCATCGTTCCATCGGGCAATATCCCTGATTTTAAACTCTGCCCATTTATAATCGTCAGGATATGTGACTGTTTCAGCAATCAGTCCATAGGCTGAATTCGATTCATCAGCATTTGTAACCATTAAATTTTCAAAAACGCTGAAACTTGCAAAGCCTGGTGATGTCCCAAGCGCTATATATGGGTTGATATTATCAAAATTTCCCATGTCCCACACGATGGTTCCGCCTTTTGGTGCCTTTGGATTCACATAATTAAAATGTTTAAAATCCTTCCCATACATCAAATCACCATATAGTGTTATCCCATGGGATGTAGTAATATCCTTGGCAAGTAAGACACCGGATGTAAAAAGTTCTAATAACAAAACGATAACTATAAATTTGCGTAACATGGTAATATCCCCTTTCTATTTAATTTTCTCAGACAAATATATTGTAAAATTTTGCAATGGGCATCAATCTATTTCACAATGTGTTTTCCTTAATAATACTTCTATGGGGTTTCATCTTCAGTTCGGACAATCTTATATCTGGTTTTTTCAAAACTTGAGAAATAAGGATCACATAGTCATTTGTCAGGTTAACAATAGTTGATCTGTTATAAAAAGTTTTGTTGAATGTAAAAGATCCATTTATGGTATCTGCTGCCTCCGACAACATCACCTCAAATGGAAATATCGCGAATGGAGGCTGCTCAACCTTGATAGGAATAAACATCATAGGTGGAGGCATGGTCCTGGATGTTGTTGATTTTTCTTCTGTCTCAGATACTTGCTGAGAAGACTGTTCTTCAGAAGTCCGCTCCGGTGCCTTAGCGCCTCCTTCCCAGAATGTCTGAAGCTGAAAATTGACCACAGGCCCTTGTGGTGGGATAGTCTTAGAAACGTGGAGGAATGGAACAAAATTATCATATACCTTTAACAGTGTATTTTTAGTTCTCTCGATAACTTCACGAAAAGTGGGATCTCCTGATAAATCGATATGAAAGAACTGCCAGGTCATAAAGCATCCTATCAGGGGTTCTGTTTCTTTTTGATTACGGTTGGCAACAATAAAGCTGAAAAAATTATATTTGTTTCCGCTGAAAATATAAACCATTGACATAAATGCTGCATATAGAACTGTAAACATAGTAGTGTTATTTTCATTGCACATTACTTTGAGTCTTTTGACTATTTCAGGAAGTATTACAACAGGAACAGTATCCCCGTCATAGCTGAAGCTTTCAATGGCATGGTCAAAAGGCAAAAAGGTATTTATTTTGTCTGTTAACTGTCTCCAATAGCCAAGTTTTTCTTCAAGAAAATCTCCTGAATACCTTTCCTGTTCCCAGATTGCATAATCACCATACTGTAATGTCAATTCAGGAAGCGGGATAGATATGTTTAAAGAGTAGGCATGATATAATGTTAACAATTCTGCCTGTAATATCCCCATAGATATTCCATCGGTGGCGATATGGTGAGTAAAGATATATAATGCATGCTCATCTTTGGCTGTTATCAGCGTAAATGTAATCATTAATGGATCATTAAAAAATGAAAATGATTCAGATGCCCTCTTGTTTGCAATCCGTTTAAGTTCATCCTTTTTTTCATCTTCAGATAATTCATTCAGATCAATTACTTTAAGAATATTGTCAGGGAGCTCGTTTATTTTCTGATAGGGCTTATTATCTACTGCCTTATAATTTGTGCGCAGTATTTCATGTCGTTTTACTACCTCCTGAATAGCCCTGTGAAAGGCAGAAATATTCACCCTGCCTTTAATCAAATAACCTAACGCAGGGCCGGAAGATCTGATTTCTTCAGGGTCGTAATATTTATTGATAACGGGCAGTAATGTTCCTTCCTGTATGCATGAAACAGGTATCAGCCCTTTTCTGTCACGCGGAGTTATTCTATCTTTATTTTTTGATTCTCTCTCTTTCTGTAACTTCAAAAACATCTCTTTTTTCGCTGCTATGGAAGATGATGCAGTATTTTCAAACATTTTTGACTCCTTCATTTAAAAGAATTTTTCACCACGGAGAGCGCGGAGGACTTGGAGGGTTTCATAATACAAATCTTTTTATTCCATCAATCAAGCGTAATACATTGATATTTTATCTGTCTTAGTTCATATGCCAGACATTGTTCATATGCAGATTCAAGTAAGCCAGGACCTAAATTTTTGTGAACTTCAATAGCTGCCTGTATCACAGGTTCTGTGTTTTTTTCGTATTTCACTCCGCCTGTCCCGCCATAGCTTCAGCGAAGGCGGATACTCTCCATGAACTTGCATGGTTAAAGTGACAGAAAATTAAACCGCCCCTGTGAAACAACAGCAAAACATGTTTCACTGGGTAAACAAAGTCGCAAAGGTCGCTAAGAAAAAATATTATTCGTTAATAAAATTAAAAGAATTTTCTCCGTGTTCTCCGTGGTAATATATGTTGCATTAACACACTTGAATCCTCGGACCCTCGAACCCTTGAATCCTTCGTCTCTAAATAATTCCTTCCTCCATCTCTTCACCCAGCACCTCATTGTATGTATCTTCAATCTTCTGCGCGAGGGCCTTAACAGTCTGGAGTTCAAATATGGTCCTAATGGGTAATTCCATTCCAAACACTTCATAAATTAGATTTATAATTCGGCTTGCCTGTAATGAATTTCCTCCCATCTCAAAAAAATTATCATTACGGCCAACATTCTCTACCTTAAGTACACCAGACCAGATTCGTGCAAGCTCTACTTCTATCTCGCCAATGGGAGCCTCATAAGGAGTCGGTCCCTTTAACACCATAGAATCAAAGATCGTATTGTCATTTTCTCTGATATCAGTTTCCATGTTGATTCCTTTTAAATGAATGATACTGGATACTTGATGCTTGATACTGGATACTGGATAATAAAAACGCTATAAATCAGATTCTGGACTCTCGATGCTGGATAGAACTACTAAAATGAGATTAAACCTTACTTTTCTATGTTATGGTTCTTTTCTACAGATTGTAAAAAAATTGTTTAACTTCCTTCCTAGTATTTGTAGGCGTTCATGAAGATCATGATATAGTATTTCATCTTTCAGGGATTCTGTTTCATATAATGTTTCTAAATGATCTGTTGTTTCGTCACAGGAGGCGAGTGAATAAGTTAGAAATTTTATAAATTCCTGTTTGCCGCTGACATTCTACCATAGCCTTCAACAATGTTTGATTTAACCGATTTAACAGACCTTCGAATCTGGCTACCCTCTTCATAGAATTCAAATTTAGATAGTTTTTCTAACGTCATCTTGTGGATATCCAGGACAATCAATCGCGCTTCCTGCCATATCTCCAGCGTTTTATAACTCATGGGTTTTCTTCCATAATGAGTTTTTTTATCTAGCATCTGATATCTAATATCAAGAATCCAGACATTAGTATCAAGTCTTGATCAGCTAGATTACAGATTCCAGTATCCAGCATCTGATATCAAATATCCGGCATCCAGTATCCAGACTCCAGTATCCAGCATCCAAAATCCAACATCCAGCCATCTAACCAAATTCCCCCAACCTTTTCCCAGGCTCTTTAATTGCCTCAATCACAACTTTCTTAAAACAATCCAGAAATTTGCTAATAGTCTCTTCATCATAAACATCTGTCCTGTAAACCATTGAACCTTCTATAACAGTTTCTCTGTCAATAAATTCCATAGCGCATGAAACCGGAAAGCCGTGGCACCCATGTCGCACACCAGGTGGTTCAATCTTTATGCTACGTGGCCTGAAATCATCCTGTTTTACATCTGAACTTCCGGTCAATATGCTTATCCCTGGTGCATTAAATGAGATACCCTCATCTGCTAAGGCCTTGCGCACCCAGTCAAGTGGAACAGGCTGGTGTGAATGAGCTTCATTCATAGTATGTGTTACACGTTCGGCAATTTCAGCAAAACTGGGGTTTCCGGCCAGGCTTGTTTTATAAGCAACCTCCATTGCAAAATTACCTATAACATTTTGAAAGTCAGCGTTTAACCGACCTGCCTGAAGCGCAACAACAACCACATCTTCCTGCCCTGTCATACGCCATATCGCCATGTTGTATGCAGAGATCAAAACACAAAACAAGGTCTTCTTTAAAGCAGAAGCCAATTGCTTAAGACCGCTGGTTATATCAGTCTCAATAACAATGTTTTTTTCCGCACTTCCTTCTGTGGCTGATCTGGTTGTATATTGGTTTCCATCAGAAAGAAGGCCGGTAAAAGGAGCAGACTTAATAATATCCTTCCAATAATTGATGTGCCTGATGCCTGCGGGGCTTTTTGCCCATTCCTCCATGGATGCAAGATAGTCCATGTACTGGAACCGGACAGGGAGTATTCGGGGCGGGGTGCTTGATAAAACTGAATTATAAACAATCATAAGTTCCTGAAAAAAAATACCTATGGATATTGCATCTCCAATAGCATGATGCAGGCCAACACCTAATATATAATCTGTAAAAGAAATCCTGATTAGAAAAACCCGATATAATGGTCCTTTATCCAGGTTGTATTCCTGCCAGACAAGTTCATTAGCAATACGTATTGCCTCACTTTCACGCTCTTCGAGAGACTCTCCTTTAACAACAATCTCCTGAAAGGCCGACTCCTGTTTAGGTTGATGAACCAGATAGAGATTATCATCCGAAATTACAACAGCGCTGTTAAGCACTTTATGGCGACCCAGAATAAAATTAATACTTTTTATAAGAGAATCCGCATATATTTCTCCTTTTTGTCTTATAACACTGTAGGTAGCATTGGCACTGCTTACCTCAATCACACGGTTGGAATAGTCCTTCCATAAAAACCGGTTAAACAGTATGCCGCGATCTTTAGAAATTGATGAAACCTGAAAACCCCTATTAGCATCTTCAACCTCTTTCAGGTACTGCACAATATCGGTCTTTTTTTCTTTTATGGATAACAGTATACCCTGAGTCATCGTACCTTTTTGAGCTCGGTAACTTAACTCTCCATCTTTGATGTACAAATTGATACCTTTATCCAGGCAGTATTCAAGAAATGCTTCTATTTTCATTTAGTAAATTCTCTTGTATTTGTTTCGGTTCAGATTGACTGGTAAGTGGGTTTATACTTTAATAGCCTTTTATAAGCCTTATTACATTTAAAGCAAAAAAGCACAGACATCCTCTTTATACATGAAGTTATTTGTAGAGTAGAACCTCGGTGCAATTGATGTTAGATGCAATAGTAACTGTTTCCGGCGGTTTTCACCATGTGCCGGTGCCTCAAGTTCATCATAACCAACCTTCCCTTGGCCCCCTCATCAAACCGTAATTCGAGTTTTCCCCGTTACGGCTTACCGACGACCTTCCCCATGCGCTTATAAATAAACGTTGTCGTTGATCTACAATGATTAACCGAACTGGTATAATCCCAGTCGTGCGACCAATCCGCCGTTGACTCTCCTTGTGCCCCTCGATTGATCACTGTATTTCCGCTTCAGGAATATTCGTAGTCGATCCCGGACAAATCCGTTGAGCTTGCGTACTCGTTTTCGTGCACACTTCGCCCTTCGATGATAATTGTCCCACCCCCTTAATACCGGGTTCAGTTCCTTTATCATCTCTTCCAGTGATAGGCTATAACGTCTGCCTATTACCTTCTTGATTTTCTCTTTTATCCCTTTCATCGACTTATCTGAAGGCCATAATGCACAGTATTTCTTCACTGTCACATTCTTTTTACCTACCGGGCAGAGCTGAAAGTGTATACCGAGAAAATCAAACCCGTCTTCTGCCCTTACCACCCGCGTTTTATCTGGATGTAAGTTAAGTCCAAGACGGCTCAGCATCCGCTCAACCTCTTTTAACACCTTCTTGCCATTACGCCACAGTAAAATAACAAAGTCATCGGCGTATCTAACCAGTGTTCCGGGAATCCCTGACATCTTGAACATCTTGTCGAACGAGTGTAGATAGATATTACTGAGCAACGGGGAGATTACACCGCCCTGGGGAGTTCCCAGTCCATCCCCTTCAAAATACTGGCCCTCTTCCATTACACCGGCTTCAAGCCACATAAGTATCAGCCTCAATACCCGAGGGTCTGATATACGTCGTTCGATTAAGTTTAACAGTATGTCCTGTCTGATGTTGTTGAAAAATCCGACGATGTCCGCGTCTATTATCTCCGTCTGCCCCTTGAATGTAATATGCCTGTCGATTACCCTGATTGCATCATGGGCACTCCTTTCAGGCCGAAATCCATGGGAGCTTTCCAGAAAGTTCGCCTCAAATATGGGTTCTATAACCAACTTACCCGCCATCTGACAGACGCGATCTTTTATTATGGGTATTCCCAGCGGCCTCTTCTCAGGTTTTCCAGGTTTGTCAATGTAGCATCGAAGCACGGGCAGAGGCCTGTAGCTTTCGTTTTTCAGCTCTTCCCGTAATTCTGTAAGAAAGTTTTCTATTCCTATCTCATCTTCGATATATCTGAAATCCTGCTCATCAACCCCCGGCCCACCTTTATTGGCCTTTACCCGTTTCCATGCCTCCAACATCACATCTTCACGATAAATCTTATCGTAAAGCGCTCCGAATCTCCTATCCAGCGACTCCTTCGCTGCATGGGACAGTTTAGACTGTAAATCAGAAACCTTATTCCGCACGTTCATAGCTCCTTGAGCACTCATGCCTTCTTACTGTTACCAGATGGAAACGCAACTCGCACACCCATTATGTCATGGTTTGAAACGATTTGTTTCTTCACCTGATGGCCGTAACCGTTTCTAACGGCCTCAGCTGGGCAATTTGATTCCGGGTTTACCCACTCCCCCTTTCTATCCCCATGCCTATTATGAATCCACTGTTTCGCATTTCAACTCACAGCCTAAACACGGTCGAAGCATGGCCCCACGCTCCAGGTAAGTTATGTTGTCTTACCCTTCATCACTTCAAGGCCACTCCGACTTCCCTACGTCCTTAACCTGATTCTTACCGGTTTCACCCAATTTGATTCAGGCTTACCACAGTTGGAGCACTGCAGAGACGCTGGGATCTCAGGTCCTACCTCCATTATCTTTCACCGCATGCCATTGGCCATACCCCGGGTTCCCATCAGGTGCATATGCCCTTTTGCTTCCCTGATGACTTCGGCCTTCTCCCAAAAATAAGAGGATCGGCGTGTATCCCCGCTAAGCAGGGTTTATCCCTCAACCAGACTCTCCCAGCTATGCCTGTCCAGTCGTCTTTTACGAAGCTGCACCATTCGCTTTATGCTACGGCCTGCGGTTTCGGCCAGCACCCCTGACTGGGTAAGACCCGCATACATAGCGAGCCGTCTCGGTGCCGTGTCAGGGCTAGTTCAGCCCGTGTGTTACCACACGAACCCGCCCTCAGCCTACATATCCGAAAAGGGCAATTGATATGATAACCTCCTTTCAGGTTATAAGATTATGGTCTCGTGACCTCGCACGATTTTTTAAGGTCGTCCCTCTTTACTCTCTAAAGTAGCTGGCAGGCTATTCCAAGTTTGCATGCCGCTCTTGAAAGTTGCTTGTCAGCAGTTATTATCTCAAGGTTATTAAGAGATACCGCAGCAAGGTGAAGAGAATCCAGTGTTGAAAGAGGAACATCATTACCTGACAACCAACTAAATGCAAGGCTATAGCAGTCAGTATCTATAATGACTTTTTTATAAAGTGATTGACGTAAATGAAACTTATATTCATTGAGTATCTTATTTGATGATTCAATTGAGAGTTGACCTTCTCTTACTTTTCTGGCTAACGCAGAAGCAAGTTCCACTTCTGTGAGAGGTGATATCACAGGTATACCAGCCTGAATTATTATTTTTTCAGCCTTTGTGCTTATTGATTCAGGGCAATAATAGGCAACAAGAACACTTGTATCAATGTATAACATTAAAAGCGCTCTTCTTTCCTGGCGTCAATAACCGATTGACTCATCGATTTCCCATGGATCTTAATTGATGCTCGAAATTCTTTAAGATTAGGAAGCTTACTATCATTGTGATGAGATATTATTTTTGCTACAGATTTACCTCGTCTTTTGATAATTATTTCTTGACCTGCCTCAACTTTATCCAGCAGAGAACTTAGATTAGATCTTGCGTCTTTTACATTTATCTCCAACATATTTTCTCCTCTTCCTTTGTCTGTGTGTACATAGTCAGAGTACATCTCAACACAGAAGATGTCAAATATTATTAATATGTAGCTTATTCTTATCAGACCAGAGTCGGAATTTTATTCATTTCCCTGTTTTTATTTTCGCGTTTTCGCATGGTTCGCGGTTAAAAATATGTTTTTGCTTTTATTTAAAATTGACGTCGGCAACAGTATGGGTGACCCCTTTTACACCCACATATTGTCAAGAATGGAGTCTGATAACCTTTGTTTTTTCCAACAATAAAATATAGTTTTTTTGGTATTTTCATTTGTAGCATCTCTTGATGCTGCAGAGTCTTTAAATGATTTGAGCCCATTACAAAGTGTAGGATTACATAAATTGAAAGGCAACAGAGCCGGACAATGGGCAATGACAGTTAATGGACCATGGCGCATCTGCTTTACATTTAAAAATGGCGATGCCTATGACGTTGAAATAACCGATTATCACAAAGGATAAAAAATGAAACCGATACATCCAGGCCGGATTTTAAAACGTGAAATGATCGCGCGTAACCTTTCAGCGAACAAGCTGGCTTTTTCCTTGCGAGTACCATCAGGAAGAATAACCCAGATTATCAATGGTAAACGTGGGGTATCTGCCGAATCTGCTCTGCGCTTTTCAAAATATTTTGGTAATAGCGCCCGCTTTTGGATGAATCTTCAGTCCAGGTATGATCTGGCAATTGTTGAACAGAACATCGGTGAAAAAATTAATATCGAGATTGAACAGGCCGCACACTCAAACTAACCTATTATGTAGAAAATCAAGGAATCAGGTCTTTTTTATAACAGTTTTGCTTCTATCTTTTTCACTGTTTTTAAAAGAGCCTTATCTTTTTTAAGCAGATCAGCAATGCGTTTTGCGGCCTGACATACTCCCGAACCTCCAATCTCAAAATGGGCACCAATATCATCTAACCTTTTTCCTGTAAGTCTTTGATTCAGATATATCTTTATATTCCTTGATAACCTTTTGTCTCCTTTGACTGCCTTGTCTACTTCTTCGGTGATTTTCTCGATAGAAACTCCCTTTTTAAGCGTTTTTAATGCAGGAAGATCTTTATCATCTCTTTGTTCAGACAAATATTTATCTTTTATGAAAGCAATGAATTCCTTGGTGCCTAATAAGGTAGAACTAACAACATCCTTCAGCGGGCTTTCATATTGTTTATCAATCATTATACCAACAAACTCTTTATACCTCTTTTGCGCCGCAGATAGTTTCTTTTCAAAATAACCAAGAATAAAATCTATCTTAAGCCATTCAGGAGATTTCTTCTTTCCAATGTAATATGAGTAGCTTGACCATTCATATTCTTCAGGAAGGTTTACCATTTTTGCCCTCATAGGATTCAAATGGATGTATCGTGATAATTCCTTAGCATATTCGTCAGCTTCAATAAGAATTGCCTTGTATCGTCCCTGAAAAAGATGCCCGAATCTCTCACGTTTTACATTAAAATAGGTGGTATAAGCGCCATTGATATGAGCCATGATCCTGGATAGATTTCCGGATGGGGTTTCAATTAAAAGATGATAGTGATTATCCATCAGACAATAAGCGTGGATTACTGCATTATACCTTTTTACTGCTGATTCAAGGTATTCTATGAACTTTTCTCTGTCCCTCTGGCTCTTGAATATACCCTTTTGCTCATTACCTCTTGATGTTACATGATAAAAAGCCCCTGGATATGAAATTCTTAAAGGCCGAGCCATGATTGCTCCTCTCATATATTTTTATGGAAGGACATTTATCATGGCATCTTCATATTGTCAAGAATGAAGGTCTGACCCCTATGTTTTTTCTTGCTCTCCTTCTGACACTCTGGTTTAGAACAATACTTTTGTCTCCCTTTATTACGCGGGTCAGCCTCAAATAACCTCTTGCAATGTCTGCACTTCTCCCTCTTTCTATTCCCCATGATCCCTTTCCTTTCATGGGTAATAAAATATAAATATTTTGACCTGCTCTACACTCTCTTTGTTATTTAAATTTGTTCAATAAGAGGAAAGAAAATTTATTTATTTCTTTTTCAGAAGAATATAAAAAGTATATAAGAAGATTATCTACCACTAGAAATTGGCACTTTCATAAGACCGAAGTAGATACATTTTCAGATTGCCGCTGACACCCTGTCTTAATGTTTCACGATCAAGCCGTTTTAGGGCACGTGTATCATGCTCTCTTTTCCGGGTGCCACTTGTATCAGCCAGGGTTAAATGCTTTAATGCATGACTTCTCATATCAATAGAGTAAAAATGCTGTGTCGGATATTTTGTCCCATCTTTCCTCTCATCATGAACGGCTGCCTCGTGATAATGTCCATCACCAGCATGAATATCATATCCATCAAGGGCAGCAAACTGTGCAAAAGGATCTGATTCCAGATGCTTTAACCTGGTTGTCTGATATAGTGAGTGGCTTATATCTCTGCACAGCTTTAGACGTCGCTTGCTTTTCAGGGTTTCAAAGAACAGGCTCCTGTTTATATCGGTACATCCTGCGTCTGAAAGCTTTTGAATAAATGCCCTTCCACTTGGTTCCTGAGAGAGTACCCTCAATAATCCTGTTTTGATCCATTCATCATCAGACAGTGTGTTGCATTGGCGTTTATAAATACATTTGTTGACCAGGCTTAATAAAGGTTGGGCCAACTTACCGAGTACATTTATTGTTGTAGATGTTTTTTGAGTAGTCATGGAAAAAATTTTTTCGACCCTCACTAAAAAGTCAAGCTTAAAATGCTGTATTATCAATTATTTTAAGCTTTCAGACCACTTCGAACATCACAAAGACCCTTTGTTTTCGAACCTCTCCACGTCTCGTTCAGTTCTCCCAAGCATGCTTTTAAAGCAATTTTCCTTCCTGATTCTTGGACACCGTTGTTTTTTGTTCATAATAGCTGCTTATTTTCACAATATTCATACTTGATTGTATTACTTCTTCATTTTTAATATTTCAGTATAAAATAAACTCAGGATATCAAGAAAATCTTTCTCAATCGCATCTTTAAAATCATATAAAAAAATAGATATATGAAAACCTTCCGTTATTCCTACGACTTTTATTGTATTTATGTATTGATCTGTTGCCTTATACTTATACTGACTAAACTCGATAAAATTAAAACCCTGCTGTTTAAGTTCATGGTCTTTTATAAGAGTTGAACTATCAGTAGTAATATCACCATTTTCTTTTTGTATTTTTGTTATTATCTCATCATATTTTACAGCGGTTTCATATTTATTGAAACAATGAACTGTTATTGAAAGAGTTTCAGATTTAACACCCTTCGTGTATGAAATATATCGAGCACCACTAAGCAGATTTTCAGAGACTTCATTAGCATCATCTTTATCAATAATTGCATTACTTAAAAACATATAACGCAAATTCATCATCCCGCTGTCTCTAATGAAAGATTTAGTACCTTTAAAAGGCAGATAACCAGAAACATGCTCCAACAGTAATTTTGTATCAATTATCTCTAAGGTGTTTGGATAAAAATATTCATTAGGAAACCATATCTGACGGATTGTTACCGGTGGGGATGAAAAAACAAAATTGTACCCATCAACACCCTTATCTTTTATCATTGTCCTGATAAACTCTGCACCTTTAATATAGTATAGATTATAATTTTCTTGCTCGAAAATACTTGGTTCACCTAGTATGAATAAACTTAGTTTTAGAGAATTTGCGTATACTGAATCAGCTATTTCTAATCTGTTGACCATTACTTTTGTTACATATGCGGAGTCTCCGCCTATTACGGCTTCCAATGCATATCTTTCTTCTTCACATTTTGTTTCACTCCACAATTTTTCCATCGCATAATTCTGATCTTTAATTGCATTTACCATCTCATGGGCAATAATGATAAAAACAAAATCATCTAAATCTGCTGTATTAATGTGATATATTTTTATAATTTCATTAATATTTTTCGGGATAATAATTAATGTATTATTTTCACTGAAATATTTAGCTATACAGTATTTACTTCTTTTACGAGAATTTAATCGCGCCTTTTCAATCTCCATATCCTTAGCCTGGGCTTCCAGATCTTTGCCTAATCCCGAAATGATTTTTTTCAATAAGATGTCCTTATATGTATCTCGATCAATCATCTTATATTCAATCTTTGATTTAAATTTGAGTCCGGTGATATCTTCGATTAATGGCGCTGCTTTTGCTATCATGGAATCAAGTTTTTCCTGAGTCATTAGATAGGGGGTCATTTCAATTCCAGCGTTTTCTTCTGTACTGTTATTCTGGTTAGGTTCTCCGCATGAACTTAACAGACAGATAATCTGAATAAAAATACATAAGGTTAGACAACTAGTTATTTGAATTCTTATCTTTCCGATCATATTTATCCTAATTTGTTTACCACTACAAAAATTGGGGCATTAAAAAATTGTATGCCCTTTTTCAAATAATAAATTGCTCAGGGGAAATAATTATCCCCTGAGCGGTACCCAAAAAGAAAATTAAAGATATAAGTACTTTTATTAAAATAATACTAATCATATGTATAACAATTAGGTAGCTTTATAATGCCTTCATAACTGCAAGTATTCATTTGTTACTATTGAATACCTCTATGAATCACTTTTATTTTCAACCAATAATATCATCTATAAAAATTATGTAAAGCTCAGCAAAATATTCTTATAGCTTTTGACATTTTTGGGATTGTCATACATACATCATCTTAATCATGAACTTCTCTTTTGATACTGAGATGCAAAAGCCTGTTACAAAATACCGCATTTAACTAATTATTTTTATTTTGGCGGATTATATACCGGGCAATTACCCCAATAGAATACATCATAATCATGGCATTGCATACAAGTACCATTTGGATTTGTATATATATAATCTTTACTTGGTTCTATATAAGGTGGAGTAGTAGCAAAATCCTTACGTGCTTGCTCAATTCCCGAAATTTTCGCAGAGGCATTAAAAATAGTGTATGCGTCTTCTCCCATTTGATATACTATGGCCGTAATAGGATTACCCGAAGCTATCATCTTTAATACTTCCGCTGTAGTCAAACCACCACTAACATCCGCCAATTCAATATTTGTTAATTCTCTCATTATAATTATCCTCCTATTCATTCTTTTTAAATTAATTACATGGGTAAGGGACAAGCATAGTCATAGTTTGCCTATTTTCTTCAATTAACCTTCTCATCTCAGCTTCATAGGCCGCTCTCTTCGCATCTTCATACTTATCATACGCCCAAAGTCCTACCGATATTATTATTGCTGCTACTCCTACATATACCGCAGGATTACCACCATTCACTTCTTTAATCTCATCATACATTAATTCTCTCATGTAATTCTCCTTTTTTTCTTATATCAGAAGTAAACCAATTTTAATTTTGAGACATGCGTTTAAACTTCTACACTGGTTATGGTTGAGAATTTATAAAAGGCATCAAATTGGAATATCTCATCATATGTCTTAATATTTTTTACTTTTATTAAATTCATCAAATTTGCCTTTTATAATTAACTCCAGTGCGACCTCGCCTAAAAAATTAATCCATCATTCATACAATCATAAAACCACCTCCTTTCTATAATAAATTTACATTAAATAAGGGTGTTAAAATAATTGTGTGAACTTGGATTCTATTTAATGGGAATAGAAGGCAAGTTATTTATTTTGATTGGACTTTTTCCCTCCATTTGTTAATCCTTTTCACACAACAATTACAGGTAATCAGAAACATAAAATTTCGCATATACAATTAATATTTGGGTTGGCATACTGCGTCTTTAGTGGGTATTGCAAATGATACTCGTTGAAATTGAAGTAAATTTAAATGAATTATTTGAAATGATTTATTATATCCACCGATTAAAGCTTTAAATATCTCCAAGTTATATCTTTTAAGGATTTGATCTCTCACATTCTAAAAATGTTGATCCTGAATCAATTGATTGATAAAATTTTATAGCGATGTTAGCTTTCTTATCAATTCGGTCATATTTTTTCCGTATTTCGCAAAATTCATTTTCTCTTGTAAACAACCATTCAGAATATGTACTGAAATCATTGTCTAACGATGTCTTGGCATATTCACTTAAAAAACCAGCCTCCAATGAATCTAACAGCAATTCCTGTGAATATGGCTGATCAAGCATTTCAAAAACCTTTCCTGTATAAGGAAAACTACTATCGTTTATTAATTTCCATTCCGATTCAGGAAAGGAATAGTTTTGCCTAAGGATAGATGCAAATTCATGATGCAATGTTTTTCTAATCTCTTGATCAGGGTAATTAGAATCGACGTTGATGTATATGGAAGAGCCGTAATATGTCCCACCATATGGTTTACCTTTACTCATAAATTTTTTGAGAATAAAAATATCGGTAAGATTACCCCTTATAAAATTTGAATCATATCTACTGATAAATTCTTCAATGTTAAAAATAATTCTTGGGGCGTCCTCAAGATTAAACTGCTGACCTGTACTATAATACCTATATAATAGCGTTCCGTGAGGAAAAAATATTTCAGGATCATAATATAAACGCAAACAAATTCCATTTATTTTACATGGAATTCCATTTTCAGTATCACAATCGCATGGTGGGGGTTTAACAAATTTGTTTGACTTTAAAGTTTCAGAATCCTCAACAATATCCCATGCAATATAAATACCTATTCCCAGAATCCAAATCAAACATGCAAATATAAATAAATGTGATTTTGCCTTAAACATTACAAATACCTACAAACTTATTTATGTTAATGTCTCTTCTCATTACGCCCTATTGTTTCCGGAATGCTAACATCCCCAACATAAGACCTTTATACCCTGAATCAGGTTCAATAAAAAAACCCAGAGAAAAATGTTGTGTATCAGAAATTGTATGAAGAATACCTTTTTCATCTTTTTTCATCAACACTTTCAGAACTGTAGAATTTCGATGATTAACTAAACAAGCGATTTGATCACCTTCACAAGTAACAACAATTTCATAACCTTGGACACCGATATAGGTTCCAGCAAGATCCTCTAATGAAGTTTCGAAAGGTTCTGCAGATACCTCCGGAATTGCTTTTCTTCTCAAGACTCCAAATATATTGTTTATAATCGTATCACGAATATATGGTAGCCATGCATTAATTCCAACTACAAAAGATATCTTATTGTTAGGATCAAAACGAAGACCACATGTCTGTCCACGTGCCGAACCATTTTTGCCATATATCCAACCACGATAAAAAGCACTACCTACCCCAAAGGCTAGGGGAATATTTTCATGTCTGGAGCTTCCATATGCATATGGAACCTTTACAACTTGTTTTTTAACAAAATTAAGAGCACTTTCAGATAGACAGGTGGCGTCTTTCTCTATACCACAGATAATTGCAGAAATACGTAAAATATCCTTTAAACTCATGGTAAGGTGGCTCAGGGATGCGTGCCAGAAATCTCCAAAAGGAACAGGGGCTAATTTTGTATATTCCATGGTTTCAGGATTAAAAACATGATCTATAGCATAAATATATTTCCCACGCTGGTCTTTTTTAATAGACCCGACTTTTATATGAAGAGGTTCAAAAATTATCTCAGTAAATAATTCAAGGACACTTTTTCCGGTTATCCGTTTAATTATCTCTCCCAGAATTACATATTCAGAATGTTCGTAGCTAAATACCGTTCCAGATATAAAAAATGGAGGGGCAACCTTAAGGTACTCTATAAGCTTTGGCCAAGTATAGTAATAAGCTGTACCAGGATCATTAATATTTAATCCAGGATATCCACTCGTATGCGAAAGCAAATGCCAAATTTCTATATTTCTGCCTCTTTCTGTGTTGCGTAATTCATAAAGATATTTTTCTATAGGATCATCAGGGTCAAGTTTGCCTGCGGTAATCAATTCTGCTGCAACCATTGATGTCAATAATTTAGTGAGGCATCCTAATTGAAAATGTGTATTCTCAGTCATTGGAATATCACTATCAATTGAAATCGTGCCCACATTGGCTGTAATTTTTTGTGGACCTATATTTAATCCAAGGGATATCCCCGGAATGCCGGTTTGTCCCTTGATAGTCACCAATAGTTTTTGTAACTGATCCTGTAATATACTCAATGCTGCTTCGGGAGTTATTGTTTCCTGAGCTGTTGCTTCCATAAGCTATTCTCCTGTTTAAAGCTGGATGCTAGTCACTTGATACTGGATACTGGATATTTGATGCTGGATGTTTAATCCTGGATACTTGATACTGGATGCTGGATACCGGATACTGGATGCTGGATACCGGATACTGGATGCTTGATGCTAGTTTCTGGATGTAATATTCTAGATGTTGTGCTGGATAAAGACTGAAGAAAAACTTACGATAATTTAATTTTAATCCATGCAGGATTTCTGCGGCAATCCAAAACAGCATAAACCCGGATTTTATTTTCTTCTATCTTGTAATATACTGCGTAAGGAAATTTTTTGGCCAATAGCCGGTAATATCCAAAATAGTGAGGATGTATACCTGCATAAATATTAAGGGATTGGATATCAGAATAAAGTGAATCTAGAAAATAATCACCTAAACCTTCTGCCCTGGATTCATAAAACCTGTAACCTTCAACAAGATCTTCTTCGGCAGAATCAAGGATTTTAATTTTCATTTAACTCGTTTCCTGATCCTCTCTTTTACTTCAGAAAAATCAATAAAAGTTGATTTCCCTTCACTCACCCTTAATTCTCTTTCTTTTAAAACATCAGCATGCCACTCAGGGCTCGGAATGGACTCAGGATCTTTTAATAAATCATCCCATATCATTTCCATTGCAGCGATTTTTTCTGAAGTAGACATTTCCTTCAAAGGCAATGAGAATTTCATACTTTTACTCCTATTAGGTAAAAAGCCTATTATCTTGTTACTAAAGGTCAAAAGGATTTACAACTGATAGCTCATCTAACATTTTGAAATCATCAATGTTTCTGGTTACTAAGCTAAAATCGTTAAAAAGTGCAGTAGCAGCTATGACTGCATCAGCGAGTTTTATGTTTACTCTCTTTTTAATTTCTATTGCTTTTTCTGCAATATCTTCATCCAGACAATAGACATTTGCATGATCAATTAACTTTATGCATTTTTTTAAACCTTCAGGGGTGTGTTTGTCCCATCCGAGAAATTCTATTTTTGTAAGAATTGAAATGTTCAGTGAGGTTTCTTTTATATTTTCATTAATAAACTTACGTACAACCTCTGAACCATTAGTATGATAAATAAGTATGTTAGTGTCGACAAGATATTCAGATAACATTATTACGTTCCCAGCTAGTCCTTAATTTCCTGGATTCGTCATCTACATCAATATTTTTATATATTCCTGATGTCTCAGCTATTATATCTGCCAGATTAGTACCTGAAATGTCTTTTTTATCATATACTAAATGAACTTTCAGTTTCCCGCCGGGGAGTTTTTTGCTGACAGACTTTATCTGGCCATTTTCCAAAATTGCTTCAATAATTTGTTGTCCCATAGGAAACCTCAAAAAGATGTTAAATATTAACAATTGTTAAAAATAGTACCGCCGAATTTGACTTTATGTCAACATTTTTAAACAAACAGAGATACCTTCCTTTATTTAAAGGAGCATATTGAACATCAAGACCCCTACATTTTATTTGTTGATAATTTTCCAGCGTCCAGTATCCAGAATCTAGAATCCAGCATCCTGAATCCAGTATCCAGTATCCAGAAACCAGTATCCCTCTCCTCAAATCACCCCACTCTCCAGTTCCTGGGTATCAAAATATTCTTCTGGCAATGCTTTTGTTTCAGATTCAGCCATTTGTTCATCTATCTTTTGACAAAACTCCCGTAGCGTCGGAGACTGGCTTATCGTGTAAGGAGGCATATCAATATGCAGTACCTCCTTTACACGGAACATTACCATCATAGTCATCAATGAGTCTCCACCCATCTCAAAAAAGTTATCTTCCGGATTGATTTTACTTTGTTGAAGTACTTCTGACCAAATCTTGCTGACGATGTTTTCGGTTTCTGTCAGTTGTAGGTTATTGTTGTGTTGTTCGTGTGCTAACATAAGCTTTCCTTTCAAAATAATGTAAAGATTGATCCTAGATGCTGGATACTTGATCCTGGATAAATACTGATACTTGATGCTGGATACTGGATAATAAAACGCTAGAAATCAGATTCTGGATTTTCGATACTGAATAAATACAGGAATCTGGATACGCGATGCTTGATCCTGGGTTCCTGATGCTGGATATTAGTTTGAATATGGGTTCTAGATCCTGGATAGAATTACATAAATGGGATTCAACTTCACTTTTCCGTGTTATGGCCTTTTTCAACTGCCTGTAAAAAGTTGTTTAATTTCTTTCCCAGAGTTTGCAGGCGTTCATGAATGTCATTATAAAGTTTTTCATCTTTTAGAGATTCTGTTTCATATAATGTTTCTAAATGATCTGTTGTTTCATCACAAGACGCCAAGGAATAAATCAAGAATTTTACAAATTCCTGTTTATACTTTCTCCTGCCATAACCTTCTACAATATTAGCTTTTATTGATTTAACTGACCTACGAATCTGACTCCCTTCTTCATATAGCTCATATTTCGGTAATTTTTCTATTGTCATACTGTGGATTGCGATGACAATCGTTCGTGCCTCCTGCCAGATATCCAGATTCTTGTAGCTCATGCAATCCCTCTCAGATTAATGAATATTGCGAGCCTTAAAACTCTTTTTAAATAATTGCTAACCACCGATCCTTATCACTGGATACTACACACTGGCATCCAGTATCCAGCAACTGACATCTAGTATCCAGCATCTAGTATTTCGATTCAATAAAAAGGTTACATAAATAATATAATATGCTATACTTTCCCTAGTCCTTTAAAATAGGAGAAAGCAATGGCCAGAAAAACGACAAGAGCAAAGCTCAAATTAAACTCTGAAGAGCTTGATAAGCTTAAACGTATCGCCCAATCACAAACTCAACCTTTGCGAGAAGTACAACGGGCAAAAATATTGATTTATTATAACTCAGGTGAAAACATTACTAAGATTCAGCAAATAGTTGGCCTCAGTCGAAAAGCAATATACAAATGGATTGACAGAGCTTTAGCACGAGGAATAGAGACTGGAACACAAGATCAATATCATTCCCCTAAGTTGCCAGTCATTACCCTTGAAGCTAAAGCATGGGTTGTTAATGTTGCCTGTACCAAGCCAAAAGAATTAGGATATGCCGCTGAAATCTGGACACATAGCAAACTGGCCGAGCATACCAGAAAATACGCTCCGGCAGCAGGCCATGATTGCTTGAAAAAAGCTGCAAAGGCGACCATCCAACGAATCCTAAAGGATCAATCGTTACAGCCTCACAAAGTTAAATATTACCTCGAAAAGCGAGATCCTGAATTTGAAAAGGTAATGCAGGAAGTTCTATGTGTTTATAAAGAAGTTAATTTGCAAAACAAAATGCCACCTGATATTTTACCCGATACAATAACAGTTTCAGTTGATGAAAAACCGGGAGTTCAGGCTATTAAAAACACTGCTCCTGATCTAAATCCGAATCTTGAAAAGGGTTACAAACAAATTCAGCGAGATTATGAATATAAGCGATTGGGGACTGTTTCAATATTAGCCGGTTTGGATCTTCACACCGGTAAGGTAATTGCTCAAGTTCATGATAGGCATCGAAGTCGCGAATTTATCAGCTTTTTAAAAGAAATTGATCAAGCATATCCCCAAAACTGTAGCATACGTTTAATTCTTGATAATCATTCGGCGCACATTTCTAAGGAAACCATGTCCTATTTGAAGACAGTTCCTAATAGATTTATATACGTTCACACGCCGAAACACGGCTCTTGGTTAAATCTGGTTGAATCCTTGTTCTCCAAAATGGCACGAACGTTTCTCAAGTACATAAGAGTTGAATCTAAAGCAGAACTAAAAGAAAGAATCCTTAAATGGGTTTCTGAAGTAAATGAAGCGCCAGTTGTATATAGCTGGAAAAAATTTGATTTTGCAAAATAATTCGTTACTCTTTTAATGAATCGGAATACTAGTATCTAGTATCTAGCATCAAGTGCTATCTTTTTCCTTAATTCATTCCTATTAACCTTGCCAGATGCCGTTCTGGGCAGAGAATCAACAATAATACATTTAATGTTAACAAGATAGTAATCAGTTGTGGAATGCAGTTCCTGTGTCAACTTTTCCATACTAGTATTATCTTTATCCTTTGGTAAAACTGCTATCACTATACCTTCACACCTTTCTGAATCAGGCATTCCTAATACTACTGCCTCATCAACCTTTGCATGATCACTAACGATACGTTCCAATTCACCGGTTGAAATTTGTTGATTATTACAGATGATAATATCTTTGAGCCGATCAGTGACAAAAAGTTTCCCCTCTGTATCCTGATACCCTAAATCACCGGTTTTAAGCCATCCATCTTTTGTAACATCATTGGAGGTATCAGAATCAGAAACATACCCCTTCATAACCATTGCCCCTCTTATGCATATTTCACCTAATTCACCAACCGGGAGTTGTACTCTTGCCTCATCAACCACCTTGATATCAACGCCTGGGATTATTGGCCCTGTCCAGTTGGGTTTATCTATCAATTCGGTTCCTGTAACATTACTGATGGATCCGCATGTCTCTGTCATCCCATAACCTGTTCCAATGCTTATCGAAGGGAACGTATCGGCAATCTCTTTTATAAAACTCCGGGTTAATGCGGTTCCATGAATATTAATGTTGGTCAATGTTTTTAGTCTATCTATGGAGTTATCTGATCTCATCAACTCTCTTATCATATCGATAGAGGCCCCATTTATTGATCTCACATTTTCATTTTCAATAAGTGAGGCAGCTCTATTCGCATCCCACCCGTTCATTAAAACTATTTTCCCGCCAAGGTAACCCATGAGCATAATACTTGAAAATCCGCCAATATGGGATAAAGGAGATAACAGCAATGAACATGGCTGCATATTCTGAATATTAGCCTGTGCCCCTGGTACCTTTTTAGGAGCACGATAACTCATCATATAACCACCCAGCATCATATTCATTAAACCGGTTGTCATATTGCGGTGGCTGAGTACAACCCCTTTTGGTGTGTCTGTTGTACCTGATGTAAATGATATTAAGGCTTCATCATCGGGGTCTGATTTAGTTAATTCATAAACCGGTGAAGCAGTAATATCTGTTTTTTCCTCATCTAATTTTATATTTGAAAACAGAATAACAGAGCATTTTGAGTTAACTGCATCCAGTTTTTCTATGTTCTCCTGATCACATATTATTGATTTACAGTTTGTTATTTCTATGGCCTTTACAACAGTTTCTTTTAAGGAATCTGCATGAATAGTAACTGATACTGCTCCTGCTATATGAATTGCTATAAAGGCTATAATCCACTCTGCGCTGTTTTGCATCAACAGGGCAACCCGATCTCCTTTTGATATGCCATATTGAGTCTTTAAAGTGTAAGCAAAATATTTTGCTTTTTCTATGGTCTGGCTGAATGTTAATCGGTGCTCACCATCTACGATAAATTCATTCTGTTTAAATGAAGCGGCTTTTACGAAAACATCCTGCAAGGTTTTGGGTCCATGTGGAAATATTTTGCATGGAATACCATTTATTACAGCATCCTGAAGCTCGAAGGGTGAGCCTTTTTGTATAAGTCGATTAATTAAATTATTCATAAAATTTCCAGAACGAATTAGAACAATAGTTTAATAAGGGAATATTCCTTTGATGTCGTCATACCCGTGCAAACGGGTATCCATTTGTGTGATTTTAATCATATTAAAATGGATTCCCGCCTTCGCGGGAATGACGAAGAAGCACTTATTCAAACAATTTACCTTCATAAAAATCCAGTTGTTCAGGAATAACCGGGATTAACCCCTGTGGCACCATCTGGAATATACGATCTGCGAGTTTAATTGTTTCAGGTCTGTGCGCTACTATTATACGGCTCATCTTTAATTCTTTGACAGCGGTGTTCACCAGTTTTTCATTATCAACATCAAGGTGGCTGGTAGCCTCATCAAGGAACATAAGTAAAGGCTTTTTATATATTGCCCTTGCAAGCAATATCCGCTGAACCTGACCACCAGACAGCGCTACCCCAAGATTTCCTACAAGGGTATTATACTGCATTGGCATAGCCATAATCTCTTTATGGATTGCAGCCAGATCAGCAGCTCTCTCAATAGCATCCTGATCAGGCGTTGAATCAAAGAAGCATATATTATCGGATATGGAACCTGTTAACAGACGGTCATCCTGCATAACCACACTGACCTTACTCCTGTAATGCTGAAACCCTATCTTTTTTATATCCATCCCATACATCATTATTTCACCATGGGATGGTTTATAAAGGCTCGATAATAGCTTTAATAATGTGGATTTCCCGCATCCGGATGGGCCTATAATGGCGACTGTCTCTTCATTTTCGAGTGCAAAATTCACATTACTGAATATAAATGGGTGATCTTCGGAATACCTGAATGCCAAATCCTTAACCTCAATAATTGGTTTGGATGACACATTTATGGAAGGGACGCCTGAACCCTCCATTTTCTGTTCCACATCTGTGTAAACAATATCGGCAAGCCTTGTTAAGTGAACATCCAGCAAACGGTATTGAATGGCTGTATCCAACAGGCTTAATGCCCTCGTCATAAATGACCCTCCCCATGATGTAAAGGCCATGAGCATACCGATTGATAATTCAGTATCAAGAACAGCCTTTGCTCCAATGTATAGTATAAGTATTGACCTCAGGCTTGAGGCAAATCCATTAACAACTCCTATCCATATACCAAATTTCTGAACCTTAAGGCCGGTATTTATTACATCCACAAAATAATTCTGCCATACGGAGAGTCTGTCTGTCTCTTTACTAAAGAGCTTGATGCCCTGCATGGCTGTTATATTTTCCATAAAATTTGTATTTTCTTTTGCCGCTGCAACTAGCTGTTCTTCTGTCCTGTTACGAATCCATCTGTATGTTGAGATGCGGATTATTGCATAAAATAAGACAGTCACAAAAATAATTATTGAAAGAATTCTACTGTAAATAAGCATCATCACCATGGTTATTATAACCATAAGTCCATCAAGGATGCCTGAAATAATGCTCGATGTTAAAAAATTCTGGATGTTTCTCTGAGACCCAAAACGTGAAACAATATCACCTATATGACGTTTTACAAAATATTCGAGCGGCAGTTTTAACAGATGACGATAAATATTGACAGCAAACTGGAAACTCAGCTTGGTTGTAAAATGCATAACAACATAAGAGCGAAGAACGCCTGTGGTTGTC